>JBFNEZ010000110.1:0-12835 GCA_040797825.1 Thermotaleaceae bacterium | reverse complement strand
AGATATTTATCTCCCCTTTGTTGCCTTTACAACTTCTTCAATGGTCAGCTTCATTCATTAATATCCTCCCGTACTATTTCCTGAGCAATTACCCGATCATCAAAATCAATTACTTTATTGCCAAGTATTTGATAGGTCTCATGACCCTTACCTGCAATCAATATTACATCCTTTGGGCCACATGCGTGAATTGCTTCACGGATTCCATGTTCTCTATCTACTATCATTTTATATTTACACAATGTTCTTTTTATTCCTACTTCAACATCTTTTATAATCTCTTCTGGATCCTCCGTTCTTGGATTGTCACTAGTAACAATACAATAATCCGATAATTTTCCCGCTATCTCCCCCATGATGGGTCTTTTTGTTTTATCTCTATCACCGCCGCAGCCAAAAACAGTAATAATATTTCCTTCAGAGAATTCCTTAATAGTTTTTAACGCATTTTCAAGAGCATCTGGTGTATGACTGTAATCTACAATGATGACTAGATTTTTTTCGTTTGGCACTAATTCAAATCTTCCTGGTACAACAGGTATTGCCTCTAAGCCCTTCTTTATCTGAGAATAATCATAGCCTAAGACATATGCAGTAGCTGCTGCAGCCAGAGCATTATATACTGAAAACTTACCTGGTGTTCCAATTTCTACCCTACCTGTATACTTAGGTGTAACCAATTGAAATCTAGTTCCCTGGGGACTTATTTGAATATCTCTAGCGAAAACATCTCCTTGAGCTTTGATTCCATAGGTTATAATTGGTACATCTAAATTTTTTAACTCACTAGCTAATTCAATCCCAAATTCATCATCAATGTTAAGAATATTCATCTTTTTTGTCTTATAAAAAAGCTTCTTTTTAGCTTGTTTATAATTTTCCATCGTCTGATGAAAATCCAGATGATCTTGTGTTAAATTAGTAAATACACCTATTTGATAGGATATATCTTCCACACGGTATAGGTCTAAGGAATGAGAAGATACCTCCATCACACAACTTGTTATCTTTTGTTCAACCATTTCTCTAAACATTTTCTGTAACTCCAAGGATTCTGGTGTTGTATTACTGGCTTTGTACTCCTTGTCGCGAATTTTATAAGAAATAGTGCCTAATAATCCTGATTCTGTTCCATTGACATCTAAAATGTATTTAATTAAATGGCTGGTAGTTGTCTTTCCGTTGGTTCCAGTTATACCAATAACACGCATCATCTGCGATGGTTCACCATAATAATTAGCCGATATACGCGATAGCGCTTTTCTAGAATTAGCTACTTTAATGAAAGTCACACCTTCACAAGGCTTTACATCTTTTTCAACTACAATTACTTTTACACCTTTGTCAATGACATCCTCAATAAAAAGATGACCGTCTACTTTCATTCCCGATATACAAATAAAAATATCATTCTCCTTTACCTTTCTAGAGTCATAGGCTATCCCTTCTATAAAGCGCTCCTGCCTCTTATCTATATGTAATATATCAACACCTTTTAATAATTCTTCTAATTGCATTTCAACATCTCCCTAATTATAAATTCTTTTTTTAATTAGTATAGACTTAGAACCGTCAATATAGACAAAACTTGTTAAAAGGCAACTCAAAACAAAGTGTATATGACTTTGCTTTGAGTTGCCTTTACTGGTCCAATTGTTTTTATTATATCATATCTTTTTTCTTTTTTCTCCAACACCCTGTAATTATTTTACTATTAATTTTGTTTGCTTCCATACGCATAAGCTATTGATTCCCCTTATCTAAGTATAAAATAATAACTGACTTTTCTGGAACTTTTGCCCCTGGTTTTGGAAATTGGTCAACGATGATCACATTAGGACTTTCTACAGTAGTAGGCTCTGTATCATACTGCAAATTATGATCGGCTAATGTTTTTGCTGCATCCACTAAAGATTTTGTTCGTATCTCAGGAACAGTAATCTCTTCTTTTGTGAATTTTTTTGCTTCTTGTTCACTATACTGGGGTTCAATGTCCATATACCGCAGGGTATCTCTTAGTATATCATGAGCAGCTGGCGCAGCGGTTAAACTACCAAACCGTACCCCCTGAGGTTCATCTACTACTACTAATACTGCCAGCTTAGGATTATCTATTGGGGCCAGGGCTACGAAGGATGAATATACTTTCCCTGAAACATAACGACCGTTTTCAATCTTATCGGCGGTACCAGTTTTTCCACCAATCCGATATCCAGGGATATATGCATTTTTACCTGAGCCTTCTGTTACAACGGTTTCCATAATTAAACGAAGTTCACTAGCAGTTTTTTCTGAGAGCACTTGACGGATCATTTTAGGTTCATAACGATGAATGACATTCCCTTCATCATCCACTAATTCCTTAACAACCCGTGGTTTCATTAACTTTCCGTCATTTCCAATTGCTGAAATAGCATTAATCAATTGAATAGGAGTAACAGATATACCATGACCAAAAGAAATCGTAGCAAGCTCAACGGGTCCTACACGTTCTTTCCCTTGGACAATCGGATTTCCTTCTCCCGGTAAATCTAAGCCAGTCATTTTTGTAAATCCAAATGCTTCTATATATTTATAGTAATTATCGACTCCTAGTCGCTGACCAATTTCAATAAAAACAGGATTGCAAGAGTTCTGTACAGCCTGTGTAAAGGTCTGTGCCCCATGGGGATTATAGTAACGCCAACATCGAATGCGCTGACCAGCCACTGTTATATGTCCAGAACAGTGAAAGGGCGAGTTTGGTTCCACAACCCCTTGTTCTAATCCTGCAGCAGAGGTTATAAGCTTAAAGGTTGAACCTGGCTCATAGGTATCACTTAATATGGGATTTCTCCACATCTCATTCCACATGTTTTGTTTGCCTTTATTGTCTAGGGTATCATATTCTCTTCGTTTTTCTTCACTGATGGGTACTCTAGGATTGTTAGGATCAAAATCTGGTTTTGAAGCCATGGCTAAAATGTCTCCCGTTTTAGGATCCATCACAATTGCAATTACTTTTTTTGCCTGGGTGCTTAATAAGGTGGTTTCTAGTGCTTTTTCTGTAAAATGCTGAATTACTTCATCGATAGTTAAAACAACATTTAACCCATTTTCTGGTTTATAATACTTCTCCTCTCCATAGGGCAACTGCCGCCCCGCTGCATCGGTATTCTTAATCCATCTTCCTGGTAATCCACTCAAGTATTTGTCGTATTCAAGCTCGATACCAACAAGGCCCCTATTATCATCGGTAGTATGACCTAGGACATGGGCTGCAAAATTACCAAAAGGATAATGTCTGCGATTGTCTTCTGCTATCCAAATCCCTACTAGATTTGCTTCTCTTATGGCATCAGCCTTGTTTTTATCAATCCATTTTTCTATTTTAATAAGACCAACGTTTTTACCTGTCAGTCTTTCCTTGATTTCTTCTTCATTTTTCTCTAAAATTTCTGCTAATTTTTTTGATATCTCATCGGCTTTTTCTGATTTAATTACTTCCGCAGGCCTAGCCCAAACCGTATGGGTACTGGCACTTACTGCCAACTCCTTGCCTTTTCTGTCATAGATAATCCCTCGTTTTGCTGGGATTGGAATATCTCTTGTTTGCTGAACATGCGCCAACTGTCTATACCTTTCACCATCTACAATCTGAATCCACCCAATTCTAAAAATCAAACCAAATAAAACAAAACTAACGGTAAACAATAGGAATACAAGCCTTTTCTTATTCATAATACTAGGTATTGACAAATTGATTGCCCCCTAATCTAATCATTCCTGATTTTAATCTATTTCTGCATATATTTTGCTAAACATATCCTTTAGAACAGAAAAATAGTAATTATCATGCTCTTTCACTGACTGAATTCCCTGTTCTTCCCCTGATAATACAGGCTCATCGGAAAGGTCTAAATAAACGATTTGATCCTTCTGCGGGTATTGCATTCCAAGGATATCTTTTGCTTGTTTCTCAATCATATCTGTTTTTTTAATACTCTCTAGTTCAACCTTCAAGTTTTCAATTTGCCCTTCCAGTTCCTTAGCTTCTCTATCCAAATAATACATTCGATACTTTGCTTCTGTTAACTGGGCATATCCAAATATCACTGCTACACATAGCCCTACTAAGGCCATGATGCTAAATATTATCTGTAATTTGTGGGCAGTTTTTATTTTGCTTTTTTTCTCTGCTTTAGGTCGTTCTTGTTTTTTATAAACTGGCAAGGAATGTTGTTGTTCTTCATATTGGACTTTCCGCTGTGCTACTACCAAATCTATTCACCCCTTATTCTTTTTAGAACTCTAAAGCTTCTCAGCTACTCTTAGCTTTGCACTCCTTGATCTTGGATTATTTATGACTTCATCATCGCTAGGCAATATGGGTTTTTTTGTTAATATTTTTAAATCAGCTTTTCCACCACAAGTACAAATTGGATACTCAGGAGGACACTTACAAGCCCTAGCCAAATCCTTAAATACATTTTTAACAATTCTGTCTTCTAAAGAATGGAAGGTGATAATACAAAGCCTTCCTCCTTTATGCAATAGATTTGTAATATCACGAATAGTCTTTTCCAATATCTCAAGCTCTCCATTTACCTCAATCCGAATTGCTTGAAAAGTCCTCTTTGCAGGATGGGGGCCATCTCTCCTAGCTGCCGCAGGAACAGCGGCCTTAATAATCTCTACCAGTTCACCTGTGGTTTCAATTGTTTTTTGTCTTCTTCCATCAACAATAAATTTAGCAATTCTTTTCGCCCATTTTTCCTCTCCATAATTTGAAATAATTTGAGCCAATAGTTCCTCTTCATATTCATTTACAACATCTTTTGCAGAAAAATCATGTCTCATGTCCATTCGCATATCTAAGGGTGCATCCTGCATGTAAGAAAAACCCCTACTTCCTTCATCCAATTGATAGGAGGATACCCCTAAGTCTAAAACCATACCATCCATACCATCAATTTGCAGTTCTTGCATCACAGCCTTTATATTCGAAAAATTATTATGGGCAAATAACTGCCTTACCTCATATTTTGATAGTCTTTCCTTAGAGACAGCAAGAGCTTGATTGTCTTGATCTATACCAATAAATAAACCATTTTTCTCCAATGATTCACATACTTTCGAAGCATGTCCTGCTCCTCCTAAAGTTCCATCCACATAGATTCCATTAGGCTTAATATTTAGATAGGCTACTGTTTCATTCAATAGTACGGTAACATGCTGAAAATCCAATTTTTCCACCTGCTTTCTCAAAACTTATCGCTAGTATCCGCATCTTTTCGCAAAAATATTATATCCCTAATTCTGCCATTTTTTCAGCAATGTCATCATAGCTTAGATTCGCCACTTCATTATATCGCTCCCATTCTTCTTTACTCCAAATCTCCACCCTTGTTGATACCCCAATGGTTACGATGTCTTTCTCAAGGTTTGCATGTTGCCTTAGATTGGTAGGAAGCGTTATTCTTCCTTGTTTGTCTAATTCACACTCTGTTGCCCCTGCAAAAAAAGATCGAACAAATGCCCTTGCATCCCTATTGGTCAAGGGAAGCTGCTTTAGTTTATTTTCAAAGGTTTTCCATTCTCCTTGTGGGTACACAAATAAACAGTTATCTAAACCCTTCGTTACGATGAATTTCTCCCCTAATTCATCCCGAAATTTTGAAGGAATAATAACTCTTCCTTTGCTATCGATTGCATGTTCATATTCACCAATAAACAAAGCTGCCACCTCATTTGGGAAACCTCACCACTATTCACCACTTTCAACCACTTTTTATCTATTTCTATAGTTCTTTTAAAAATCCTTCTATATTTTTTATTTTTAAGTAGGCTATCGGTCCCATTTTTTCTACATTTATCAACAAAATAATCTTATCTTGTTTTTGTACAAAAGAAAAAAACCTTGGAAATCCAAGGTTTTTTATAATTTATAAATATATTTTATTATCTGACTAAAGATCTTTCATCATTATACCGCAGATAAGTAATCATTTTCTTTATAATACTCAACGATTAATTGATCCAATTCAATACTCACGCGATAAATCTCTTCATAATCATGACCTGCTATGATAAGATCATTTAAAACAGAACGCAGTTGTTCTATATCATACTTATTCATATTAACACCTCAATCAATATTATTTATTTATGGCTGAATAAAGTGGTAAAATATGGTGTAACTACATATTATAATAAAGATTGATAGGTGTCAACATCACCATATGACAATTTTATTACAAGCCCGTTACATTTTTGTGAATTTTCTATATTTTTTAGCAAATTGTGAATTTTTTTCACTCTATTTTCGACATCTGCCCCAAAATTCAATCAATCCAGCTTCGACATTTAATGGGCTTTTTCTTTATTTCTTTCACGATAAATCAAAAAGCTGCCGGCTAAAATAATCAGAATACTAATTAGTTGAGCAGTACGGAAAGGACCAATGGTTAGGCTATCTATTCGTAATCCTTCAATAAAAAATCTTCCTATGGAATATAAAACTGCATAAAGAAGCAGCAGCTCTCCATTAAACTTCTTGTGCTTATCGTAGCCAAGTAGAAAAAAGAATACCGCAAAATTCCAAAGAGATTCATATAAGAAGGTCGGATGAACCCTCGTCCCATTTATAATGATTCCCCAGGGCAAATCTGTTGGTCTGCCATAGGCTTCTTGATTCACATAGTTCCCCCATCTCCCGATAGCCTGTCCTAGAATAATACTTGGAGCACAAATATCTGCCATCTGCGTAAAGGATAAGCGATAGTGTCGACATAGCAAATATCCTACAGCTACACCAGCTATTACACCTCCATGGATAGCCAACCCACCTTCTCTTATATTGAGAATATGCCTTAGATTTCCATCGTAATATTCCCAATTAAAAATCACATAATAAAGTCTTGCTCCTACGATAGCGGCTGGTATAGCAAAAAGAGCTATATCTAAAATTCGATCTTCAGAAATTCCTTCTTTTTTCGAACGATGCATGGCCAATAAAACACCCAATATCATCCCAAGAGAAATCAGTATTCCATACCATCGAACGGATAACCCAAATATTTCAAAGGCTACAGGATTCATAAATATCCCTCCTCAAAAAGTCATACGGTTGTCAGCAATACTGACAACCTCTATGGTTATTATCAGATACTTCTAAAGTCAATGCTACCTACTTTGGATAGATTGCAGAAAGAATGCATCTTTCAGGATTAAAATGTTCTACAAAGCGTTTACGAATATCTTCGAATTTAATTTCTCGAATCTTATCTAGGTACTCTAAAAGATTAATATCTCTAAAGTAATAAGCAATAAAAGTAGTTGCAACAAATTCAACAGAATTATATGCCCGAAGATGTTCTCCTATATATTTCTTCTTAATGCGTTCAAAATCTTTCTCTGATAAACCCTCTTTTTCCACCGTCTTTAGATGCTGCAAAACTCTATGAAAGACAGTATCTGGATCCTTTGATTCTCCACCTAGCATAGCATGTCCGTAATCCTTTTCTCCAGTATACTCGCTCTCAAAGGTATCATTAATTAATCCCTCTCCATACAATTCTTCATAAAATCTGGAACTTTTTCCAAAAACCATCTCCAGTAATATTTTTGTAACAATATCCTTTTTTAATAATTCACTACCTGATAGATGATTGTTGATATCTTTGAAAGCAATATTGAATAGAGGAATAGAAACTGATAATTTTTCCTCAATTTTTTGCTGAACGATGTTACTTGGTTCATCTGAATATACTCTTTGTATATCGATATGTTCTTGAGAATCTCTGTGGATCAAATTACGCTCTATAACCTCGTAAACCTTATTCTGCTCTAAGTCTCCAATGACAAATAGAATCATATTCTTTGGAGTATAGAAGGTATTATAGCACTGATAAAGATCTTCTTTTTTTATCTTTTGAATACTTTCTATAGTTCCTGCAATATCAATTTTTACTGGATGGTTGTGATACATGGCTTTGAGTGCATTAAAAAACACTTTCCAGTTGGCATCATCTTCATACATTCTGATTTCCTGACCAATAATCCCTTTCTCTTTTTCTACATTTTCGTCGGTAAAATGAGGAGATTGTACAAACTGCACAAGAAGCTCGAGATTTTCATAGAATCTATCAGTAGATGAAAACAGATAACAAGTTGAAGTGAAATTTGTATAGGCATTAACATTGGAGCCTAGCTGTGAGAACTTATCAAAAATACTGCTTTCTTCTTCCTCAAAGAGCTTATGTTCCAAAAAGTGAGCAATGCCATCAGGTACCTCTATCACATCAGCCTCTGGAGATGTTTTAAATCTACTATCGTTGGATCCATATTTAGTTGCAAAAATAGCATATTGTTTTGTATACCCCTTTTTAGGCATATAGAAGATTTTAAGTCCGTTATCTAACTCCTTTACATGGATTCTTTCCTTTAGGGAGGAATTTTCTAAAGTATTTATATTCATTATTTTATATCCTCCTTTCTATTTCTTAAAAAATAAATAGTATCCAAATATATTTCCTTTCCAGCTTCTATAATTTCATTCTTTTTTACATTTTCTATTTTTTCAATAATAGCTTCAATGTTATCTAGATTATTACTTAAGGATTGAGTATAATAAAAATCTGCAAGCATACTTGGCGTATCTGTTAAAGAGCGAATGGAAGTGATAATAGACTTTTTTGCACTTTCTATATCTTCTTCAGAAAAATTACCTTTTTTCATTTCTTCAATTTCTTGATTGATCAGGGTTACTGCTTTATCATAGTTTTCAAAGTCAATCCCCGATCCAATCAACATTAAAGATTTAAATTTTTCAATTCTTGAGAATATATAATAACACAAACTTTCCTTTTCTCGGACATTTTTAAATAGCTTTGAATTAGGACCCCCTCCTAAAATATTAGAAAAAAGAACGAGGGGTTGATATAATTCACTTTCATAAGGTATATTGGTTCTAAAGCCCATATTTAGTTTTCCTTGATTAATCTCCAGATGTTCTTCTATATATTTTATTTCCTTTGGCACACAATCAATTTTTTCTCTTTCGCTTCTTGTAATGGTTTCTCTCTTAAATTGAAAGCTTTTTCGAATTTGCTCTTCAACAAATTCTTGCTCCATGTCTCCTACCACAAAAATCTCTATAGGAGAATTTAGAAGAATCTCTTGATAGTGGGCATATAAAGATTGGCTTGTAATATGAGACAAGTCTTCTTTTGATCCATATTCATATAAAGCAAATTTTTCATCTTTACACATTTCTTCAATGCAGCGTTCCAGAGCATACTTGATTTTATCATTTATTCTTCCTTCAATCCGCTCAGCAAGGTTTGCCTTTTCCTGCTCCATATAAATGTTGCTAAATCCATTATTCTCTAAATAGGGACTATTAATAAATTCATTCATAAGCTTTAGTCCCCGATTAAATACACCCTTTTCTTCTAGATAACTCTCATTTGCAATTTGCATCCGAAATTGCAATATATTTTTTTCTCCCTTTTTAGCCACATCACTTCCAAGAAAAGCACCATATAAGCTTTCTAACTCCTTTGTAAGTACCTTAGCACTAGGATAGTTTTCTGTCCCTCTTGGAAAAATCATGGATAATAAAGCATTTTGAGTTACCTCTTCCCTTATTAAAGGTCTTTGAAAATAAATACTCACTAAATTGGTTTTAAATTTATCTGTTTGGATGCAATGGAGCTTAACATCCTTTTCAATTTCTATCGGCGTATATCTTTGTAACAATCCCAATTCCTCCTTCATTAGTCTATAGCCTTTTAACTTACTTTTATGAGAATTGTTCCCTTTCAACATGGTTTCTATGAAATTCCTAAAAGGATTATACCATACATTTTTCCATTTTACTCCTCTACTTTTAATAGTCGAATTCGATTTTCCAGTTCTTCAACTAGTAAATTCGTATCCCCCCATCCCTTTATGTACACTACATTATACCCTTTTTCTTCATCCATTTCTTTTATTTTTTTTTCTACATGGGCCACATTTAATATATTATCAATAAAATCACTAATAGATACAATACAAATCTCTCCAACGCCATATTGCTGGAGTTCTTCCATTGCATCGCTAAGACTCTTATTTGGAAGATAGGAACCGACAAACTTTATTTTTCTTTCTTCATAACCTCTTTTTATCATTTGCCTTTTGATATTTTCCATGAACAACATTTCTTGCCTCAAGCTTGCATTAGTTACTTCTAAATCTTTTTTTATGCCATGGTTATTGCTCATCAATATAATACCCAGATTATTACTACCATATCCTTTAATATGACGTTCTGTTTCTTGAATCATACTCCGGACTAGCTTATCACTACTCCATAAAGGCTGGGTATACCTTAGATTCGATTGTCCCATTTGCTGAATTCTTTCATTAGAGTTTTCTATAATTTTTGCATAATCCGTAGATTCAGTAAGAAAAAGGGGGACAATAATTACCTTTTCATACTTAGTATGAAGAAAAATATCTTGGCTTAAATACTCATAATAAGGTGGAGAGTCCATAAAAGAAAGAAATAGATCATAATCACTATTTAATAATTCTGCCAACTTATTATACAGTGATTCTGCTCTAGTATTATATTGGCTAGCCCCGCTGATCTCGTAGGCTCTTTTATACTGATATAAATCTTTTATTTTCTTAATAGATGTTGAAAATTTATTTGTTCTATCCATCTTTTCTAATAATAAAGAGATATCATAATACTCTGGTTCTCCTTTCATTACCAGAAGAACCGCCGTGTTCTTTCCCTTTTCTTGTTGAATGTCCGTACTCTGTGACACCTGGCCAGTGAAAGTATATATATTCCACCAAGTCATTGAGATTATCCCTACTACGAATGCTATAATTAGAGTAACTACATATTGAACACTCCATTTTCGATGTTTCATAATAAAATAGCAACAGTGTATTCCAAGCAAAAATATTGATAACCTTTCTAAAAATCCATAAAAAATCAAAAAAGAAATTATAAATAATCCACTTAAAAGGGCGATACCTATATCCACCATATGGAAGATTTTTTCCACAAAAACACCCCCTTTCTCATTTTATTGAATTATTTCTATGAATATGAAAAAAGACTATCCAATCTTTAAAATTAAAAAGCTTTTCTCCATAGCAAAAAGCAGTAATATGTTTTAATATCACTGCTCTTTAATAACTATTTTCGCTAACCCTAGAATAATTTGAAATTTTATTGGATCAATTTCTATTTTTGTCCACCTTTTTGCCATTCCTCAACTGCCTTCAATGCTTCTGAAACTGCACCTGTATCCCCAAAAACTCCGATCATCGTGATATGCTGTGGGCATATACCCGATATTTCTGCAATTTCAACATTTGAAGCTTTTTCTGCAATATCTCCTGCCACAATTATCTCAGATAATTGCCCCTGAATAAGTCCTAAGGAATTCACTATACTTTTCTGTAAAATCTCTTTAGCCTTTTCATCATTAATTCTCCTCGATAGCATACGGAGAATTCCTTTAGATGGACTGTTGATTTTTCTGATAGCTACCATATTCATCCCCCTAATTCCAATAAATAGTGTTTTTCTTTCTTTCAAAATATATGTTTTTTTTATTTATCAATATAGCTTTAATATCGCCTATAGTTTACTAAAGTTATGATTAAATGTCAATTTTTCACCTTGATCTTTCCTTGTTAAAAGTAAAAGATGGGATTAAACATCCATCCCATCTTTTACTGAATGATAGTCATATTTTGAATCAAGTTTTGAATTTCAGGAGTGACTCTTGTTACAGCTTCACCTCTTTCTAATCTTGAAGAAATATTCTGGATTTTCCCTACAATAACTGAATCATTGGTGAAATAAATTTGATCAATTTCAGCATCTACATTACGTATCTTTCCTTCAACGCGATCATACAATAGTTGGTTGAGCTCTACGTCTCTACTCATCCTTGCACCCACTATTGCATTATTAGCATTGATAACTATATAAGCACTCTCGATTCCTTCTATTTCCCTTACTGCTTCTGCTAATCGATTTGCTCTTGAATTTAAATCATTCACATCAATATGTCCCTCAAATGCACCGTCATCACTATTATATGGAATTGTAGGGTTTCCCATATCCTGTTGCGGCTGTTGAGCATTTTGTCCATTATTCAGGCCCATATTCCCTGGTGTATTCCCTTGATTAGGACTCGGTCTTCTAGCGGGTTGACAGCCGTTTATTAGTAAGATGACACTCAACAAAACCAATAGATTTATTAAAACCTTTTTCAAACACAACACCTCCTGTTACTATTTTTTCACCAAAATAGCATCATTATTTCTTATTTCTAAATTATTTATTTACATCATATATCTAATTGCTCCATATCCTGTAATTTTTTTTAAAAAAAGAGGAAAATTAAATCATTATATAATGAACCCATAGGGTGAGACACAAAATCTAAAATTTAAGTTATAATAATCTTATGACAAAGAGAAATAGCTATACTCCAGAATTTAAAACCAAAGTAGTCTTAGAGATATTAGCAGAAACATATACAATAAATGAGCTTGCTGCTAAATATGATATCAGTCCAGTGGTTTTATCACGCTGGAAAAAAGAGTTTGTAGATCGAGCCTCTGAGGTGTTTAAGAAAGGACCCTCCGAAGACGCAAAAGAACTTGAAGAAAAAAGAGAACATATTGCAGCTCTAGAGCAGAAAATTGGCCAGCTTACCTATGAGGTAGACTGGTTGAAAAAAAAATCTGAAGAACTGCTCGGACCCAACTGGAAGAAAAAATCGTATCCGTCAAATACAGCCCACATATGAATAAAGTCCTATCTGTGAGATACTCT
>JBFNEZ010000109.1:0-12859 GCA_040797825.1 Thermotaleaceae bacterium | reverse complement strand
CAGGCTACAACGGAAGCAACCACAGCAGCCAAGTGGGAAATTAAACCGGCTGAAAGCGTGTGCCTCGTGTTTTTTACAGCAACTGCTCCAAAATAGATTCCCATGGTATAAAAAATGGTTTCCGCAGATCCCATCATGGTAGCTCCTACTCTGCCAATAAAGGAATCTGGTCCATAGGCTCGGATAAGATCCTGTACTACCCCAAGGGCACCACTTCCTGAAATAGGACGCATAATCACCAAAGGAAGGACTTCCTTTGGAATCCCCAGCGGTCTGACTAGAGGTGCCAATATTTGAATAAATATATCCATGGCCCCCGATTCTCGAAATATCCCGACTGCAAAGAATATTGCTACGAGATAGGGCATAATGCGAATTGCAGTTTGAAAGCCTTCCCCTGCGCCCTCTACAAAGCTGTCAAAAAGTTCTACCTTTTTAGTCGCTCCATGGACTAAAATAATGGTTATCATCATAGGTATCATTCCAATAGATAGGAGACTCAAAATGGCAAACATATTACCGATTCCTTTCTAATATTTTACAAGCTAAAATTCCTACCACAGTAGAAACCGTAGTTGCTATTAAGGTGGTCCCTATAATTTCTGTTGGATGGATTGAGCCGCTGTCTCCCCGTATTTTAAGCACCGTTAAAGGAACTAGCTGGATGGAGGACATGTTGATCACTAAAAACATGCACATGGCATTGGTGGCCCTTTCCCTGCGAGGATTCAACTGCTGCAGCTCTTTCATAGCCTTTAGTCCCAAAGCTGTTGCCGAATTTCCAGCCCCGAACATATTGGCCACAAAATTCATCATCATGGCACTAATAGCTGGATGGTTTGCAGGTATTTCTGGAAATAGAATGCGAAAAAAAGGACTCATCAGCTTTCCGATACGATCCATCAGACCAGATTTTTCTGCAATTTTCATTAATCCCAGCCAAACCGACATAATTCCTGTAAGACCAATGGCAAAAACAACTGCCTCTTGGGTTTGATGAATTACCACTTGATTGACCATATCTATCTGTCCTTTTAAGGTTGCTACAAAGATTCCAATCAGAATCATAAAAAACCATATTCCATTCATCATGGTAGGCTTCATCTCCTTTTCCCTGCCTTAAGACAATATATGAAGTGGGTCAAGGAGTATATACCTTTCTAGTCCTCTCTACCTATGTCCCTAATTATTTTTTCTTTTCCCAATATAATATGACAGATTTTTGTTTTCATATGGTAAAATAGGGTAATAAAATTCCATAGCAGCTGGATGATATGAGTTGCCTTAGGACAAACACAAAAATGATCTATGGGAAGGAGATTTTTATGAGATTAATTAGAGACTTACAAAGAAAAAAGAAAGTTGCAGAACGAAAGAAAATTGCTAAAAACATAGCCCTAGGTACTTTTGTTGGAAGTATGCTGGGCGGAGCAGCAGGCCTATTGTTCGCCCCTGATTCCGGCAAGAATACTAGAAAAAAAATACAAGAGGGGGCTGTAGATGCAAAGACAACAGTAGAGAAAAATATAGGGGAGGCAAAGACCCACATTGAACAGAATATTTCTCACAGAAAGCTACAGATAAAGGAAGCTGTAAATAAGGTTCGTCAAATTGGAAAATCTGAAAATAATGAAGTAGCAGCCTGTAATGAATCTCAAGAAGCGCAGCTCCCCATAGGGGAAAATAATGAGTAATGGAGTGATTGTCCATGGATGCAACTATTAAAGTAAGGGATCTTGCGGCCTTCCTCTTAGGCGGTTCCTTTCTGATATTAATTATATATGCTATCCTACTACTTAAAAACCTAAATGACACCACCAAGATTTTCCGTAAAATTGTGGAAGATAATCGGCATAATATTGATGAAATATTGGATAAAGCACCTGGGATTGCTGCGAATATTGAAAGCATTAGCGGAGATGTCTCCCACGACCTTCGAGCTCTACAAGGCACCTTTGATCAGATAGTAGGTACTACAGAAGCCGCAGCAGACGCTTTATCAGAAAATAGTGATTTTATCTCTCACTTCCTAGGTTTCGTCCAAATCATCAATATATTCCGAGAATTTATCAGTGGATTTCGAAAAAAAAGAGCATGGTTTTAGAAAAATAAAAAGAGCATCTTGGATTCCTAGTAAACTAGAAATTCACAGATGCTTTGTCTTTCAGTCAGATTCTTTTTATAATAGACAGATTGTATCTGTTTTTATTCCTGGATTTCCTTGTGAACGTATTCCACCCTTCCTTCTGGTGAAGTGTTTTCTAAAAAAATAGTCTTTCGTACAATATCTAATATCTGCTCCATTTTCTTTCTATCTTCTGGCGAAGAAATTTGCTGCCAAATATCTTTGTCCCTTAATAGATTGGAAGTATCCATTAAGCCTTTGTATCGTGTTCTATAATCGTTGGCTAGGGATTCAATATATGCCTTATAAACTCCCATATCCTCATAGGGGTGAAGTAGTTTTCTAGTCGCAATGATATCTGCTAAGGATACCAACAACACATCTAAAGTTTCTTCCCCAAGAATTTCAAATAAATCATAGATGCCTTTGCTGCTAGCATTCTTTTGCTTATAAAGATTTAAGGGCCACATATGTTCCTTTACAATTTTACACAGGAATTGTTTTTCCTCCTGACTAAATCTCAGCCGTTCTGCAATGTCTGCTACAATTTCCATTCCTGTAATTTCATGGCCTTTAAACCGTACCCGTCCCGTTTCGTCTACCCAGCGGGCACTGGGCTTACCAATATCATGAAACAGGGCTGCCAGCTTGATCAGCTGTAATCGTGTATGGTCCTTCGATAGCAGCTGCTGGGTATGTTCTTCATAGGCTTTTTTGAGGTGGCTTTCAAAATACCCCTCGGCATATATAATCGTTTCTACCATGTTTAACGTATAGAGGGAATGGGTCCATGCGTCTACTACATGATATTTACACTGTCCCACCTCTTTCATGGGCTCAATTTCTGGAAAAATTATATTTAGAAGGTTTAAGTGTTTATCCATTATATTTAAATAGTAGTGGGTTTCTTTACAGTTTAACAGACGAAATAATTCATAGGAAATTTCCTCAGGAGATAGGTTTTTCAAGGAAATACCTTCATTTCTAATTGCCTCAGCCGTGTCCTCTTCCAGATCAAATCCAAGCTCTGCCATAAGGCCTACAGCCCGGAGCATGCTTAAGGGAGTCTCTTGGAAGGTGTTTCTATGAATCATACAGATTTTTTTATGTTTCAGATCCTCTCTGCCCCCAAACGGATCAATGATCTGATCGATATCAAAGGTACCATCTTGGTTTACTTTACAAGCTAGTGCATTTATTGTAAAATCCTTATGGCCTAAATGCTCTAGGATGCTTCTTCCCTGCATATTAATAATATTTACAGATAGGTTCTTATCTTTCAATACAACCCTGACTAATTCTTGCTTCTTCCCTTGAGATAGAAGTTCTCCTCCTTGTTCCTGTGAAAATCTTTGAGCAATAGAAAGCCCATCTTTTTCTACCACTAAATCTATATCCTTAATATCCCTATTTAACAAATAGTCCCGCAGCACATCGCCAGCTATATACACATCGTGCCCTGTACAAAGTTCCTTAGGCAGTACACAGTTTTTTAAACTATCCATAGTTTTCACTCCTTGAAATTGAAATGGAAAACTTTCATTTATCATAACTGCTTTGTTCCCTTCTGTCAATGCTCAGGAGGTTTTATATATTTAAAAATATTATTCCTCGACAAATAAATATTTTTGTTGACTTTTATTGACAGATTTGGTACTATTTTAATAAGAAATTTTTGTCGAAATATGTAAAAGGAGGATAAACCATGAAGTCTACTGGAATTGTAAGAAAAGTTGATGAACTCGGTAGAGTTGTTATTCCTATAGAACTTAGACGTACGTTGAATATAGGAGAAAAAGATGCTTTGGAAATTTATGTGGACGCAGAACATATCATTTTAAAGAAATATGAGCCAGCATGTATTTTCTGCGGTCAAGCAAAGGATATTACTAATTTTAAAGGAAAAAATATCTGCCCTACCTGTATTACTGAAATGAAGTAAAAGCATCTGCTGAAAAATGCTTGAGCCAAAACTCAAGCATTTTTTATTTTTCCTTTATTCACAGTATCCCTCTCTGTATTATTCTATATCTTTTAGAAAATTCCTGCTCTAAATTTATTATAAATCAATACTTTCCTCATAAACAATTCGTTTGGAAATTCCTCTTTCCTTTGCCACTGTCTTAATAGCCTCTTTTTTTTCCATTCCAGCATCCAAATATTTCACAATATGTTCTCCTATGGTTAAACGGTCCCAATCTTTCTCTTTTTTAGACATGCTCTCTATGGATGCCCCCTCAACCAATAGAACCATTTCGCCCTTCAGATTTCTTTGTCCCAAAATTTCTTCTAATTCTCTCAATGAACTCCGAAGGATTTCTTCGTGGCGTTTCGTCAATTCTCTAGCCAATACAGCTTTTCTATCTCCAAAGATTTTAGACATATCCTCTAGTGTTTGACGAATACGGTGGGGTGCCTCATAAAATATAAGGGTCCCATCCTTTTCTTGTATTTCTTCTAATCGCTTTCTCCTCTTTTTCTTATCTCTATCCAGAAAGCCTTCAAAGGTAAATTTATCGGCAGCTAATCCAGAGGCTACAAGGGCTGTGATAAAGGCTACAGGTCCAGGCAGCACCTCTACCTCTATCTGTTCTTCAATACACAGCTTTATCAAGTCTTCCCCTGGATCCGATATTCCCGGCATCCCTGCATCAGATACCAGTGCAATATATTCCCCTTCCATCAACTTTTCTAGCAGAAGCTTGCCCTTTCCTTCTTTATTGTGCTCATGATAGCTGGTGAGGGGTTTTTGAATGCCAAAATGATTCAATAGCTTAAGGGTATGTCTGGTATCCTCCGCAGCAATCAAATCCACCTCTCGGAGTACCCTGAGGGTTCTTAAGGTAATGTCCTCCAGGTTTCCAATGGGGGTAGGACAAACATAGAGTTTGCCATAGTCCTTTTTCGTAGTCATTCTATATCCCCTCCATGGTTCTTCCATAGATTTGATGAATTTCTTCTGTATAGCCGCCGTCTTCTTCATAAACATAGAGGGGGTCCATGAACTTTAATTCGGGCCTGCCATATTTTACGCACTGTATCAAAAATATATTAGGCTTTCTATTTTTATTTGGGTGTACAAATCGAAGTTTTTTAGGTTCTAGCTTATATTGTCTGCACAAACAAAGGATATCTACCAGTCGGTGGGGTCTGTGGACCATATAGAAATGTCCTCTATCCTTGACCAATCTTCCCGCAATACGAATCACATCCTCCAGCGTACATTTTAGCTCATGGCGAGAAATGGCCTTCATGCTTTCTGGATTAACCAAACCGCCGCCTTCATTCATATAGGGAGGATTGCTTACTACTGCATCAAAGGAATAGGGCTCTAGCTCTTCTACCGCTTGATTCATATCCCTAGGAAGAATCTTTACCCTTTCTTCTAAACGATTTAGCTTTACACTTCTATTAGCCATTTCAGCCATCTGCTCTTGAATCTCGATACCGATGATTTCCTTTGCTGCAGTTTTTCCAGCTAATAGAATGGGAACAATGCCCGTACCTGTACCCAGATCTACCACCCGCCAATTATTCCGTATTTCACAGAAGTTAGCCAGCAAGACCGCATCTACACCAAAACAAAAACCCTCTGGATTCTGAATTAACTGAAGGCCTTTATATTGAAGATCGTCTATCCTTTCCCCTTCTTTAATGTATAGCTCGTCCATTTTTTTCTCTCCTAGATTCCAGCTTTATATTAGTATACCTAAAGTCTTTTCAAAGTATGAGAGGTACAGCAGCTGTACCTCTTTTCATTAAGGACCTCTCCAATCCATACTATGGATTAAGAACCTGTTCAATTCTCTTCTCCATGGTATCCTTGTCCATGGCTCCTGAGATAAAATCTGCAATGACACCTTCTTTGTCTATGATGTAGGTAGTGGGAAAGCTCCGGACCTTATATTTAATCAATACAGAACCATCCACATCATAGAGAACTGGAAAGGTATATCCATTATCATCGAGAAACTGATCTACTGTAGTCATATCCCCTTGCTCGGCCGCCAATGCATTAACAGCTAAGATCACTACATCTTCTTTTTGATACTGATCATAGATAGCTTGTATATAGGGCATTTCGTGGACACAAAATTTGCACCAGGTGGTCCAAAAGTTGATAAATACAACCTTACCCTTTAAGTTTGAAAGACTAATCTCATTTCCTTCTCTATCTAATAGGGCGAAGTCATAGGCCTTATCTCCAATGAAAACTCCTGTACCCTCTTCCTTGCCTTCCTCTTTAGCAGGTAGAGGACCTTCAAGGGCAGATTTTTGCTCCTCAGATTCTTCATTTTGCTGCGGATTTTCTATTATGATTTCCCCTTTATCCACTGAATTCCCTTTTTTGAAAAAACAGCCTGATAACATGGATGCAGCAAACAATACTATCATGAGCATAAGCAGTACTCTTATCTTCATCCTTCGAACCATAACTCATCGCCCCTTTCATCAATACTTTATGCTTTTTATTTTTCGCCCAGTTATCCTAAAGACCCCTTATCTATTTAGACTCTGCCTTGTATTATACAACCATTATACTATATTTTTAATAAAAAAAGACCCCTTATCCTAGGATCTTCTCTTATTTTATCCATCTAATCCTGTGGCACAGGAGCATCCACTGGGCACACATTTGCGCAGGCACCACAATCAATACAACCTGCTGCATCAATTACGTACTTATCTTCTCCAGCGCTAATCACATTTACTGGACATTCTGGTTCACATGCTCCACAGCTGATGCACGCATCTGTAATCACATATGCCATGTCAGCTTCACCTCCATCTTAAAAATACTTTTCCTCATAAAGTATCTCCAAGAGATATAAAAAATATGTCCTCTTCAAAAAAAACTGTTCTAATCCTCTAATTGAATAATCTCTACATCTGTAATCTCTTCATCCTGTTTAGCCTTTCTGCAGGACCCTACTCTCTGCAGAACAGATTTATCATAGACATGAATATCATCACTTAGCTTTGGCTCTTTACCATCTTTGCCTTCCTGGAGAATGGCTCGAACCTTTGCACACTCTAAAAGGGCATTATTTTCAATCACAATGCCAGGTCCCTCTGGCGTTATTACCTTCTCTCCTACCTCAGGCAGACCCTCACGCAATCTCTGATACATTTCATGCTCATATTTTAAACAACACATCAGCCGGCCACATATTCCTGATATTTTAGTAGGGTTTAGAGATAGGTTCTGTTCCTTAGCCATCTTAATAGATACGGGTTCAAAATCCCCTAGCCAAGTGGCGCAGCAAAGAGATTTTCCACATGGACCAATCCCACCAATCATTTTGGCCTCATCCCGAACACCTATCTGCCTTAACTCAATACGGGTTTTAAAAATCGCCGCCAAATCCTTTACCAATTCTCGAAAATCTACCCTTCCATCTGCAGTAAAGTAAAAAATGACTTTGTTATTGTCGAAGGTATATTCTACATCAATCAGCTTCATATCTAGCTGATGCTGTGCCACCTTTTCCAGACAGATGCGAAAAGCCTCTTTTTCTTTCTCTATATTCTGTTTGTTTTGGAGCTCGTCCTCTAAAGTTGCAATCCTCAACACTTTTTTTAAAGGCGCTACAATATCCTCCTCTGCAATTTCCTTCGGTCCTACCACTACTTCTCCAAACTCCACGCCCCTTGAAGTCTCCACCACAACATGCTGTCCTTTTTCTATCTCTATGCTATCAGGGTCAAAGTAATATATTTTCCCTGCCTTTTTAAATCTTACACCGACCACGGTTATCATCTTATACCTCCTGTATGTTTAAAAGCATATTCTCTATGATTAGCTGAAAGTTTACATTGGCCTTCATATCCTGCTTACTCTTTTCTATTATGCTTATAATATGACTAATTTGGGGATATCCTATGCGATATCCATGCTCCCTAAGAATCCTTTTTTTATCTAAGTTCATGAGAAAATTTTCATTTTGAGTTTCCTTTAGCACTAAAATATCTCTAAACCAAACCAGCATCAAATCTAATATTTCGTAAATATCCTCTTTATACTTCTCAAAAAAATCCATCACAGAGAAAACATCCAAAGGATTTCTATTTAAAATCTTATCCATCATCTCGATGGTAGCTTCTCTCTTCTCTAGAAAAGCAGAGGACTCTTTGAGTTGTATGGCCCTCCCAATAATCCCATCAGAAAAAGCTGCCAATATTTTAGCCTCTTCCCTTTCCAGCTGATATCTTTTTTGCAAAAATGAGAGAATCCCTTCCTCTCCATTTCGATTAAATTTTATCACTTGACAACGGGAGCGAATGGTGGGCAAAAACCGATTGATGTTGGTACTAATCAGGATAATCACACCATATTCAGGAGGTTCTTCTAAGGTTTTTAGCAGTCGATTTTGAGCACTAATGGTCATTTGATCTGCATTTTTTAAAATATATATTTTTTTTGTGCTTTCATAGGGTTTGAGAAGCAAATCCTGTTGAAATTCTTCTATCTGTTTATTTTTAATACTCGCCCCTTCTGGCTCAATGATCATCATATCTGGGTGATTATGATGATAGACCTTCCTACAGGCAGAGCATATATCGCATGCGTCTTGCTGAAAGGATTTGCATAGAATAGCTTGAGCAAAGGCTGTGGCCATCATCCCCTTGCCCAAGCCTTCTGGGCCATCAAATATATAGGCATGACCTATTTTGTCTTTTTGTATCTCCATTACCAAATTCTTTATAATCTTTTCCTGACCAATTATTTCATGAAATCCCATGCGCTTCCTCCATAAACCACCAACCCTTTTTATGCTTTTTCAAATTGATCTACATTGAGCACAAAAATGGTAGCTCCTCCTACCTGAACCTCGATTGGAAAGGACATAAATACCCCGGATGACCCCATCATCGGTGCTGGTGCTGGTGCAATTTCTTTTCTACTCTTGCAGGTACTTTTAATAACCTCTACTACATCTTGAACCCGCTCCTTTTCTACACCTACCAACAGAGTTGTATTTCCTGCCCTCAAGAAGCCCCCTGTAGATGCCAGCTTTGTAACCCGATAGGACAAATCGGTAAGTTTTTCCATCACATCGTGGCTATCCTCATCGTGAATAATTGCAACAATCAGCTTCATAACTCCCTCTCCTTTCTTTTTTATCTAGTATATATCTACCCTTATATATAGATTTTTACCCGCTCAATCATTTGTTGATGAATATCTTCAATAGATTTACTGGCATCGATAGCTACAATCCTCTGGGGATATAATGCCTCTAACTGTTGATAACCTTCAAAAACTCTTTGGTGAAAATCTAAGGTTTCCTGCTCTAGACGATCCTTTTCTCCCTGTTGTGTCTTTCTCGCTAGTCCAATCTCTGGGCAAAGTTTAAACAGGAATGTAATATGGGGAAAAATGTTCTTTATAGCGATTTGATTAATCTTTTCTACTACTTCAATCCCTAACGCTCTTCCAATTCCTTGATACACGATACTAGAGTCTACAAAGCGATCACAGATAACCACCTTACCTGCCTGGACAGATGGTGCAATAACTTCAGCTACATGCTGGGCTCTTGAAGCAGCGTATAGTAAAGCCTCTGTTACCCTATCCATTTCTGTATTCTCTTTATCTAAAATAAGCTTTCTTATTTTTTCGCCAATTCTCGTTCCGCCAGGTTCACGGGTAACAATGACTTCATAACCCTTATACTTCAAGTAATGCGCTAATTTTTCAATCTGAGTGGACTTCCCTGATCCATCAGGTCCTTCCATGGTAATGAATAAACCCCTCATCCTGCACCTCTTCCTATAGGCTATATTTCGATGATATCTATCTTCTCTAGGTAATGATCACGGGTTCCGATTATGGAAATCCCTTCAGTTTTTAATGTTTTTACGTACTCAATCATTTCTTTTGTGATTTCTTCTCCAGGGCATAGTATAGGTATTCCTGGAGGATAAGGTATAATATACTCTCCACTTATTTTACCAGAACTCTGTAGAAAAACCACCTCTTTTTTCTTTTGATAGACTGCTTCCCTAGGTCTAAGATGCATTTTAGGTATTTCATAGGTATATAGGGGTTTGAAAATTCTTCTACAGGGTGTTCCCTTTTCCTTTTCTATTTTTCGCAGTCCTTGAAGCAGCAATTGAAAATCCTTTTCTTCATTGCCGATAGAAGTCACTGCTAACACATTGGTGAGATTGGTCAACTCCATTTGAATATTAAATCCCGTTCTCAGAAATTCTTCTAATGCAGCACCCCTAATGCCTATATTGGATCCATCCATTAGCATTTTGGTCTTATCAATGTCTTGAACCCCATTGATACCTACGCTCACTTCCGTAAGGATTTGAATGTTACTTTCCTCTATCAACTTTTTATGAAAGTTTTCTATGTGGTCCAGCAGATCCTCCATCAAATGCTTGCCCTCCCTTTGGGCAATGGTTCTCGCTATATCTAAGGAGGTCATCAATAGATAAGAAGGGCTGCTGCTTTGATGCATAGACAGCATAAACTTTAACCGTTGTCGATCAACTCGATTGGATTGTACATGAAGCATAGAAGCTTGAGTGAAAGCCGGAAGAGTCTTATGGGTACTCTGTATTACAATATCAGCTCCCCCAGAGAGGGCCGATATTGGCAGTCTATTGCTTAGATTTAGGTGGGCTCCATGAGCCTCATCAATAATAACTATTTTATCATGCTGATGGGCTATCTTGATAATTTCCTCAATATCAGAACAAATGCCATAATAATTGGGATAGGTCAATAAGACTGCTTTTATACGGGGATAATCCATAAGGAACTTTTGAATAGTTTCTGGTTCAATTCCTGCAGGGACATGAAAGGTTGTATCTACATGGGGTTTTATATATATGGGATGTAAATCTCCTAAAATCACTCCACTGATTACCGATTTATGACAGTCTCTGGGGATTAAAATCTGATCTCCAGGTTGAGTAGCTGCCATTATGGCAGATAGGATTCCGCAGGAGCTCCCATCAACCAAGAAAAAACTTTCATCTGCACCAAAAAAAGCTGCCGCCTTTTTTTGAGATTCTTCAATAATTCCTTCTGGCGCATGAAGATTGTCAAGGCCATATATTTCTGTTTGATCAAAGGCCGGTAATCTTTGAAGAAAGTCATTGTCTACATATCGTTCTAAAATCCTTCCATTTTTATGACCTGGCACATGAAAGGATATTCTATTTTCTTTTGTATGCTTCCACAAATTTTTTAAAAAAATAGATTGTTCCACCTTTTTCTCCTTTATCGATTAAAGCTCCCGTTTTGCTATATATCATAGTATTTCTATATTCTTATAAGTTTTCCTGCATATACCTGCATATAGATAAAGTCATTAACATTGGTTAATGACCTCATCTCTCTTATCTAAGTATTTCTTCCATATTTCTCTAATGATTCTTTGATAATTTGCATACTCAGCATGCTCTGGCAAAATATGGATCAACTCTTTTTGACAATCTTCACATATATTTTCATCCAGTACACCTATATAGTTCGCTGATGGTTGACGGCAAATATAGCATATGACATTTTCCTTCATGTATCATACACCCACTCTCTCCATTTTTTAAAATTATTGCCCTATATAGATCAGTGTATTCAGATGTGGGATGTCTTGTTAATTCTTTTTTTTTACTTCTCTTGTCTATATGTTAAAATTGTTTTTAATAGTTCCTCATTGGGTTCAAAAATGAATCTGTATTTATCTCCACTTCTGGTAAATTCACCTATATACCAATTTTTTGTGTTGGCTCCTGATATAAATCTATAAAGCTTAGCTACTTTTTCTTTTTGCTCAGGATTGTACGGCTCGAACTTTTCCAGATCATAAAGTTTTACGCTCAAAAAAAGGTGATTGGCCCTTCCAATAACCCGTTCCATAATCAGCTCTTCCTGGATAATCTTATAGTTATAGTAGGCAATTTGCTTGTATATAATTCTAAAACAAATCCCCGCTGCTGCAAACAAAGCGGCAAGTCCAACAAGACTTCCAACAACAGGGCTAACCCTGGCGAATAGATTCACAGCTACATCCATAATAAATATTGAAGCTACAATCATTAGTGCAAACTTCCAAAAAGGTATCTTCTGAGGCTTAATCGTTTGTCTGACAATCAATGGCATATTTTTTCTCCTATCCTATAATCATTAAAAGGTCTAAAGCTTCATGTCCATGATATCATTTTCCAAAGCCTTTATCAATAGTATGAATAAAAAGGAAAAAGCCCCCTGGAAACATTACAAAAAATAAGCTACCGGAGGGCCTTTAAATATTTTCTTTGCAAATAATCATCTTCAGACGCAGCAGAGATTTTTCTCTTTGAAGGCTTTTTCATCTTCTTTAAATCCTTTAAAGTGTCCGTTAAAAAATAGTATTGAATACATGCCACAGGAATACACAACATAATTAGGAAAATAAGTCTGATTGTCATAATATCATTCCTTTTTAAGATTTTTAAGTTATATTATTATTATTCTATTTCTCTTTTTATTTTCCTTCATCAGATTATTAGTAGTTTTGTCCTATTTTATATCCTTTTCCGTTTTTCTGTCTTATTTTGAAAGGGAGCATACCACATATAGTTTGCGTCATAATCTGACATACTATATCTATGTGACACAATTCCCTAAAACATGTAAAGAACCCAGAACGAAATCATTTCGTTCTGGGTTCTTTATCTAACTAGCAACGACCTACTCTCCCAGGCAGTTGCCCGCCAAGTACCATCAGCGCT
>JBFNEZ010000108.1:0-12940 GCA_040797825.1 Thermotaleaceae bacterium | reverse complement strand
TGTAATAATTGGCTATCGAGTTTAAAATTCCGCTTAAGTCTCTGGTTTACTTCCCTATCCCCATATTTTGTATCCCCAAGAATAGGATGTCCTATTTCGGAGAGATGAAACCGAATCTGGTGACTTCTCCCTGTTAGAATTTCTATTTCTAACAAGCTAAAGTCTTCCCTATTTTTAATGGGTCTAATTCTTGTATGTATTTCCTTTGCCCCGGTTACATCTGCTTCTACAGCCCTTACCTGATTCTTTTTTTCCTCCTTAATTAAAAAACCCGTTAATATTTCTTCTTTTTTTACATTCCCTTTTACAATTGCTTTATAATATTTTCTTATAGCCTTTCTTTGACGCATCATTTCATTTAGATTTTGTACTGTTTCATTATTCTTGGCAATAAGAACCATACCCGTAGTATTTCTGTCAATACGATTTACACTAGCTGGTACAAAGGTTTTTTCTTGGAGAGGATCATACGCTCCCTTCTCATAAAGGTATTTTATTGCTTGATTGGTCAAGGTATCTACATTTTCTTTCGTATCCACCAATACTCCTTTTGGTTTATTTACAATAAGGATATTATTGTCTTCATAAACCACTTGAAATTGAATATTGATGTTATGAATTACTTTTATTTCTCTTAAATTCGTGATGGTATCCTCTGAGAAATAAATTTGAATTTTATCTCCTGCTAATAGAATGTACTTAGGATCTACCTTTTGCTCATTCACTTTGATATTTTTTTTGCGCAACATTTTATATATCCATCCCAACGTTGCCTTTGGAAAATATTTTTTTAAGAATTTATCCACTCTTTGATTTTCTTCATTTTTTTCAATAAGAATTTCTCTCAAGTAAATTCCCTCCAGCTAGTTTTTTATCTATTGTACCATATTTTTATCCAAGATTCAGATGCAGCTTTTCCTTCTATTATAAGCACATATCTACTACACTAACCCTAAAATCCCCCTCTTTGAACTGAGTATATACAGAAATATCCTGTTGCTATAGTCCTATTTCTTTCTTGATAAATGCCGCTAGCTTATGTTATCCTTATAGAAGGAATATTTCGTGAGGAGGCGTCATCTAGATGTTTGAAAAACTAAAGGATTTTATATATGATAGCAGCGATATTTTTCTAGCCTGTATAATTATTCTTGTAATGTCCACAGTAATTACATGGAAAGTAACGGATTCCATGGCCTATTCCAGAGACCGGGGTACTATTTTTAACGAAATAGAACACCAGTCTAATGTGGAAACATCTGATTCCCATGAATCCGATGATGATGGAGCTGTTGTTGTCATTGGATCTGAAGCAGAAGCTGCACCAGATACTGAAGAAATCCAGAATTCTGAAGTAATGGTTCAAAGTACTACACCTGAAACCCAGCTTCCTACAGAGCCTTCTACTACTGGTCAAGAACCGCAAAATCCACCGCCACAAACCAATGTCTTAGTTCATTTTGAAATCCCAAGTGGCTCAGCAGGTATGAAAATTGCCCAGATTTTAGAGGATAAAGGCCTAATTGACAATACCGCTGCATTCATTGGGCGGATAGAAGAATTGAATTTGGCAGCTAAATTAAAATCTGGAACTTTTGAAATATCTCAAGGAACTCCTTTAGATGATATTATTTATATTATTACAGGAACAAAAAGGTAACATTCATACATATTAAAAGGATAGGTTATGGGAACCTATCCTTTTTACTTTTACCTATTCCTTTTCAAGCCCTGTATGGTCCTGAAGATAGCTCATAATATCATCAAGCTTTTTTTTCTGTCCTTCATTCAAAAAAAGTTTGATTTGTTGCAAAATCTCCCTTTGTTTTTGATAGTTTTCTGGATTTTCTTGTATCATCATATATAAGATTGCCATTTCATTGAGTATATCTTCTTCTTTCTTACCTGTGTAAATTTCGGATATTTCTTCCAATATATACAGCTGCTCTTCGTTTATTCCACTTCCTCCAAGTAGTTCCATAAATCCATTGATTTTTTCTAAATCCAACCTTTCCATCCTCTCACCTCCGTTTAGACAATTGAGATGTTCATATAAATCTATGAATTCTTTGCTCACATTATGTCAAGTAATATGCTCTTGATACGTAACATTATTCCGTCATGGCGCATATGATAAAAGAAAGGCCTATGATTCCATAGTAAATTTAGGAGGCATTCTATGAATGATTATCTTCCAATTCAAAATAATGAACTTTCCTTATCTGAACAGGAAATCAGTATTTCCCAATTAAAAAGTCCTGAAAATAAAAAAGTTATTCTATTTCTTCTACCCATATTCTTTTTATGGATGATAAAACGATCAGATTTTCAACCATTTTCTGCATCCAGTGGGGAGCGAAAACTTTCACCACCGCGGTTACCAGGATTTTCTCCAACAGGCCAGAATTTCGATCCTGCTATATTAGATAAGATTACTCACGTTTTAGAGAGTATGAAAAAAATAAGCAGTCTTAGCAGTGTCGTAAAGACCTTGCCCCAGTCTGGCAGTAGTTCAGGAAAATTAAATACAGAGGCTGTCAAAGAAGTTATAGATGTGTTGGGGAGTCATATGGGAGAAGATAAAAGGGGTCAACTGAAAAATCTAGCAAACGTCATTACAATGGTAGATAAAGCAAGGGAAGTAAAAACAAAGATGGATGAACAGAAAAAACTTGCTGCAGGATATAGTGGTGATTATACCGATCAAATTGGCAGCCTGCTAGAAGTGATTAAACCTGTTCTTCCTGAAGAACATGCTAAAAACCTGGATAATTTTAAAAAGATGGCTCAAGTCATGAAGCTTATGTCAGCCCTAGATACCACGGCCCAAAATACAGATGCAAGTGAAAACAACGTCAACGTTAACCCAGAGATGCAAGAGGCCCATTAAAATACAAAGGATAAGGCTTCCTACATAGGCGCTTTATCGGCTGTTCTGTAAAATCCTATTTATTGGAAGTAAAAAGTAAAGGTGGAGAAAATTCTTTTCTTCACCTTTATCGTCTTTTAAACTTTTCTAGTTCTTCTGGAGTTAATTCACGATAGTCACCTAATGCCAATCCTTGATCTAATTCTAGGCTGCCCATTGCAATTCGTTTAAGGTAAGTTACTTTTTTGCCTACAGCGTCAAACATTCTTTTCACCTGGTGATATTTTCCTTCATATATGGTGAGCTCAATCTCTGAGATGTCTTCACTTTTAAGAATGCTTAATTCTCCGGGCAATGTTTTATACCCATCCTCTAAAACAACTCCTTCTTTAAAGCTTTTAATATCTTCACTATCAACTTTACCTTCTATCTTTGCATAATAGGTCTTTGGAATATGTTTCTTAGGAGACAACAACTCGTGGGCCAGTTTACCATCATTGCTAATAAGTAATAATCCCTCCGTATCTTTATCCAATCGGCCAATAGGAAAAGGTTCATAGATTTGATATGCTTCAGCAAGCAAATCTACCACTGTCTTCATACCAGGGTCATAACTTGCTGAGAGAACCCCCTGAGGTTTATTCATCAATATATAAATATACTCTCGATATTCTAATATTTCTCCGTTTACTTTCACAATATCCTTATGAGGATCGATATGTTGACTACTATCTTTCTGAACAACATCATTTACAGTCACATTTCCTTTTTTCACCCAAGTTTTTATCTCTTTTCTAGTACCAAGCCCCATGTTCCCCAATAATTTATCCAATCTTATGGTTTTTGCCATATGGTATCCCTCCTAGTCCAATCGCCTCCATGCAGCAGGATATTCATTTTTTAGCATATTGCCTATTTGTTTTGCCCATCCTAGTGGAAAATCCTCTACACAAATCAATGTCCAGCCTTTTTCTCCAGATAACTCTAAGGTCTCCCCTTTCAGATATTTTTGCACCTCTTTGCTAGTGGAGGAAAAGCTCACACTTCGTTTTACATCATTTTTCTTTAGAGTCATGGCTAAAGCCTGGCTTGGCTCAAATCTATTTTTTTTAAAGGCCCCCAATAACAATCCTGAACGTAGAACTTTTATCCCTTTCAAAGATGGCAATCCTCTTGGAATCTGGTATAATTGTTCTCCATGTATTTCAAAGGGTCCCGAAAAGGAACAATTTAAATTTATTTCTACAAATTCTTCAAAATCTTTAAATCCTTGATTGACAACTTTATGATTACAATGTATTTCAAGATTTCTGGTTTCTCCTCTCTTTTCCATCCATGCAGTATAATGCCCTTCCCCCTTTAGTCTATGTGGCCATAATCTGACACTATGGGAGAGAGAGTTTTTTCCTGCTCGTTTACCTTTTCCAGGAGAAAATCCATAGTTTTTTGGAATGTCCAACAGCTGATATTGAGGATGTTTTTCTAAGAATTTAGCAATAACACCTTCATTCTCCTCTATAGAAAATGTACAGGTAGAGTATACAATCCTTCCTTGGGGTTTTAACATGCTATCCATGACTTCTAATATGTTCTCTTGTATGGGTACATATCCAGAAGGCCCATGTCTCTCCCAAGTTTTTATCATGGATTCATCTTTCCGAAACATGCCCTCTCCAGAACAGGGTGCATCCACTAATATTTTATCAAAATACCCTTCAAAAACTTTCTTAAGCTTTTCAGGAGGCTCGTTGGTCACAATGCTATTAGAAATGCCATATAATTCAACATTTTTTATAAGTGCTTTTACCCGGTTTAAATTAATCTCATTGGTGACTAATACTCCAGCACCCTTTAATGCATTTGCCATCTGTACAGTTTTCCCGCCTGGTGCGGCACACAAATCCAATATCTTCTCACCTGGTTGTACATCTAGTACATTGGCAGGCAACATGGCACTAGGCTCCTGTATGTAGTAAAGACCAGCATGATAGAAAGGGTGCTTTCCTGGTCTTTCTTCTTCTCTATAATAGAACCCATCTTGACTCCAGGGTATGGGCTCTATTATAAAGGGAGATATTTTCAAAAACTCTTGTACCGATATCTTAGATGTATTAATACGCAACCCTTGAATTTTGGATTGCTGATAAGAATCTAAAAATAATTCATACTCTTCTTCTAAAAGCACTTTCATATCTTTTAAGAATTTTTCTGGTAGTCGCATGGGATAACTCCTCTTTTTATGCTACTTTCTAGCTTTTCCTGAAATCGTGCAAAATTATACCCACCAATTTGGTGGGCATGTATATTGGTTATCTCTTTTTTAGTTTGATTTTTTTTGTTACCATCGCATAGGATAAAAACAACATGGCAATTACCATCAATGGCATACTGGTAGCAAATCTTGTAGAATATAAAGAGATCAATGCTACAAGTCCTCCGCATATGGTAATCGGAATTCCCATATATACGCCTTCAAATTCTGTAATGTTATATTTAGCCAAACGGAAAGCCCCACAAAGAGCAAATAGAACTGTTGTAGCAATTCCTAATGCACCCGTTTCCATTAAGTTCAGATGCCACATTAGAATTGCAGGTGCAACCCCAAAAGAAATTAAATCACACAACGAGTCCAATTCTTTACCAAAGTCGCTTACAACATTTAGTTTCCTGGCAAGCTGTCCATCCATACGATCTAAAACGCCCGCAGTAATAATCAAAAATGCCGAAGTACCATATTGATCATAGAAAACAGAAATGATTGCTAGAATTCCCATTGCCAAATTTAAAAATGTAAACATATTTGGTATCTGACTTTTATATTTCATAACTTATCACCCCTATCTTCATTCATCGGCTTAATAGCAATTTTTTTTAATCTTTATAAAGAATTAAAAGCGGACACACTACTTATTATGCCCAAAATACCTCCTAAAATCGATTTAAGCTTTTTTATAGTATAATTTTACACATTTTTTATTATATTATATTTTACATCATAATTGTGTTTCTTCATAGTAATTTTTATAGTATTTTTTATTTTAATGTTATATAATTACAATTGGTAATAACTGAGAAATTCCACTGCTATTCTTCTGATGTCCACATGTACCATTTCAATATTAATTAATTATAATATTTAGGAGGGATTCTTTATGCCATTGGTTACTTCAACCCAAATGTTTAAAAATGCATTCAACGGTGGCTATGCAATCGGCGCATTTAATGTAAACAATATGGAGATTATTCAAGGTATTGTAGAAGCTGCTAAGGAAGAGAAGGCGCCTATTATTCTTCAGGTTTCTGCAGGAGCACGAAAATATGCAAGTCCCATTTATTTGAGGAAATTAGTAGAAGCCGCTGTAGAAGATAGTGGTTTGGATATTGTTCTTCACTTAGACCATGGGGAAGATTTTGATATTTGTAAAATGTGTATTGATGACGGGTTCACTTCTGTCATGATTGACGGTTCAAAACATCCCTTTGAAGAAAATGTGGCTTTAACAAAGCGTGTTGTAGAATATGCCCATGCTAAGGGTGTTGTAGTAGAGGCTGAATTAGGTAAACTGGCAGGAATTGAGGATGATGTGAATGTCAGTGAAAAAGATGCGGCCTTTACAGATCCTAATCAAGCTGTAGAGTTCGTGGAAAGAACAGGAGTCGACTCTTTAGCCATTGCTATCGGTACCAGCCATGGGGCTTACAAGTTCAAAGGAGAACCAAGATTGGATTTTGATAGATTAGATAAAATTACAAAACTGCTCCCTAATACGCCTTTAGTACTCCATGGTGCATCCACCGTACTCCCTGAATTTGTCGCTTTATGCAATCAGTATGGTGGCAATATCCCAGGTGCTCAAGGAGTTCCCGAGGATATGATCCGAAAGGCCGCTCAATCTGGTGTATGTAAGGTCAATATTGATACAGACTTGAGGTTAGCTCTGACAGCAGCTGTCAGAAAGATCCTTGTAGAGAACCCGTCAGAATTTGACCCTAGAAAATATCTTGGCCCAGCTAGAACGGCTATCAAAGAAATGGTAGCTCATAAAATCCGTAATGTATTGGGTTCGAGCAATAGACTCTAGTTATGAGACAAATAAAATAGCCTGGTATCCACCAGGCTATTTTATTGCAAATTTATCATTTCCCATTTTCCACGTTTATACCTTATTTCCATTAATATAGCTTCCAGTATAAATTGTATGGCTGTAGCTAGCCATACATACACAATATTCATATTAAAAACAAAAACAATTAGATAGATTAAAGGCATTCTTACACCCAAGTTGGTTATCAGAGATATTTTAAAGGGCCCTCGTGTATCTCCAGCTCCCTTAAGTGCACCAGATATGACCATAGCTATAGCAATAGGTACTTGTTCTATGGCTCCTATTCGTATACATCGAGCAGCCAAAGCAACGGTTTCAGGGTCCGTAGTAAATAAAGCCATGATTAGTCTGGGAATTGTTAAGAATAAGACAGCTATAGAACCCATTAAAATAACTGCATACCTTATTGCAATCGAAACGCTTTCTCTAGCCCGTTTAACATTTTTGCTTCCGAGGTTTTGTCCAACAAGAGCCATAGCTGCAATAGCAAACCCGTAACCTGGCATAAAGGAAATAGATTCTGCTGCTACGGCTACAGAGTTAGCTGCAAACTGAATGGTTCCCAATTGAGCTATCCAAATGGCAGAGAGAAGCCTGCTGCCATCATTCATGGTTATTTCAAAAGCAGCTGGTAAGCTTAAATCAGCTAATTTTTTTAGGATCTCCCTATCTATGGTAAAGATGTCTTTAAAATATATCTCAATACCACTATCTTTGCCAAATAAATAATATAAGGATACAAGAGCACCTAGTATCTGTGCCATCCCTGTAGCAAGGGCGGCCCCTTGAACGCCCATAGCAGGAAGCCCAAATTTTCCAAATATCAGAGCATAATCTCCTACAATATTAAAACCATTTGCCACCATTACCGCTCTTAATGTATACCTTGTTTTGCCAGCCCCCCTCAAAATAGCATTACTCACACCAAAGGGAATAATGAAAAAACCTCCTATGAGGACCGTTCGAAGGTAGACTCCTCCTAATTCCACAACTTCTCTATCTCTAACGGCCAATCTAAAAATTTCCTCGGCGTATATCCTGCCCACAATTGTAACAACAATACTGATGCACCCTCCTATAACCAGTGCCTGTCCAGCAATCTTTCCAGCTCTTCTCGGATTCTCTGCACCCACGTTTCTAGCCACCAAAGCAGTTGCTCCAATTCCCACTGCCCCTAAAATAGCCATGGTAATAAACATCATCTGAGCTCCCAGGCTCACTGCCGATATGGAAGCAGGATTTAGTCTTCCTACCATGGCCGTATCCACAGTCCATACCAAGGTCTGAAGCATCATCTCCAATATAGCTGGCCAAGCAATTTTGAGGATATCTTTTCGCATTTTTGTCTGTTCCATCATACCCTCCTGAATTCTCTATCAAAATATAGTTATTATTTATTCTTCGTTAGAAAGGAATATCCTTTCTATTTGCTCTATCTCAAGGAAAAGGAGATAGGATTAAATCCTATCTCCTAGAGTTTATCTGGCTGCGGATATTCTTCTCCAAACAATTCTACATTCACCTGATCCATTACTTGATCTTCAACAGGCCTGTCATTAAAGCTTCGTTTTACTCCAGCAATACGATCCACCTCTTCAATGCCTTCAATAACTTTTCCAAAAGCAGCATATTGACCGTCTAGATGGGGTGAAGTCTCATGCATAATAAAAAATTGAGAACCGGCAGAATCCGGATGTCCAGCCCTTGCCATGGAGATTATTCCCCGTGTATGCTTCAAATCATTTTCAAAACCATTTCCACGGAATTCCCCTTTAATCATATATCCCGGGCCTCCAGTACCTGCGCCTTGAGGGCATCCCCCTTGTATCATAAACCCTGGTATCACCCTGTGAAAAATCAGACCATTATAAAATCCTTTTTGCACAAGGGAAATAAAGTTATGTACTGTGTTTGGAGCAATTTCTGGATATAACTCTACCTTTATTTTATTACCGCTTTCCATTTGAATTGTTACGATTGGATTGCTCAAATCTTTTCATCCTCTCTTTTATTTTTCATTATTTATTTTTGCTACATTTCCTATAATAATACAACATTATTATATCTTTTTGTTCCACTCAATGTCCAGAACAAAAGCACAGCAGGACTCTCTTTATGTAAGGGTCTGCAGCTTCGCTGGGCATACTCCTAAAAATCAATATTTTTTTAAAAATTAACATCTTTTTACTTTACCTATTCTTCTAGGGAGTGGTATCCTTATTCATATTAAGGTTCTATGTTTCATATATAAAAATATATGATTGTCTTTTGCCTACAGGCAGCAGATTTTTCCTGAAAATCTAATCGATAGGGAGGATTTTACATGATTGATGGCATGAAAATTCGCTTATTGCGTACGGAAAAGGGATATACTGCTTTGGATTTATCAGTTCTCAGTAATGTATCGAAAAGCTATATTGAGGAAATTGAGAGAGGCGATAAAAAGAACCCCAGCTTTAAAACCGTTGAACGCCTGGCCGATGCACTAAATGTACTCATCGATGATTTGAGAATTCCTATCTGCAATACTGCATCGGTTAAAACGATATAAACAATGAGGGGCACTCAAGATATTCATTTTGGATGCCCCTCATTGTTTATATCGTTTTTCTTATACTCTTCTTTAATAAACCATAAGCTCCCGCTGCTAAAAACAAATGAACTCCAAAAAACCAACTAAAGATTTTTGTACTAATCTCAATAAAGAATTCTAATGGCACCATCTGAATCAGTACTTCCTTATTAGGATCTAGCTGCCACAGATCATTATCAAAAAAAATCTCATGAAAATGGGTAAAATATTTATTGAAATCTATTTGCATCAAAATCAGTAAAACAAATGCAAAGACTATAGGAAGAACCCCTGCGCCTACTATACTTCTACAAAACTCTCTCCCTGGGTTTTTAGCATACTTTAAGATCACTATTAAGCTTACAACTACAAAAACTATGCCTGTATTCTTCAGAGAATTCCCCGTCAAAAACAAATGCTTTACATCTACCATATGAAGTTTCTCTCGTTCACCAAATACTTCCCTTTTTTCGCCATGGATCACTGCTTCTATATCCAAATTATCTTCTTTATCCTTCAGATAATTCATTAACTTAAGCGTAGCTCGCTCTAAATCATTTCTATTCATTCCTGTTGTAGCATAAACATTATTCTTTTCATAGGTATTAAGATAAAAATCAAGGTTGAAGGTATAGATTTGAAGAATTGTCATCAAAAGTACTAAAGGCAAGAATATAGCTATTATGACTCTACTACCTTTTATTATATTATCTTCTATTTTCAATTTATACTACTCCCTTCTTAGTTTGTATTTTTCAGCAGCAGTGTATTTCTCAATTAGACTTGTGCAGACAATTATATTGTATGTCTAATAGTAATTAAAATCAATAAATTTAATTAGAGTTTTATCTGCTGAAAAAAGAATAATTTCTATTTTTGCAGGAATATTCTATCTTCTATCGAAGTTATTCCATTAACTACAAATCTATATTTTATCTATGGAGTGAATATATATGGTATTGGAGACTTATAGACTATTTTCTTATGGAACCTTGCAGGATCCAGATATACAAAAAATACTTTTTGACCATCAACTCATAATGCAAAGAGCTACCCTAAAAGATTGGAGGCTCTATTGTAGAGAAACGGGTTATCTGTTCATCCGCCCCGAAAAAGGGTTTTCTGTAGAAGGCTTTATTCTTACAGTTACCGAAGATGAACTGTGGATAGCCGATCAATGGGAGGAAGTTCCCAAATATGATAGGGTCATGTTACCTTCCATACTTACCGATGGGAATATTTGCGAAGTTTGGGCCTATATACAGCCTCATGGAAAGGGTAAACCAGTAAGCTCTTCCATCCTTTTTTCACTTCCTAAAGAACAAGTCCTTCAACAGGTTCGCGCCTTCAAAAGCTCCTTATAGGTCTAAAAGTCATGGTATAAATAGGAATACTCCCTATTAACACCATGACTTTTATATTGCAATCACTATTTTAATCATCCATGGAAAATGATTTTGTTCATCCAGAGTTATTGGACCTATTTGTTCTCCATATAGATTTTAATAAATTTTATCAGTTCCGCCATCTCTTCATCGGTACCGATGCTAATTCTGAGATGATTGTCAATAAGAGGCGCATTAAAGTATCTCACGAAAATATTGTTTTCTTTAAGAAATTCAAATAATTCCTTGGCCGAAAGCTCTGGATGGGTGACAAATAAAAAGTTTGCCTTAGAATCAGGCACGACAAAGCCCAATTCTCTTAAGGTGTCTGTCACAGCATCTCGAGTGCTCATCACTTTGTCCCTTATCTCTTTGAAGTATTCTTCATCTTCAACAGCAGCAATCGCTAGCCTTTCTGCAATGTAATCCACCGGATAGGAATTAAAGGAGTTTTTTACTGCTTTTAAGCAGGAAATTAATTCTTTACTTCCTAATGCAACTCCTAATCTTAGGCCTGCTAGGGCCCATGATTTGGAATAGGTTTGTACTATTAGTAAATTATCATATTGATGAATTAGATCTACTGCAGAAACAGCTCCAAAATCTACGTATGCTTCATCCACTATCACCACAACATCTCTATTGGCCTTTATAATCTCTTCAACATCCTTTAAAGGAAGAGCAATAGACGTAGGTGCGTTAGGATTTGCAATAATAATTCCTCCGTTTTGTGTAAAATAATCCTTCTTATTGATTTCAAAGTTCTCCTTCAACGGTATTTTTCTATATTTTATGTTATATAGATCTCCATAGACAGGATAGAATGAATAGGATATGTTTGGAAATAAAATCTCCTTCTCACTATTAAAAAAAGTTAGGAATGCCAAAGCCAAGACTTCATCGGAACCATTCCCTACAAATATCTGGTCTTGCCCCAGTCTATAATAATTAGAAAGGGTCTCAACTAGTGCAAAAGACTCTGGATCCGGGTATAGTCTTAGCTTTCCTGGATCTATATTTTTTAAAGCTTCTGCCACCTTTGGAGAGGGAGGATAAGGATTTTCATTGGTGTTTAGCTTTATAATATCTCCTCTTTTTGGCTGTTCTCCCGGAACATAAGGAATTACCTTTCTAACATTTTCTTTCCATCTTTGACTCATTATTTCACCTCATATCATTTTTCTTTATTGTGTCTTGACATTTCAACATAAAATATATAGATTTATATTTTAAAAAATCATCTGGTTTTCAACAAATACATTAATCTTTATGTATAAGGATATCTTTTGAAAAAACCACAATATCCTCTCTCTGAATCCAATCCATATGTTTCCAGAAATCTTTTCCTAGTTCATTTTTATCAAATACAAACAAGTGGCATTTTTCTATTCCTTGTTTTCTCAACATTTCGAGGCTGCTCTGTAGAAGCTTCTTGGCAATCTCTCTGTTTCTAAAAGCCTCATCAACGGCAAGATGATAAATAAAACCTCTTCTTCCATCATGACCACTGAGCACTGTACCGATGAGCATCTCCTCTTCTTCCCAAAGAAAGCTTAAGTCTTTATTTCTTATCAAAAAGCGTTCCATTCCCTCTTTGCTATCAGCGCTACTGACGCCTATCCCTGGAGTTTTTTCCCAAAATTCAATAACCCGTTCATAATCATCAATTCTTATATTTCTTAAAGCCATTTCCCCCATCTCTCCCTAACTCTTAAAGCTATATAAGTGATATACAGAGTATATCACTTATATAGCTTTTTATAAACATTTTATTTTTTAAACCTATCTAAAGTTATTCTATAAAAATAGCGTCTGCGACGCTTTCGCTAGGAAACCCTAGGTTTCCTTCGACGACAGCAAAGCTGTCTGAGCACCTTCCTGAAGGCGGCAGGGGATTTCATCCCCTACAACCCCTTTTTTTTATATGATAGAAAAGTAGAACTTTCCTATCATGATTAAGGTGTCAAAAGTCACTTTTGAATTATTTATTGACGTTATGTACCTTGAA
>JBFNEZ010000107.1:0-12945 GCA_040797825.1 Thermotaleaceae bacterium | reverse complement strand
AGAGGTAGGTGCATTGTCTTAAAATCCTAATATTATCCCCGCTGGGTATAAATGACTGCGGTTTTTGAAGATGAGTTCATCCAATATCAAAGAACCATGCATAGATAAAATAAGGAGTATGAACAAGCCCACTAATTCTTTAGGAGTAGTGGGCTTGTTCGTTTATAAAAAAGGGCTTGGAGTTAGGAACTATCTTTAATTTATTATACGTTTTAAGTAGTGAGTAAAAATATTTAGAGTTCTTGATAGATTTACTTGTTTTGCTGCGAAATATTAAGTGAAAAGATAAGTATTTAAAATGATCTACATGTAGAAATAAAGTTAAAGAAGGTGAAGCATTGAAAATAACAGAGCATAATTTTATTGATGAATTGAAGAAGGGAAACGAGAGGGCTTTAGAGTATGTTATTGACAACCATACGTGGATTATTAAAACGGTTTTAAAAAAGCACCTATATCACCTCATGGACTTTTATGAGGAATGTATGAATGACTGTTTACTTGCAATTTGGAAAAATATCCATTACTATAATCCCCAAAAATCTACCTTTAAAAATTGGGTAGGTGGAATTGCAAAATATAAGTCAATTGACTATATGAGAAAATATTTAAAAAATATAGAGAACAAAAATATAGAAGAGATGACTATTGAAGTAGAAGATCAGACTCTTAGAGAAATTTTAGCAAATGAAGTTAGAGAAGAAACAGAGAAAATCCTATGTAATTTATCGGAAAAGGATCAAATAATTTTCAAAAAGCTATATTTACAAGATGAAAAAATTGATGAAGTGTCTCAAGATATGGGAATTAGCAAATCGGTACTTTACAATAGGGTTTCTAGAGGAAAGAAGAAGCTACGTGATAAGATTAACATGCAGGGAGGGTATAAAGGTGAAGGATATTAACAATTTATATGAATTTTTAAATGAAGTGGATTTTGATATTGACGACTATGAAAAGCAAGACCTTACAGATATGGAAAAGAAACATTTAAAAAATGCTTTAAAAAAGAGTTTTAAAGATAAGAGAAAAAACTACAAGGTTAAGAAATTTGGAAGCATTGCAGTAGCATTCCTATTAACTATAGGAATTTTTAGTCAGACAAGTTTTGGAAGGGAAGTTTATGCCAACACCCAATTAATGATTTCAGAAATATCTTATTCTATTGGTAGAGCGTTAGGTGTTGAAAGAAATGTGGAGATATATAGCAATGTGATTAACAAAGTAATAGAGGATAAAGGGGTAGAAGTAAAATTGACGGATGTCATTATTGATAAAGATGAATTGATTATTTGTACAGTTGTCAATACGAACAGGCCTGTAGAGGGGTTTAGGTTGGATTATGACATTTTTATTAATGGAAAAAAGATTAGAGTTTGGGGTGGCACTGGTTCATCTGGAAAAGTTGACGATTCTAAAACCATATTTACCCAAATTGATTATATTGTTATTAAAGATATTGATACCAAAGAAAGTTTAGATATAAAAATTGCTTTTAATGAGTTGAATTACTTTACCACGCAAAATGATAAGGTAGTAGATGGGAAAGTAAAAGGAAAATGGATATTTGAATTCACAGCAGATGGTAGTGAATTAATGAAAGATACTCATGTGCTTCCATTAGATTATTCATTCCAAATAGCTAATCAAACCTACAGTTTAGAAAAATTTAGATACAATCCTGTAAATCAAAAAATAGAAGGGAAAGTAGAAGGAGAATCTAAGCGTGTTTATCAAATAGATTTAAGAGGGTATGACAATTTAGGAAACGAAATAAATTTTTATTTAAGCAGGAAATCAAATGAAGATTTGGTATTTAAATATGAGAATTTCTATAAAGACTTTTCTGATGAAATTACATCAATTACCTTAACTCCATATGCTGCAAAATTTCCGGAAGAAAGCGGGCGGATGAGTAATGATTATGAGCAAGTTGGAGAAAGATTTACAATATTTTTAAATAAATAATGATGGCTATAACAACAGGAGTGCTGGGGAAGACCTGAGCACTCTTACCTATTGTATAAAGTAAATCTGAATTATCATGAATAATTCAGGTTTAGTCTAATTTCTACTGGAAAAATTTTTAAAATGTAACGCGAGGCCTTTTTCGGTCATTTGTTGCCTAAAGAAAATTCAGATATTCGCAACTTGTGTTTCAGGATTTTGTTTTTGGATTTCATCATCGTAATATTCGATTTTGCTGTTTAGGTTATTAAGATGTTCTTGAAACTTTGCTATCGCCCTTTCTAGTATTATTTTATGCTGTTGTAATATTTCTCTTCTCTGTACCATCGTAGAATTTCCAATGGCACGTAACTCAGCATATTCCTTGATTTTTTTGATTGGCATATCAGTATCCTTCAAGCGTTGGATAAATTGAATCCAAGTTAAATCAGATTCTGAGTAGGAACGCCTGCCATTATCTTCACGAGCAGGAACGATCAAATTCTCTTTTTCATAGTATCGCAGTGTATGTATACTTAGGCCTGTCATTTCTGAAAATTTTCCAATTGCATATTTCATGTTATTTCCTCCAAAAAAGTCTTGACCTAGAGTTTACTCTATATTGTACAGTGTTAGTATAACAGATTAAAGGAGGTTTTTCAATGGAAAGGGATGAACGCATAAAAAAGGGGCAGGCAAAGTTAAATGAGGTAGATGGAAAAGCGGGTCAAAATGTTATCTCGTCATTGGAAGGAATAGCGCCTGATATTTCCCGCTACATTATAGAATTTGCTTTCGGGGACATATATTGCCGCAAGGGGCTTACCTTGCAAGAAAGGGAATTAATAACCATATCCAGCTTATTAACAATTGGTGGGTGCGAACCACAATTAGAAGTCCACATAAACGGTTCATTAAATGTAGGGATATCACCTGAGAAAATTATTGAGACTTTTATCCAGTGCATACCATATTCCGGATTTCCAAAGGTTCTAAATGCTGTAAATGTGGCAAAGAAGGTTTTTTTTGAGCGAAATATCATTGTCAATACAAGTAAGGGGTGATTTTGTGCTAAAGAAAATATCATATCTTATAATTTTACTTTTTACCACTACTGGCTGCTTTGCTAACACGCTACCAGAACCGACATTATCATCATCAACTACCCAAGAAGGAGCATCTAGCGAAAGCAAGCAGGAAGAAAGGGTGATTGAATTAATAAATACATTCAAAGGTTTTCAGTCCCCAACGGGAATTGCAGTGGATAACGACGGAAACCTGTATGTAACGAATTGGAGCGGCAGTACCGTTACCAAAGTTGATACAGAGGGTAATTACAGCGTATTTGCAGATGGAATGGGTTCCCCGGCAGGCTTGGACTTTGACAAAGATGGAAACCTGTATATTTCTGATTATTCAAAAGACGTTATATACAAGGTAACGCCTGATGGTGAAAAAATTATATTCGCCCAAGGATTGTATACCCCTACAGGAATTACTTTTAATCAGGCGGGAGAATTGCTGGTGGCAAATCGTGGCAGTAATGAAATTGTAAAAGTGGATGGGGAGGGAAATTCTGAGGTAATAGTGGGCGAAATGAGAACGCCTGTTGGCGTGGTTGAGGATTTAGACGGAAACCTTTATGTCACTAACTACGGCGGTGGCATTATCAAAGTAACAGCGGACGGGAATGCAAGCATGATTTCAGATGAATTTGAACGCCCAGGCGTTGGGATAGATATAAGCGAGGGAAACATTATTTATGCGGCCGATAATGGAGATGGCTGTGTCCGTATTCTTAATCCCGATGGAACTACTGAAATTGCAATAAATGATATTAGTGGATGTGTGGCTGTGCTTGTGCATGGTGATACTCTGTATATTGGAAGTTGGGGAGCGGGAGCGGTATATGCGTATAGAATAAGGTAGTAGAATAATGATTAATAACGAGTTAATTAGACAAGAGGATGCTTAGATTATCCTCTTTTTCTATTTATGATATTCTAAGGAAGACGGTGCTGTGACAAGGGGATGGGGGTATCATTGAGATTTCCATCTTAAAGCGAGCGGCGTGTAAGAACATTATTTAGGTTACTTTAAATCCATAAAATTATCTGAGGCTTAAGGATTTAAAATGCAGAAAAGGTAAAAATTTCCTTCATAAAGAAGGAGTTTGAGAAATAAATGTATAATACTTATCTAATTTCATTGAGAAAGAAGGATAACTTTGTGGACAATATTATCAATAAGATTATCGATATTGATCAGCGGGCATGGGAGCTAAAAAGTTCCACGGAAAAAAGGCTCAAGGAAAATGAGAACTACCTAAAAAGGACTTTATCCAAGATGGAAGAAGAGATTTTAGAAGAAGGAAAGAAGATGGGAAAAGAAAAATATGACAGGCTTATAGAGGAGGGAAGAAGAGAAACAGAAAGGATTGCTGGGGAGGCAGAGGAAATCTGTGGATATTTGGAGGAGAGGTTTAAGAGTATCCACAAGGACTTAGTAGAAGAACTATTCTCAAAAATTATAGAGTATAAAAGTCCCTAGGGGAGGACCTGTGTGTCCTACCAAAAAAAGAATCTATATGATTTGAGGTGAGACCCTATGGGCAATATACGGAGATTTGCAGCAATCAATACGAAAATCAAGGGGATGGAAAGACGGCTGCTTCAGCGGGATGATTACCTGAATATGCTCCACAAAAAGTCTGTTGCCGAGATCGGAGCCTATCTTAAAGAAAGGACCGACTATGCTGTGGTCCTTAAAGGGGTACAGACAGAACATATCCGCCGGGATATGTTGGAGCAGTTGATTCAGAATTATGTAGACTACCAATTTGAAAAACTTTTTCATTATTTTATTGATGAATACCGAAAATTTATAAAGTTTTTGTATCAACGCTATGAAATCGAAAATCTAAAGCTCTATCTTCGGGCCCTAACTCGAGGAGAAAATTTGGCTGCCCTATATCAAACAGTAGAAAAGCCTGCATCTCTCCCCTATGAAAAAATGGCACAAGCCCAAAATATGGAGGAGTTGGTGAACTACCTTCGCCAGAGTCCCTACTATCTGGTACTATCTCCTCTGCTCCAAGAGGAGGAAGACAAGCGGCTCTTTCATATGGAAATGCATTTAGACATCCAGTATTTTTGTAGACTTCAAGAGCAGAGTGTAAAGTTGGGTAAGGAAGATAGAAGGCTGTTGGAAGAAATTCTTGGAGTTCAGGTAGATCTTTTGAATCTCCAATGGATTTATAGAGGTATCCGTTTTTATGGATTGTCTCCTGAGGAATTGTTCAACTATATGCTCCCTGGAGGACAGAACTATGGTTTTCGTAAAATAAAAGAACTCTGCTATGCCAAAGACGAAAGGGATTTTATCCAACGTCTGGGTGAGAGTCCCTATGATTTTTTGTTCGACAATCAGCAGACTCAAGATATTTTTATGGAGAGAAGGATTGCCCGTTATTTTTATTTTTTATTTCAGAAATACAAAAAACATGAAAAAATGAACATGGGAGAAGCCATGATTTATATTCATCTGCTGGAGTATCAAAGAAGGGATATCATATCTATGATTGAAGCCATTCGATATGGACTGGAAGAGGATGAGGTAAAACGATATCTGATCCGCAAGTTGTAGGAGGTGAAGCAATGGCAGTAGAAAAAATGGAGATGTTGAATGTGGTAGCGCCCATCGGATTGATGGACGAAATCGTCAAGGAAATTGTATTATCCAAGTGTGTCCATATGGTTAATGCCCTTCATGAAATCGATGAGAGCAATTTTACTCTTAAAATAGAGGAAGAAAATCTCCAAGAGCTGGTGGATATCTGCTTGATTCGGCCCTATAAAGGAGAGCCTGTCGATGTGGAGTTAAGCGGTCAAATCAAAGATTTGATGACATTTTTCCAAGAAGCCCCCTTTGTCCGGGAGAAGTATCTGAAGGAAAAGGTAAGTCCCTCAATTCTTAAGGAAAAGATAAAGGCTATCTACACCATGACCATGCCCCTGCAAAGAGAAGCTCAAGTATTGGAGGAAAAATTGAAGGCCCTTGAGGACTTTAAAGAGCATATCAAGTATATGCGGGATCTAGAGGTGGATCTGGATGCATTAAATGACCTAAAGTTCTTTAACTGCAAAATTGGTATTCTCTCGAAAGAAAATAGACTGAAGCTTAAGAAGAACTATGAAAACATTTCTGCCTTGGTACTGCACATAGGCTCTAATCATGTAGGAGAAGTATATTTGGTCATTTCTCCTAAAGAATTGGATAAAGAAACCAATCGGATTCTGCGTTCTCTGAGTTTCCATGAGCTGGAGATGCCAAAAGAATTCTCAGGAAAGCCCATAGATGTCATGCATACCATCGAAGCACAATTGGATAGGGTGATCCTAGAAAAGGAAGTCTGCTATCAGAGGGCAATGGATTTAAAAAAGAAATATGAAGAGGATTTATTGTTGTCCTACAGCCATGTGAAGCTTTGGGAGGAAATGGAGAAGGTCAAGGGAGAAGCGGCTTGTACCAATGAATTCTTTTATCTGGCAGGATGGGTGCCACAAGGGGAGACAGAGAGGATAAAAAAAAGGCTGGAGAAAATAGGAGAGAATGTTCTGCTGTTGTTTAAAAATACGACGGATGTGCAAAAATACATGATCCCTCCCACCAAGCTGAAAAACAACTCACTCCTACGACCCTTTGAAGCCTTAGTCAATCTATATGGCATTCCTTCCTATCACGAATTGGATCCCACCACCTTTTTAGGGCTTACCTATATGTTTATGTTTGGGATGATGTTTGGAGATGTGGGTCAAGGATTTGTGCTGTGGGTGGCAGGTTATCTTTTGAAGCGATTGAAAGGCGAAAAAATCTATGGAGGAATTTTAAGCCGCCTGGGATTGAGTTCGGTATGCTTTGGATTTTTATATGGCAGTATTTTCGGAGATGAACACTTGCTACCTGCTCTGATGATGCGGCCATTAGAGCATATTGATTCAGTCTTGATGGGTTCCGTTGCTCTAGGGGTACTGTTGATTTTGATTAGCTTTGGATACAACATCCTCAATGGAATCAGGCAAAAGAATATTCAGGAAGGTCTATTTGGAAGAAATGGAATGGCTGGTTTGCTGTTTTTCTTGGTTCTGCTTTTATGGATTGGTGGCAAAGTCCTTTCCCAAACCTACATCCGGGGAAGGTTGGCAGGGTTTCTATTAGTTGTTTTTGCAGGTATGATCATTGGAAAAGAACCCTTGACGAATCTAATTCTCAATAAACGTCCTCTAATCCATGAAGGATTGTCCAGTTATTTGATTGAAAGCAGTTTTGATATTTTTGAAACCTTGCTGAGTCTGCTGAGCAACACCGTATCCTTCATTAGGCTCGGGGCTTTTGCCTTAAACCATGTGGGCCTATTTATTGCCTTTCAGACTATGGCAGCCATGATGAATCATGAAGTAGGAAAAATAGGGATTTTAATTTTGGGGAACTTAATCATTATTGGTCTAGAGGGCTTGATTGTGTTTATCCAAGGGCTGCGGTTGGAGTATTATGAGCTCTTCAGCAAGTATTATCAGGGGGAAGGATTTGCCTTTCAGCCTGTGCGATTGGATTATGAATGAAGAGCTTAGGAGGACTGCTTCACTACGGAAGAATATGTTGGTAGGGGCGGACCTGGCTGTCCGCCCACATTATAAAATTGTATTTTGATAAGGAGGTAGGGTTATGTCCATCATATTGATTATTGCAGTTGCATTAGTAATAGGAACAATTGGAACGGGTATATTTATGACTTTTCAACACTATTTTACCACTAGAATAAGACTTAAAAAGATACTAAGGATAAATCTTTTTATCTTTATCCCATTGCTCCTTCTGGCTGTTCTGTTGTTGGTGCCAGATATTGCTCTGGCCGCAGAAGAAAATACTGTTAGTTCTTCTGGATTAGGCTTTATTGCAGCAGCCCTTTGTACGGGTTTGGCGACTATCGGGGCAGGCTATGCCGTTGGAGCAGTAGGTTCTTCTGCTTTAGGAGCTGTATCGGAAGATCCGAAGATTCTAGGAAAAACTTTGATTTTTGTAGGTCTTGCCGAGGGCATTGCTATCTATGGGTTGATTATATCTATCTTGATATTGGGCCGATTATAGGGGTGCGGTTATGCGAGTTCATCTAATCAGTGACAATGCAGATACCCTAGTGGGGATGCGGTTGGCGGGAATTGAAGGAGTAGTACTTCATGAAAAAGAAGCAGTGCTCAAAGAATTGACAAGCGTTAAGGAGGATAAAACTATCGGCATTCTGATCGTGACTGAAAAAATACTGAATATGGCCAAGGCGGAATTCATGAACCTAAAAATTTCTACCAATTGCCCCTTGATAGTGGAGATACCAGACAGGCACGGATTTAGCAGAGAAAAGGATTATATTACCCGATACATCAAGGATTCTATTGGTATCAAGATATGAGGTGGTATTATGATAACCATTGAGGAAAAATTCAATGTATTCACCAAGCTGGTTTTTGAACGAATACAGCAGGAGTCCCAGGGACTGCTTCAGAAAATGGAGGAGAGCAATCAACAGATACTCAAAGCAAAAGAAAAGGAATTGACAGAGCAGAAAGATTGGCTCATTGAAGAGATGCTGCAAAAAGGAAAGGCTAGAAAAAACCAGATGATTGCGAAAGCCAATATGGAGAAAAGAATAAAGCTGCTGGAAAAAAAGCAGGAGCTGCTCCAACAATTGCTGCTCCATATCAAAAAAAAAGCTGTTGTATTCACTGAAGAGCAGGAATATGAAGTCTTTTTAAAAAAGAATTTGGATACTGTCTTAGAAAGCCTGAGAGAAGAAAAAGCCCTAACGCTCTATGTGACTCCAAAAGACCTTCAAAGCTATAAAGAAATGCTGAGCAATATCCTAAAGGGGAAGGGTTATGAAAATCACAGACAGAGAATACTGGAGGCTGAGGAAGATATTCTTGGAGGAATGATTGTACTTAATGAAGAAAAAACCCTGCGTATCGATGTATCTATCTTATCATTGATTGAGGATATTGAAAAAGAAGCAGGAAAACGACTTTATGAGGTTTTAGAAAAAGAAGGTGAAATTCGTGGATAAAGTTCAGGGAAAGATCGCCTTTATTAATGGACCTGTAATCAAAGCCAAAAACATGAGAGGGTTTCAGATTCGGGAAATGGTCATGGTGGGAAGACGGAAGCTCATTGGAGAGGTTATTTCTCTGGAAAATGATATGGGCACTATCCAGGTTTATGAAGAAACCAGCGGTCTTAGATTAGGTGAAGGGGTGCTCCCCACAGGAAAGCCTCTCTCTTTGAAACTAGGACCGGGAATGCTGGGCAATATATTCGATGGAATTCAACGGCCTTTAGAGACCATTAATCACCTATCAGAAGGATATATTCCAGAAGGGATCGGACTAATCTCCATTGATACGGAAAGAACATGGGACGTAAAGTTTAGCGTCAAGGTGGGGGAACACGTATCCCAGGGACAGGTTTTTGGTGAGGTGCAAGAGACTTCCTTGATAGTTCATCGTTTACTCATACCCATCGGTTTAGAGGGTGTGGCAGTAGATGTGAAGCAAGATGGTATCTATTCCATGGAGGAAATACTGGTTAAGATCCAAGATAATCGAGGGCAGATCCATGGACTCAAGATGTATCAGGAGTGGTCTGTTCGAGAGCCAAGACCTTGTAAGGAAAGAAAGACTATTGAAAAACCCCTTATTACAGGGCAGCGAATATTGGATATATTTTTTCCTATTGCAAAGGGAGGTACGGCGGCCATACCAGGAGGTTTTGGTACAGGAAAAACCATGACCCAGCATCAGCTGGCCAAGTGGTCCGATGCGGATATTATTGTCTACATTGGCTGTGGAGAGCGGGGAAACGAGATGACTGAAGTATTAGAGGATTTTCCAAAACTCATTGACCCTAAATCTCAAAAGCCCATCATGGAGAGGACCATTTTGATTGCCAATACCTCCAATATGCCCGTAGCAGCCAGAGAGGCCAGTATTTATACAGGAATTACTATGGCTGAGTATTTTCGAGATATGGGCTATCATGTGGCCATTATGGCTGATTCTACCTCCCGTTGGGCAGAAGCCCTTCGAGAGATTTCAGGAAGGCTGGAGGAGATGCCGGCAGAGGAAGGGTATCCTGCCTATTTGCCCTCTCGATTGGCGGAGTTTTATGAGCGGGCGGGCTATGTGACTACCTTTGGGAAACAGGAGGCATCGGTGACTGTAATAGGTGCTGTTTCTCCTGCAGGAGGGGATTTCTCTGAACCTGTGACAGAGAATACCAAGCGCTTTGTCAATGCATTTTTAGGGTTGGATCGGAAGCTTGCCTATGCCCGCCATTATCCTGCCATCAATTGGCTTACCAGCTATAGTGGCTATTTAAAGGTTTTGGATAACTGGTATCGGGAGCATGTGGCTGAAGATGTGCTAGAGCTTCGAAATAAGATGATGAAGATTTTGCATGAGGAGAATAAGCTATTGGAGATTGTGCAGTTGGTGGGAGAGGATGTATTGCCAGATGATCAGCGACTGCTCTTGGAGATTTCTAAAGTGCTGAAAATAGGATTTTTACAGCAGAATGCCTTTCATAAGGAAGATACCTATGTTCCTTTAGAAAAGCAATATAAGATGTTAAAGGTTATCGAACTTCTTTATGAGCGATGCCTAAGGGGAGTCAAACTGGGAATACCGATTTCGCAGCTAAAAGAAGAACAGCTTTTTCAAGAGATCATCAAGATGAAATATACTATCTCCAATCATGCCATGGAGGCATTTGAAGAATTGGAGAACCGTATTATAGATTATTATGAGGCATTGGAAGAAAAGTACACCCGTTAGGAAGAAGGGATCGTGTGAAAAAGGAATATCTTTTATTGGATAAAATTGAGGGACCGTTGATTGTCCTTTCAAATGCAGAAAATGCTTCCTATGATGAAATCATTGAGATTGCTGTAGACGGGAAGAAGAGTAAAAAAGGGAAAGTAGTAAAGATTGAAGGAGATAAGGTCATTGCTCAGATTTTTGAAAGTACCGCCGGCTTGTCTCTACACAATACCTCTGTTAGATTCACGGGAAAACCTTTGGAGATTCCCCTGTCTAAAGCAATTTTAGGCAGATCCTTTAATGGGATCGGAGAACCGATTGATCATGCGGGAGAGATCTACAGTTCTAAAACCTACTCAGTCAATGGAAGACCAATCAATCCAGTAGCCCGTCTCTATCCGAGAAATTACATTCAGACAGGGGTTTCTTCCATTGATTGTTTAACTACATTGATACGGGGGCAGAAGCTTCCGATCTTTTCTGGCAATGGACTGCCCCATAATGAGTTGGCGGCACAAATTGTACGGCAAGCCAAGATTGAAGGGGCAGGCAGTGACAACTTTGCCATTGTATTCGCTGCCCTGGGAGTAAAGCATGATGACGCCGATTATTTCCGAAAGAGCTTTGAAGAGGCAGGGGTATTGGAGAAGGTAGTCATGTATGTGAATTTGGCCGATGATCCCATTGTGGAGAGGATTATCACGCCTCGCAGTGCTTTAACCGCTGCGGAATATTTGGCCTTTGAGGAGAATATGCATATTTTGGTGATTATGACCGATATGACCAGCTATTGTGAAGCCCTGCGAGAGGTTTCCTCTGCCCGGGAGGAAGTTCCTAGTCGTAAAGGTTACCCTGGATATATGTATTCCGATTTGGCAAGTCTCTATGAACGGGCGGGGATGATGAAGGGAAGAGAAGGGTCTATTACTCAACTGCCCATTCTAAGCATGCCCAATGATGACATTACCCACCCAGTGCCGGATTTGACAGGTTATATTACCGAAGGTCAAGTGGTTCTGGGACGGGATCTGTATCAGCGAAATATCTATCCCCCAGTAAATATTCTGCCCTCCCTGTCCCGTTTGATGAAGGATGGCATCGGAGAAGGATATACGAGAGAGGATCATGGAGACTTGGCCAATCAATTATTTTCATCCTATTCTCACGTACAGGATGTGCGGGCATTGGTTCAAGTGATTGGGGAGGAAGATTTATCGGAGACAGACCAGTGTTATATGGCTTTCGGCAAGGCCTTTGAAGAAAAGTTTATCACCCAGACCTTCGAAGAAAACCGCACTATGACGGAGACCTTAGACCTGGCATGGGACCTTTTAGCTATCCTGCCTAAGGAGGAATTAGATCGCTTGGAGTCCAAATATATAGAGAAATATGGGAAGTAGGCACACAGTTGCGTCCCTACCATGTAGATAAATTGTAGAGGAGGACCTGGGTGTCCTCCTAGATAGAATCCTATAAAAGAGGTGAAGAACAGCCATGGCTGTGAATATTGCACCAACTAAATCGAATCTCATAAAAGCTCAAAATGCACTAGCTTTTTCACAAAAAGGCTTCGAATTATTGGACAAAAAAAGAAATGTACTGATTCGAGAGATGATGGGGATGATGGAGCGGGCCAAGGAACTGCAGGAGCGGGTGGCTACTACCTTTCGAGAGGCTTACGAAGCTTTGCAGATGGTCAATATAACCATGGGCATCCACAGCGTGGAGGAATTGGCTATTTCTATTCCAAAGGCTACTGAATATGAAATATTGCAAAAGAGCGTCATGGGTGTGGAAATCCCCAGCGTTCGTTATCAGAAGACAAATCTACAGACCCAGTATGGCTTTTTTCGCACCAATCCTGCTTTAGACATTGCCTATGTTAAATTCAAGGAAGTAAAATACCTGATTTATGAGCTGGCAGAGGTGGAAAACTCTGTTTACAAGCTGGCTGTGGAGGTTAAGAAGACCCAAAAAAGAGCCAATGGACTTGAAAATATTCAAATTCCAAAATATAAGGAGCAGGTCAAGTATATCCAAGAGGTACTGGAAGAAAAGGAGCGGGAAGATTTCTTCCGATTGAAACGGATTAAGAAAAAGGAACAGCAATAATATTAGTGACAAGGGGACG
>JBFNEZ010000106.1:0-12994 GCA_040797825.1 Thermotaleaceae bacterium | reverse complement strand
GAAAAACAAGGAATCAAAAATGAAGCTAGTATTTATATGACTAGTTTTTATCCTCTTTTAAAGCAAAAAGTGATAAAAAGCTGGGATTCTTTATTTGAAGATAATATAGATTTAACAAAGCCAAACCAAGCCGCTCTATGGGAGCTGCGAAGGGAATGGATAGTATAAAATTTGATATTTTAATTGAAAGTGTAAAGATTTTCTGATATTATGATTAAGTTAACGAGATAATTTAATAATGTTTTAGGTGTTTCAGGTGAAACTTAAATGGGAAAGCGGTGAAAATCCGCTACAGCCCCCGCTACTGTAAGTGAGGATGAAATCGACAGAAGCCACTGAATTTTTTTGGGAAGGCGTCGAGAGTAAAGGGAATCATGAGTCAGGAGACCAACCTAAACAATGCAACAACCTTCGGAGGGAAGGGGTGTTTGTAGTACTGTGATGTCTTTAAAATTATTTAGTACATACAAATTCCACTCTTCCGAGTGGAATTTTTTTATGAAAAAAGCAGTAGATATACTTTAAAAATAGAAGGTGAGAATAAATGAAATTAGTAGCATTTGGCATTACCCACCAAAATTCCACCATAGCTCTTCGAGAAAAGGTAGCTTTCTCTAGAAGTAAATTGCAGAAGGCCTACAGTTTGATGAGGAAGGATTGCTTTGTAAAAGAAGCTGTCATTCTATCTACCTGCAACCGCAGTGAAATTGTTGCAGTGGTGGAGGATACCAATGGTGCAGAAGAATGGTTTAAGAGCTTCTATATAGATTTTTTTCAATTACAGCAGGAGGATATAGAAGGTCACTATATATATAAATCTAAAAAAGAAGTTGCCAGATACCTATATGAGGTTTGCTGTGGATTGGACTCCCTGGTGTTAGGAGAAGACCAAATCTTAGGTCAAGTAAAGGAAGCCCATCAAAATGCAATGGAGTTAAAGGGCTGTGGAAAAATATTAAATAAGCTGTTTCTAGAAGCCATCACCACTGCTAAAGAAATCAGAACAAAAACTAGCATTTCAGAAAACCCCTTATCTATTAGCTATATTGCAGTAAAGCAGGTGGAAAAGCAATTAGGAAGCTTGAAGAATAAAAAAGTTTTAGTGATAGGTTATGGTGAGATGAGCAGGTTGGCAGTAGAACACCTTTTGGATAAGGGAGTTTCAGCAATTTATATATCCAACAGAAGAAAAGAAATAATAGAATCTTTAATGGAAAAGCACAGAAACATATACTATATTAATTTCGATGAGCGGTATGAGGTATTGAAAGAAGTGGATATTCTTATTAGTGCCACTGGTGCCCCTCACTACATTTATTATAAAGAAGACTTTAACAGCTATTATCAGGGAGATAAGCCTTTATGCATTGTAGATATTGCTTTGCCTAGAGATGTTGATCCTGCTATTAGAGAAATTCAAGGGATTAGTTTATTTCATATCGATCAATTGAAGGATATTGCAGATGAAAACTTAAATTCGAGGAAAAGCTTAATTATCGAAATAAAAAAGGCTATCGAAGATGCTATAAAAGATTATGAAGGCTGGTATCAATGTCTTCCTGTATATCCTAAAATTGAGGCCATAAAAAACTATAGCCAACAATTAACTGATGAGGAACTAGATAAGATGTTTAAAAAGCTTTCACACATAGAACAAAAAGATAAGGAAACTATAGAGATTATCGTTAGGAGCCTTGTAAAAAAAATGTGGAGAAAGCCAATTCTACAGTTAAAGGATGCTGGCATCAAGGGTAAGGGAGAGGAAATGGCATCTTTTGTAGATGAGCTTTTAGGATTGTAAAATTTGTTTAAGTAAGGAGGCTAAAGATGTCACTATATTATCCAATGATGCTTAAAATCGAGGGAAAACCCTGTACCGTAGTTGGAGGCGGAGCAGTTGCCCAAAGAAAGGTAGAGACCCTATTGGAGTATGGAGCTGTTGTTACCGTCATCAGCCCTAGCTTAACAGAAAAATTAAAGCTTTTATTAGAAAATAACAAAATACACTATAAAAACAAAGTATATGAAACTGGTGATTTGACAGGAAGCTTTCTGGTTTACGGCGTGACAGATGATAAAGTTGTTAATGAAAAATGTAAAAAGGAAGCAGAATCACAAAATATGCTTGTCAATATTGGAGATTCTCCAGAGCTTTCAGACTTTATTCTGCCGGCTGTATTAAAAAGAGGAAGCCTTATTATAACTATTTCAACAGAAGGTAAAAGTCCTGCCCTTTCTCGTAAAATAAGAAGACAACTGGAAATCCTGTATGATGAATCATATGATGATCTGCTGGAAACATTAGGGAAAATCAGGACGAAGGCATTAATGGAAATTCCTTCTATTGAGTATAGAAAAGCTCTTTTTCATCAGCTGGTGTATGATGAATTGGATAAATTAGATAAATTAGAATTAAAAAGAGATATGGAAGAGCTAAAGAAAGCCATGTGGGAAGTATATAAGTATTACACTGTAAAAAAAGGGGTGTCAAGATGAGAAAAATACGAATAGGCTCTAGAGCTAGTCAGCTGGCTTTGGTACAAGCAGAAATCATCATAAAAATGCTGAAGGAAAATTATCCTCAGTATGAATATGAAATTGTTAAAATAAAGACTATTGGGGATAAGATTTTAGATAAAACCTTAGATAAGATTGGTGGCAAGGGTCTTTTTGTCAAGGAAATCCAGACAGCTCTTATAAACGATGAGATTGATTTGGCTGTACATAGCATGAAGGATATGCCAGCAGAGTCCCCTGAGGAACTAACCTTAGGAGCCATCACCAAAAGAGAAGATCCAAGGGATGTACTCATTATAAAAGACAATATAAGCCTTGAGGCACTTCCTAAAGGAGCTGTTATTGGCACCAGCAGTCTAAGGAGAAAGGCTCAGCTGCTGAGCATAAGAAAAGATCTACAGATGAAGGATATAAGAGGAAATGTAGGAACTAGGTTAAGCAAGCTGGATACTGATGGATTAGATGCTATAATTTTAGCGGCTGCAGGATTGAAAAGGCTAGGCTATAAGGATGACCATTTTTACTATTTGGATATAGATGTTTTTACCCCTGCTGTAGGACAAGGGGCATTAGGCTGTGAGATGAGAAAAGATGATGAAGAACTATATAAAATGCTCCAATCTATTAATGACAAGGAAACATATCATTGTGTGATGGGAGAAAGGATGGTTTTAAGACTATTGGATGGAGGCTGTCATATTCCTCTAGGAGCCTATGGAAGGAAGGTCGGAGATCAGCTTTTGCTTACAGCTATGGTGGCTTCTCCTGATGGGGAAACCATTCTTCGACATACAGAAACTGGAGATTTTGAAGCATATATTGATATAGGAAGACAATTAGGAGAGATAATGATTAAACTAGGAGCAAAGAAGCTTTTATAAATAGAAAGGAGAGATTCTGTGAATAAACCCTATGTTTACTTGGTAGGGGCTGGTCCCGGAGATGAAGACTTAATCACCTTAAAAGGATTAAGATGTATAGAAAAGGCAGATGTGATTCTATACGACCGATTGGCAAATAGCAACCTATTAAAATATAAACAACCTACTGCGGAAGTAATTGATGTAGGAAAAGCGCCTGACCACCATCAATATCGTCAGGAGGAAATCAATCAGCTGCTGGTTTCCAAGGCAAAGGAAGGAAAAATTGTTACGAGATTAAAAGGGGGAGATTCCTTTGTGTTTGGCAGAGGAGGCGAAGAGGCAATAGCCCTTTATGAGGAAAATATTCCCTTTGAAGTGGTTCCCGGGATAACCTCTGCCATAGCGGTTCCCACCTATGGAGGGATTCCTGTAACTCATCGGAATGTCAGCACCTCATTTCATGTAATCACAGGTCATGAAGACCCAACAAAGGAAAATTCCACTGTCAATTACGAGGCTTTGGCAAAACTGGAGGGTACTCTCATCTTTTTAATGGGGGTAGGCCATTTAAAGGAGATTACAGAAAAGCTGATAATGCATGGAAAGGACAAGAATACACCTGCAGCACTCATCCATAGAGGAACAACCGCTAGACAAAAAACCGTCACTGGAACCCTTGAAAGCATTGTAGAGGTGGCAAAGAATAATGATATCAAATCTCCCGCTATTATATTGATTGGAGATGTAGTAAATTTAAGACCTCAGTTAAACTGGCTTCAGCAATTGCCGCTGCAGGGAAAAAGAGTACTGGTGACACGAACAAGGCAGCAGGCCAGCGATTTATCAAGAAGATTGAAGGACCTAGGAGCAGAGGTTATTGAGTTTCCTACCATACAAATCGAAGCACCGAAAAACTTTGAAGAAATAGATGCAAAGCTTTGTCATTTGAAAGAGATGCAGCATATTATTTTTACCAGTATAAATGGAGTACAAGCATTTTTTGAAAGATTAAAAGTATTAAAAATAGATATCCGTAAAATCGGAGAAGCAAAAATTTATGCCATTGGTTCAGCTACAAAAGAAGCCCTGGAGGCAAAAGGTGTCTTAGTAGACAAAATTCCAGAGGTTTATACTGCAGAGGGAGTTCTTGAGGCAGTAAAGGAATTGATTCAGGCTGGAAATAGAGTACTTTTACCAAGGGCAGATATTGCCAGAAAGGTTTTAACAGAAGGCCTAAGAGCAATGGGAGCTCTTGTGGAAGAAATCGACATCTATCGAACTACGATTCCCAGCTTCAAAAGAGAGGATTTACTTGAGATACTGAAGGTACCAGTTGATTGCATTACCTTCACAAGTTCTTCTACCGTAAGAAATTTCATGGAAATTTTAGGAGAAGAAAATAAGGAGATAATCAAAGATAGCAAATTAGCTGCTATAGGGCCTATTACCAGTCATACAGCTAAGACCTTAGGATTAGAAATAGCCATAGAGGCAGAGAAATATACAATTGAAGAGTTAGTAAAGCGCATAAGGGAGGTATCTGATCTTGAAGGACTTTAAAAGATCGAGAAGATTGAGAAGCAGTGCTGGGATGAGAAATTTGGTCCAGGAAACAACTGTACACATTTCAGATTTAATATATCCCATGTTTGTTATTCATGGGAAAAACATCAAACGAGAAATTCCTAATCTCTTTGGGCAGTATCACTATTCCGTTGATCAGCTGAAGGAAGCAGTTGGAGAAGTGGTTGAGCTGGGGATTAAGGCCATTGTTCTATTTGGCTTGCCAGAATCAAAGGATGAGGAAGCTTCGGGTGCCTTTGCCGAGGATGGGATTGTACAGCAGGCGGTTAGAGAGGTTAAGAAGCATTATCCTAAGCTTTTAATTATCACAGATGTATGCATGTGTCAATATACAAGTCATGGTCACTGTGGAATTGTAAAAGAAGACATTGTCGTAAACGATGAAAGCATTGAAAAACTAGCGGCCATAGCTTTATCCCATGCCATAGCCGGAGCAGATATGGTTGCTCCTTCTGATATGATGGATGGCAGAGTTGGGCGAATTAGGGAAGTTTTGGATGAGAACAACTTTACTCACATTCCTATAATGAGCTATAGCGTAAAATATGCTTCTTCCTTTTATGGCCCCTTTAGAAGTGCTGCTAACTGTGCGCCGCAATTTGGCGACAGAAAAACCTATCAAATGGACCCTGCCAATCGATTAGAGGCCATCAGACAGGTGGAGGAGGATTTAAAAGAGGGAGCGGATATAATTATGGTAAAGCCGGCTCTAGCCTATATTGATATTATTCGGGAGGTAAGAGATAGATATTCTATGCCATTGGCAGCCTATCATGTCAGTGGTGAATATGCCATGATTAAATTAGCAGCACAGCATGGATTGTTAAATGAAGAAGATAGTATGGTGGAGGCGTTGACTGCCATAAAAAGAGCTGGTGCTGATATGATTTTAACCTACTTTGCCAAGGATATGGCAAGATGGATCAGGAGGAATGGGTAATGAAGGTAGAAAGATCTAAAAAGCTTTTTGAAGAGTCAAAGGCAGTGATACCTGGAGGAGTAAACAGTCCTGTTAGGGCATTTTCATCGGTAAAAATGGACCCGCTTTTCTTTAAGAGAGGAGAAGGCAGCTATATCTATGATGAAGATGGAAACAAGTATATCGACTACGTAGGCTCCTGGGGACCTTTGATTTTAGGTCATTGTCATCCAGAGGTGGTCAAAAGTTTAAAAGAAGTAGTAGACTTAGGTACTAGCTTTGGAGCACCTACAGAAATCGAAACAAGAATGGCCCAATTGATTGTAGAGGGAATTCCCTCTATTGAAATGATTAGGATGGTGAACTCTGGAACAGAAGCTACAATGACAGCCTTAAGATTGGCAAGGGGGTATACAGGCAGAAGCAAGATAGTGAAGTTCAATGGAAACTATCATGGTCATTCTGACAGTCTATTGATTAAAGCCGGTTCCGGATTATTGACCTATGGAGTTCCCGACAGTCCTGGAGTTCCAGAGGATGTTGTTAAAAATACCATTACAGCCAGATATAACGATATCGAAAACATTGAAGAAATCTTCAAGAAATACGGAAAGGATATTGCAGCTGTAATTGTAGAACCAGTGGCGGGCAATATGGGAGTTGTTCCTATGACTCAGGCATTTGCCGACAGACTAAGAAGTATTACAGAAGAATATAACAGTGTATTAATATTTGATGAGGTCATGACAGGGTTTCGCGTAGCCTTTCAAGGAGCACAAAGCCTTTACAATATTACCCCTGATCTTACCTGTTACAGCAAGATTATAGGAGGGGGATTGCCTGTAGGAGCCTTTGGCGGCAAGAAGGAAATCATGTCCATGCTGTCTCCGATAGGACCAGTATATCAAGCGGGTACCCTTTCAGGAAATCCTCTAGCTATGATGGCGGGATATACAACCCTAAGGATTTTAAGGGACAATCCTGAGATTTACAAAGAATTAGACAGGAAGGCAGATTTACTGGAGAATGGTTTAAAGAAGCATGTTGAAGCCTTAGGAATCAAGGCCTCCTTTAACAGAGTAGGTGCAATGCTATGCATGTTCTTTACGGACCAAGCTGTAGAGAATTTTGAAGCTGCAGTGACCTCTGATACAAACAAGTATGCTGTTTATTTTAAGGGGATGTTAAAGCGAGGTATTTATCTAGCACCCTCTCAGTTTGAAGCGATTTTTATCAATGCCGCTATGACAGAGGAAGATATTGAAATAACTTTAGAAGCTGCTTACCATTCACTAGAGGAAGTAAAGAGGCTAGGATAAAAAAATTGTTTCCAAATTATGAAAATAAGGAAACAAATTGTATAGAAATAGGGGATCCTTTTAGAGGTGCGTTTTCTACTTCTAATATAAGGATTCCTTTTTTTACTATATAATTGATGCTCGGTTGGATGACTCCATTTATGAAAAGATTTTGATAGGAAGTTTGTTGGGGGTCAAGAATGCCATTATCACCATATATAGTTAACTCATCCGCATTTGTATAGATTTTCTCTCCACTTGCAATTGTATTATACTGATATGTTTCTGCTTTTAAAAGTCGATTATCTTTATCCTTTATTATTAAATATTCAAGAATAATGGGAACTCCTTTTTGAGGAGAATCTACTGTTATTAGGGTTAAAAGACCTTTTTCTACTGTATAGGTAGTCTTCGGCTGCAATACTCCATTAATAAAAAGATTAAAGAATGAAACGCTATTTGGATCAGGTATGCCTAGATTACCATATATTATTAACTCATCATCATTTATGAATTCTTTTTTAATTCCATCTGAAACAGTATTATATTGATAATTTTCCGCATCAAGAATTTTATTACCTTCATCATAAAACAAGCCAGTGACCTCTGCTGCTATTATAACTGTATTGTTTGAATTCAAGGTTCCTATATCCCAGATAATTTGATTGTTCTGTCTTGATATAGTACCTTGGGTCAGACTGATTACACTAAAATCAAATAGATTATCTAATAGTAGAGTATCCGTCATGACAACACTACTAACTGGACCATATCCATCATTAGTTACTCTAATTTCTATTCTCCAGGTATTTGTGACATTTGGCTCCACCATTAAAGGTCCTGCTGTAATGTATTTTTCAATAGTTAAATTATCAAATATATCTGGACAGTTCCTAACTCTTGTTAATTTATTTTGAACTGAAAATTCATTTTGTAATGGATAGAAATTAGGAAATTCTTTAAATTTAAAAATATCATAAATAGAATTTTTAGCGAACTCCTCGCATTTGGAAGGCTCTGGACAAAATTTAGAGGCAGGTATTAATAGCTGTACTTTTCCTACTGCCTTAATAATGGCAAATACACCCGCTGAAAATTTTAACTGGCCATTTAATTTCATAGGAGTTTTTAAAAGCTTTGAGCTGGTTTCTACTACAATATTGTATGAAAACTCATCTCTTGAGTCTGGCATAAACATAATAATGTCGTTAGTTATATCTGGGAGATAACCTTTGATTATATTATTATTCGTAGTAGTTATTTCAAATGGTATTCTTAAAAGGAATTTAACTCTCTTAAAATTTATTTTATTCTCTATATCTGTAGTCATTAGAGAATTTTCTACAATAAATCCTGGCTTAAATATGATGTTTTTAAGAATGTTACCATCTATATCTATGCTGATATCTTCAAAGCAGGTTCTTTTTTGATATTGAGAAAAAACTTTGTTGACGATAATACAGTTTTTTTCAAAATCATGCATATAATTTAAAACTTTGATTGATGCTCCAGAGGATATATCTGATAATGTACGGGCATTTGAACGTGGATTTAAGGCTGAAGCCATGGCTCTACCAAGATAACGCAGTCCAATAGTGTTGAAGCAACCTTTAACTTCAAAAACAGCTGTTAGGGTATCACCGGGAGAAATCTCCTCAATATTCCAAATGATAGAGTTATCAGATATAGAAACATCTCCTGAAGGCGTAAATATAGTACTTATACTATCAAATGAATCCAATAGGATATTATCTGTTACAATGACATCTCTAATTGGTATATTTTCTATATTACTTATTGTTAGCTCGAACTCCCAACTAGCTGTTTGCCCTCTGGAAATAAATGAAGGGCCAGATACAATGATTTTTTCTAGCTTTATATAAGAATGAACAGTATCCTCAATTCTAATATCCATATCAGTTACAGGACCACTGGATATATGTCCTGAAGGAAGTAACCCTTCGACTATGGCAGAATTAAGCTTACTGGATTTCTCATCTTTGAAAGTAACAAAAGTAATAATAATAGTAGATCCCTTTAAAGGAATATCCTCAGTTTTAAGTAGAAGCTGTCCTTTTTGAATTTCATAGGTAACCTTTGGCTGCAATACTCCATTAATAAACAAGTTAAGATAGGAGACCTCATTGGGATCAAGGATACCCCTGTTCCCATAATCAATTAATTCGTCATCATTTGTATAAATTTTCTTTATACCATCAGACAAGGCGTTGTATTGATACAGATCTGCTTTGAACACTGCTATCACTCCAGAAATAAAGATACATTCTTTAATTATCTTATGTATGCAATAAGAAATAGGTTCTCTACACAAAAAGAAAAAAAGGATGTGCTGATTATGCACATCCTAAAATATGATGACTAAGTCGTTACTGTGGTTTCAGAATCAGATGCAGGAGCAAAGTTAGTTACAATTAAGGTAATGGGTGCACCTACAGGAACTGTAGCTGCTTCAGTAATAACAACTTCAGAACCATCACCACTAACTGTATATAGACTGGATTGCTGCAATACTCCATTTATAAATAAAAGATAATATCCATTATCTGTAGATACAATTGTAAGATTACCTGTCATAATATTACCATCATCATCTGTAAATTGAGCTGCAGGGATGGTAACGGTATCACCAGTCCTTTCATCTTCTCTTAACTCATAAAAATATTTATCGATTTCTGGATTAATATCAGTATCTGTTGTAGTAATAGCATCTATTACAAGTTTGAATAATTTTATAGCCATTATTTTTCCTCCCTACTGTTATTTTAAAATACGTCTACATTTTAGTATATTAAACAAATTGTTAATTTGTTACTAATATACATTGTCATAAATTTGAAGGATAAAATATTTGATATAATGATGAATTTATAATAAAACAAAAGCAGATGAACCTTGATAATTCAAAGCCATCTGCTTATTATATTTCTACTGTAGGATACGATTACTTCGACAAGCTATCATAAATTTTTTCTAGATTTTCTGTCATACGTTCCAAATAAGTTTTATTATCCTCGTTGCTTTCCATTGTATATATGGTTTCCACCTTTGCTCCGACTTCATTTGCAAGTGTTTCTGATACAGCGGGACTTGCCATCTCCTCTGCAAAAATTGTTGTTACATTATTCTCTCTGCAATATTCAACTAGCTCAGCCAGCTGCTGTGCACTTGGCTCGCCATCCGCAAAAATGTCTCTTACGCTATTTTGCACCAATCCAAAATCGCGGCAGAGATATCCAAAGGCAGCATGACCTGTTACAAAGCTCTTTTTATTCACAGACTGAAATTTCTCCTTATATTCATTGTAAAGACCTTCTAGTTGTGAAGTGAATTCATCGAAGTTTTTCTCATAATAATCTTTGTTATCAGAATCCACATTTATTAGTGCATCTTTGATATTCTTTGCTTGTGTTTGTGCCTCTTTTAACCCAAGCCACAGATGCGGGTCGTATTTCCCGTGATCATGTTCGTCATGCTCATCCTCTTCGTGTTCATCCTCACTTTCCTCATGCTCATCCTCATGTTCATCTGAAGATGATTCTCTTATAATTATATCGGCTCCCTCAGATGCATTAACAATAATTAAGTTCGGATTGTTTACTGATTGGATAGCTTCATCAACCCATGATTCCATGCCAAGTCCGCTATAGACAAAGATCTCTGTACTACTAAGAGCTGCTAGATCCTGAGCTTTTGGTTCAAAGTCATGTGCTTCAGCTCCGTCTGGTATTATAGTCGAGACTTCAATCTTATCCCGCCCAACTGCTTCAGCAAATTCCTTCATAGCGTTAAAAGTCACTGATACTTTAACTTTGCTTTCTGTCGTTTTTTCCGGTGTGCTTGTTTTAGCTTCGTTGTTACTGCACGCCGAAAGGCTTATAATTGTTACCAAACACAATAATAAAACAGCCAATTTTTTAAACATTTCTCAACCTCCTACGATTCTACTTGCAAATGCATACCGTTTGCATTTATAATGTTGATTATAAGATACATGGATATATTTGTCAAGTGCAAATGAGATGCATTTGCATTTATTGTGCCTAGTTATAATTAAGAAAGGAGCTTTTATATGATTAAAGCAGAAGACTTATACTTTTCCTATACAGGTTCGCCACCATATGTTCTAGATAATCTCAATCTTGATATACACAAAGGTGAGTATGTATCAATAATGGGTGAAAACGGTAGTGGAAAAACGACATTAATGAGATTAATATTGAGATTTATAAAACCAATGTCCGGAAACATCAGCTGTCAAGCGAAAAGAATAGGATATGTACCGCAGAAAAACGAATTTTATAATTCCAATTTTCCAATTACTGTATATGAAGCACTAAATTCTTACCGTAAAATATTGAAATTCAAATCCAAGGATATTATTGAGAAAAATCTTTCACTTGTCGGAATGTCAGGCTTCGAGGGAGCTTTGATGGGCACTCTTTCAGGAGGTCAAAGTCAAAAGATATTAATTGCAAGAGCATTAATCGGAAACCCAGATTTGCTGATTCTGGATGAGCCGTCAGCGGGAGTAGATACGGACAGTCAAAAGGAAATTTATAGCTTTCTGAAGAAAATAAATCAAGAAGTCGGAATTACTATTGTTTCCGTTGAGCATAATCTGAATGCTGCCATTTCAAACTCCACATTGATTTACCATTTGGCGGATGGACATGGACATCTCTGTGAACCTAGCAAGTACGCAAGTGAATTTCTGAAGAACAAATGAAAGGATGATAACAATGCTGAATTATACCTTTATGCAAAATGCATTTCTTGTTTCCATATTTATTTCAATATTATGCCCCTGCATTGGCATATTTTTAGTACTCCGTCGTTACTCCATGATAGGAGATACATTAGCTCATGCTTCTCTGGCTGGTATCACAATTGGACTGATGACAAATCAAAATCCTATTCTTGGAGCATTTATTTTTACATCAGTATGCGGTGCGCTGATTGAAGCCCTTCGCAGCTATTTCAAAAAATATACCGACCTGATTCTTACCATTGTGCTTTCGTTGAGTGTAGGAACAGCCATAACTATTATCAGTTCTGGAAAGCTCAATGCTAATGCAGATTCCTTCATGTTCGGAAGTGTCCTGACCGTTACCCGTTTTGATATGATTATGGCATTAATTCTCAGCGTGATTTCCGTTCTGACTCTTATTTTTCTATATCATCAGATGATCTATATCGCATATGACGAGGAAACAGCCAAGATTGCCGGCGTAAGAGTCAGACTTATAAACTATGTATTTTCAATTCTTGTAGCATCAGCTATATCAGTATCCATAAGAATTGTAGGTGTATTAGTCATTAGTTCTATGATTGCTCTTCCTGTAGCCACAGCACTGCAGCTTGGAAAAGGATTTAAAATTACTTTGATATTTTCTATCATTTTCAGTGTAATTGACATAATGTTAGGACTTTTTATTTCTTATTATATAAATGTTGCACCTGGCGGATTTACTGCCCTTGTTTCAGTTGCCGTCCTAATCGTGGTTTTAATTGTTAAAGAATCTCATTCGAAGATTAAGGCATTAAGAAGTAAATAATGCGTATATATCTGATGTTATAAACATTTGACTTTTTTAATATGAAATTTTATAATGGAGTTAGATGCGAATAATATGCATTTGCGATTTTGGACGAGAAAAATTGAACATATTTATAAAAAATTGAAAGCACTCTAAAAATTAATAAGAGGGGTGGATATAATGAAGGATAGACTAAACAACTGGCCTGCTGGAATAAAAAGAACAAAGCAACGCGAAAGTGTTCTTCAGGTGCTT
>JBFNEZ010000105.1:0-13203 GCA_040797825.1 Thermotaleaceae bacterium | reverse complement strand
GAGACCGTGCAAATTAAAGCATAAAAGGGAAAATGGATTGTATAATGGACAGTCCCTTTCCCTTTTTCTTTTGGTTGTTATCAAGATATTTTTCTTATCTAAACACTATTTTTTTATTTTTTGAGATATTCAACTTTAAGGGATAAATAGATTCTAAATAGGATATAGGGTCGATTGTACAATGTGCCACTCGGAGCCCTATGTTTCTAATAAAAAGCAGTAGATCGGATCAAATCCTTATATGAAAATATAGAAACAGTAGAAATAAGAAGAAATTTGTAACTAAAACTCATTTGTTGACGAAGGAAAATGAGTTATAGATGTAGAATATTTGAAATTATATCACTACTACAGAGAACTATAAAGGATATAGTGCAGTTAAAGGATGACAACAAAATAGTTATGGGTATTTTGTAGAATTGAAAGGGTATTGGAGGATAATGTAAAATGGGCAAGATAAAGGTAAAGCTTGATGATTGCAACATAGGTGATATATTAGCCGAAGATATTATTGATGAAAGAGGCTCTTTTTTGGTAGCACAAAATACTATTATTAATCAATATATTAAGGAGAAGCTAGAAGATATGGGATTGTCCTTGATACGGATTTATCATCCACCTCAGTGTATTGAAGAAGAAAAAGCAGAAATTCTATGCCGGGAGGTAGAGAAAAATTATAAAGAAGCCGTTTTACAAGTGAAGGAAGTACTAAGAGAGTTGGCAACGGGTGGCAGTGTGGACTATGAACAGATATTGACTATATCCAAGCTGGTAAACAATGATGTAAATGAAAGCAATGTGGTTATCAAGTATCTTGCGGAAATTAAAGACTTTGATGAATACACCTATACCCATTGTGTAAATGTGTCCTTCTATTCTATGTTAATTGCCAGATGGATAAGCTTGCCTGAAGATAGGACTGAAGAAGTTGTTCAAGCTGGGCTGCTTCATGATATCGGAAAATCTAAAATACCCAATGAAATTCTTAATAAAAAGGGCAAGTTAACAGAAGCAGAGTTTGAGGAGATGAAAAAACACTCTCAATATGGATATGAAATGATTAAAGATATAGATGAATTCAGTGAGGCTGTTAAGAGAGCCGTTCTCTGTCATCATGAACGGGTAGACGGATCAGGTTATCCTCAAGGGTTAGGGGAGGATTCTATTGGACTTTACAGCAAAATCGTTTCTATTGCTGATGTGTATGATGCTATGACACAAAATAGAGTATATAAAAACAAGGTTTCTCCCTTTGATGTATTTCAAATGTTTAGTACCATAGGCATATCCACCTTTGATATTGGATTGTTGAAAATATTTATGAAAAATATATCGACCTTATATATTGGGACCAATGTATTGCTGAGCAATGGAGATATGGGAGAAATTGTTTACGTGCCTCCCCAAGACATTGTTTCTCCAGTGATACATGTAAAATCCAGCTATGTGGACCTATCTAGAGAAAAGAATCTAAAAGTTGTTACTGTTGTATAAATACATAGAATGAGAAATGGAGAGGGACTTATGCGGTGGTATTATAATTTAAAAATTGGAACAAAATTGATTTCAGCTTTTTTGATCCTCAATCTTCTTCTTGGAATAATGGGGGTTATTGGCATTAAAAATCAGCAAGACATGGACCAACGAGTAGAAATAATGTATCGAGACAGAATCATTCCCATAGAAGACTTGGCTGATTTTCAAAAGAATGTACTGCTTATTCGATTAGAGCTTTCCCAGTTAATGATACCCGATAGTGACAAATCTGTTTCTGAAGCAGTAAGCTTTGTAATGTCCGCCAGAGGACACAATAACCGGATATTGGAAAGCTATACCAGCACCTTCATGACAGAGCAGGAAAAGGAACTGGTTGATATCCTCCAGAATAAATTGGATACCTATCGCATGCAGCAGGATAAGTATATTAAGTTTATGCAGGATGGAAAAACCGAGGAAGGAAAGGTGCAGTTTGACAGTGTAGCCATGTGGGAAACACAGGTACAAGAGGCTATTACGAACCTGACAGAACTAAATAAAGAAATCATGAGAAGTATCATGCAAGAAAATACTCAGATCTATAAACGTACGGTGAATCAAGCCTTAATTTTTAACCTTATAGCATTGATAATAGGATTGGCCTTAAGCTTTTTACTGACTAAAATCATTACTAGCTCCTTGAAAAAATGCGTTGCCTTTGCAGAAGCCTTTGGAGAAGGGGATTTAACTCTGCAGATTGATCTCAATACCAAGGATGAAACAGGTATCTTAGCAAAATCTTTAAATAAAGCTATTTTAAATACAAAGGAGTTAATCAAAGAAATTACTCTCAATTCTTCTACGATCAACACTTCTAGTCAAGAGCTATCGGCTACTATTGAAGAAGTATTGCAGCAGATGCAGAGCATTGAATCTGCAACCCAAGGAATTTCTCAAGGAACAGAGGATACCAGTGCCTCTTTAGAAGAAATTAATGCATCGGGACAGGAAGTATCTACAACGGCTATGGTCCTTGCCCAAAAAGCCGGGGAAGGAAATAGGGCTTCTAAAGAAATTGCACAGAGAGCAGAGTCAATGAAGGGGAATGGACAACAATCAAAGGAAATGGCTAAGCAGCTTTATGAAGAAAAACAAGAAAGGATTCTTGCAGCTATTGAAGCCGGAAAGGTTGTAAAGGAAGTTGAGACCATGGCTGAGGCGATATCCTCTATCTCAGAGCAAATCAACCTACTTTCTCTAAATGCGGCTATAGAAGCGGCTAGGGCAGGAGAACATGGCCGTGGTTTTGCTGTAGTTGCCGATGAGGTGCGGAAGCTGGCGGAGCAGTCTTCTGCAATGGTTACCAATATTCATAGTGTGATACAAGAGGTCTACCAGGCCTTTGAAAATCTATCTTTAAATGCTGGAGATATACTAGCCTTTATTAATGAAAAGGTAGATAAGGATTACGATATGCTGGTGGATACAGGAAACCAATACAGAAAAGATGCAGAATATATCAATACATTAATCACTGAGTTTGATAATCATGCCAATAGCATTGCTGAAGTGATCGAACAAGTCAATGGAGCGATAGAAGCTGTATCGGCTACATCGGAAGAAACTACGGCCAGTTCCCAAGAGATTTCCAGCCATGTAATAGAAGTAACCAATGCTCTGGAAGGGATTGCAAGGGTTTCTCAAAAACAAGTAGAATTGGCAGAAAAACTAAACAACAGGGTTGGAAAATTTAGAGCTTAACAGGCTTCTCTATAAAGCACTTTATAAAACCCCTTGTCCTTTTTCTTGATACACCAAAGAAAAGGACAAGGGGTTTTATTGCTTGTTTATATTAAGGAAATTTACAAATTTAACAAGAATTTCATAAATCATTAATGAATCTTTAATACCCGTTTCATATAATGTTAATTAAATATAGATTTTTATGAATACTAAAAAGCTTTTTGAAAGGCAGACAAAATGAAGGGATGTTATAGATGGGAGAGGCCATATGTCCAGTAGCGTTGAATCCGGATACATTTTGTTATCATGGAGTATTTTCTACAAGAGATCAGAAAAAATACTTTCAGTTTCCTTTTGAGGTTAAACATGGGGCTTCAAAGGTTTCTGTCAGATTGCTCTACAGCAAAGAGCAGAAAAATACACTATACTTGCAAGCCTATGATTATCGGAGATTCAGAGGAATCGGAAAGCCCGCTAAAAACGATAAAAAAAGTGAAATTGAAATGACTATCACCCCTACCTATGCATCTCCAGGAGCATTGTTCGGAAACATTCCAAAGGGAAGATGGGTTGCAGAGATAGATGCCATGGAAGTATCCTCTATATGCAAGTATCAATTGATTATTGAAGTATTCTATGATAGTGCAAAGGCCAATCGCTTCGCAATTAAAAAGCCCAACCAAAAAAACCTGATATTGTCTAAAGAAAAAAGATGGTACAAGGGGGAGCTTCATATCCATTCCCAGGAGAGCGATGGTGAAGATTCTGTGAAGGATATTATTCAGCTTGCAAAAAAAGAAAAGCTGGACTTTATTGCCATTACGGATCACAACACCATTAGTGCATGGCAGTATTATAAAAAAAATAAGGATATACTGCTGCTGCCCGGTGTAGAAATTTCTACCTATAAGGGTCATGCCAATGCTCTTGGAGTAGAAGATTGGATTGATTGGAGATTGGGAAATCGGAATCGAAGCCTGCAGGATATAGTGAAAGATACTCAAGGACAAGGAGGAATCTTTTCAATCAATCATCCACGGACACTCCATCACAATGGTGAAGCCAGCTGGAGATTTCAAGATACCAATTTTCATGAAATAGATGCCATAGAGATTTGGAATGCACCTTGGCATGTAGAGAATAAACAGGCTAACGAAAGGGCCAGGAATCTATGGAATGAACTACTCAATAAAGGTTATCGGTTGACGGGGATTGGCGGCAGTGATCTCCATTGTTTTGATGAATACAAGAAAAAGCTGGGATATTTCCTGAACTATATTTATTGTGAAAACCTCTCTCAAGAGGCACTGCTAGAGGGGATTCGAAGAGGAAAAGTCTTTATGACCTTAGGGCCTAAACTTTTCTTTAAAGCCTTATATGCAGGCAAGGAATATATGATGGGGGATAGCATACCAGCCCTTAAGGGAACTACCATAGAATTTCATATCGAGATAAAAGACCTTAATGAAGCATTGGAGCTTCATATATTAAAAGATGGGTACCCTATTAAAAAACACAGCTGTCCTGCTAACGAAAAGATTGATCTATTCTTCGAGAAAATAATAGATGAGAAGACATGGTATAGAATAGAACTGCATCAGAAAGTACACAATGATGAGGAAGATTCTTTAATAGCCATTGCCAATCCAATTTTTATACAAACCATATTAGATGAATAACAAAGGTCTATATGAAAATAAATGCATATAGACCTTTGTTCAATTTATATTTTAGATAGTGCTTTGCTAAATTCCTCCATAATATCGTCCATATTTTCTAAACCCGTAGAAATGCGAAGAAGACCCATGGAGATCCCTGCTTTTTTGAGTTCTTCTTGGCTCATGGCCCGATGAGAGGTTTTGGCAGGATAAGATATGGAGGTAGTGACACCTGCTAGGCTAGGTACAAATTTGATAGAATCTAGTTTTTTGATTAGATCACAGGCAGCTTTTTCTTCTCCTGCCAAATCGATGCTAAACATCCCTCCACAAAGATTGTCATTAAAGATTCTATTGGCAAGAGCGGAAAATGGAGATGAGGGCAGCCCAGGATAATATACAGCTTTAATTTTATCATGGTTTTCCAGGAAAGAAGCTAGCTGCATGGCATTGTGAGAATGCTGGGTAACGCGAAGCTCTAGGGTTCTTAGACTCCGGACCATCAGCCATGCATCAAAGGGACTCATCATAGGACCATACAATGCACCTGTACTGGTTATTTTTTTGATGGTTTCTTTGTTGGCCACTACAATGCCTCCTGTTACATCACTGTGCCCGCATAAGTATTTGGTAGCGCTGTAAACCACAATATCTGCACCTAAATGGATAGGTTGACAGATAACAGGAGTAGCAAAGGTATTGTCCACTATCAATAGGGCGTGATGGGCATGGGCTATCTTGGACAGCTTTTCAATATCAATTACTTCCATCAATGGGTTGGATATGGTCTCTACATAAACTATTTTTGTATTTTCTTTAAAATATTTTTCGATATCGTCCTGAATAGGATCTACAAAGGTGACTTCCACGTTGAATTTACGAAGTTCGTCCTTTAAAAATTGATAGGTGCCCCCATAGAGTACATTGGCAGCAATGATATGATCCCCGGACTGAATGTGGGCTAGTAGGGATATGGTAATCGCTGCCATGCCAGAAGAATAAACTTGGGCATCTTCACCTTCTTCAATATGATACATGATTTCTTTTAAGGCATCATGGACAGGATTGCTCATACGGGAGTATACATATCCTTTTTCTTCTCCTTCGTAGACTTTGTCCAAGGTTTCCACATCATCAAAGCTAAATACGGAAGTCATAGAAATGGGCAGAGATTTACTTCTGGAAACAGAAACAGGGCTTTTCTCTCCTAGCCGAGCAAGGGACGTCATAAAACTTTTTTTCATCAAGAAGATCCTCCAATCTAATTAGGTTTTAACCGAATTTTTATCTCTACCAATTATATCATATTTGTTTTAGCAGCATAGATTAATAGGGTGGAATAAACACAATATTTTGATTTTTCATCTATTCTAAAAAAAGAACGATAGGATCATTTGTCCTATCGTTCTTTGCTATTAAGCTTGCAGTTGTTGATAACGGGCCTCTACGGCTTTCCAGTTCACAACATTCCACCATGCTTGAATATAATCGGGTCTTTTGTTCATATATTTAAGGTAATAGGCATGCTCCCATACATCCAGCCCCAAAATAGGCTGTAAGCCCTCTGAAATAGGATTATCTTGATTCGGTGTAGAAACAACGGATAAAGCACCATCGGATTGGACGACCAACCAAGCCCATCCACTTCCAAAACGAGTGGCAGCAGCTTTGGTGAAAATCTCTTGAAACTGATTAAAACTTCCAAAGGCTTCGTTAATTTTAACGGCCAATGGACCAGCGGGTTCTCCGCCGCCATTTGGGTCCAAACTGGCCCAAAAGAGACTGTGATTGTAGTCGCCGCCCGCATTATTGCGTACAGCCCAATAAATAGATTCAGGAAGCTTGTCTAAAGATGTCAGCAATTCCTCTAAAGATAGATTTTGTAGTTCCTTATACCCCTCTAAAGCGGCATTTAAATTATTGATATAGGCTTGATGATGTTTTGAATAATGAATCTCCATGGTTAGACGGTCAATATGAGGTTCCAAAGCATCATAAGTATAGTTAAGCTGTGGTAATTGATGTTGCATAAAAAATCCTCCTTTTAAAATTATTTTCTATAAGTAAAATACAGCACCGAAGAAATTGCTTATTTGATATATATCCATATATGAAAATAATAATCATTATTAATAAAAAATATTATTTCAGGCGGATTCTTCCAGGTTAATCAAAAGAATAAAAAAACCAGAATATGGATAAGCTATGGGATAATTAAGATGAAAATGGGGGGTATAAAATGAGTCAAACAACGCAGTATTCTAGGAGCAATAAGGATCAAGAAAATGGTTTTTTCAGTGCACTGAATCATTTATATGAAAGAGTTATTCATGGTGCTGACCCGCGAACGGAAGAAGAAAAAATGTTAGACAGCATTCGAACTGCCCATGCAGATTGGAAAAATGCAGAAGAGTACTTTCAAAATGTAACCGATGAAGATTTGATAGACTATGCTATTTATCGTGTACAAGCGGCTAAAACCAGATATATTTATCTTATGAAGCTAGCTAGGGAAATGGGTGTTCGAGATAATTTCTATTAGCTAACAGAATTTCAAAATAGCAAGGTCAAGAAACAGTGGAGGCAGCAAAAGCTTCGACTGTTTTTTTGTGAAAATAGTTATATTCTTCGTACAAACCATATATAATGAAATATAAGCTTTTAAAATATTATTTTGGCATCAGAGGTGAAGAGGATGGGAATTGGGATGGAAATTAATATCATATTGGCATATGCTTTTGGACTAATCCTGCTATACATCGCTGGATACATACTGCTGATACCAATAAAGCTTATTATTAAATTGATTTATAATGGTATCATTGGAGGCATAGCACTTTTGCTTTTAAATTTTGTTGGAGGATTCTTTGAGATAGGAATCGGGATTAATCCAATTACAGCTTTGGTTGCAGGATTTTTGGGAATACCAGGAATTTTATTGATGTTGGGACTGCAATATCTACTGTAATTCAAAAAAGGACATCTTATATAATCATGAACGAAAGGATTATTTTTTTATCGTTTTATAGAGCGATAATAAATAATCCTTTTTCTATATCAAAGATAGGGAAGGAAGTAGAAACATGTAGGTTGACAATGAAATAAGCATCTGTTATACTGAAAATCAAATACTGTAACAATATAGTATAACCTATTATAGTAGAAAATATACATACTGTTGCAGTAATTAAAAAGACTGTATCAATACAGATAAAAAGAATAACTGCTGTTGTAATACAGTTCATGACCAGCATAGGCTTCTATCTGGCAAACATTAAAAATGAAGGTTTCTCATGAAGGACTTTCTAAAGACAGAATTTCCATTAGATTGAAAGGATATGAAGGGAGGAAAAAAACAATGGCAACCCAAATGACAGAAATTCGCTGGCATGGCCGTGGTGGTCAAGGTGCCAAAACAGCTTCATTATTATTGGCTGAGGCTGCTTTTATGACAGGAAAATATATTCAAGGTTTTCCAGAGTATGGTCCAGAAAGGATGGGAGCTCCTATCACTGCTTATAATAGAATCAGTGATGAGAAAATTAGAATTCATAGTAATATTTATGATCCTGATTTTGTAGTGGTGGTAGATGAATCTCTTATCAAGGACGTAGATGTCTGTGCTGGGCTGAAAAAAGAGGGCGCTATTATCGTGAATACGGATAAGGAGCCAGAACAACTCAGAGCAAAACTAGGAGGGTATGAAGGGCGTATTTATACAATTGATGCTAGAAAGGTATCTATGGAGACTTTGGGAAAATATTTTCCTAATACCCCTATGCTTGCTGCTGTAGTAAAGGTAACAGGCGCTATGACTGAAGAAAAATTCTTAGAATCTATGGTAGAATCCTTCCATCATAAATTTGCATCAAAACCTCAAGTGATTGAGGGGAACATGAATGCATTAAAAGTAGCCCTACAGGAGGTGAAAGGCTGTGGAAACTAAGAAAAAAACACCTTCTCATTTAGAAGAAATTACATGGAAAGATGCAGCTCCTGGTGGTGTTATTTACGAAACGGGAAATGCACAAAAATATAAAACTGGTGCATGGAGATCTATGAAGCCTATTTGGAATGAAGAAAAATGCAAGCATTGCATGCTCTGTTTCCCTGTATGTCCTGACTCATCCATCCTTGTAAAAGAACAAAAGATGACAGGGATTGATTATGATCACTGTAAAGGCTGTGGTGTCTGTGTTGAAGCCTGTCCATTTAATGTATTTGATTTTGTTGTAGAAGAGTAAGAGGGGGGATAAAAGAATGGCTATTCGAGAAAGATTAAGTGGAAACGAAGCCGTAGCAACGGCTATGAAACAAATAAATCCGGATGTAGTTGCTGCTTTCCCGATTACACCGTCTACGGAGGTGCCTCAGTATTTCTCTACCTATGTAGCTAATGGAGAGGTGGATACGGAGTTTGTTGCCGTTGAAAGTGAGCATAGTGCCATGAGTGCCTGTATTGGTGCAGCTGCAGCAGGGGCAAGGGTAATGACTGCAACTTCGGCTAATGGAATGGGACTTATGTGGGAGATGCTTTATATTGCATCTGCTGACAAACTTCCTATTGTAATGCCGCTGATCAATAGGGCCATGTCTGGGCCATTAAATATCCATAATGATCATAGTGATGCCATGGGAGCACGAGATTCTGGATGGCTCCAACTGTTCTCAGAGGACAATCAAGAGGCCTATGATAATACCATTATGGCTGTTCGCATTGGGGAGCATAAAGATGTTCGCTTGCCTGTGATGGTTTGTTTAGATGGATTTATTATCAGCCACTCCGTTGAGAATATAGAGCTTTTAGAGACAGAAAAAGTAAGGGAATTTGTAGGAGAGCCCGTGGTGCCTTTCTATCTGCTAGACAGTGAAAATCCTGTGGCCATGGGGCCATTGGACTTGCCAGCTCACTTCTTTGAACACAAAAGAGAGCAAGCCCAATCCATGTTCAATGCAAAAGGGGTAATTGCTCAAGTTTTTGCAGAATTTGAAAAGCTTTCTGGGAGAAAATACAGTTACTTTGAGGAATATCAGTTAGAGGATGCAGAAGTTGCTATCGTCCTATTGGGATCCACTGCCGGGACAGCTAAAACCGTAGTAGATGATCTAAGAACCCAAGGAGTCAAGGCTGGATTGCTGAAAATTCGAGTGTTTAGACCTTTCCCTGCAGCGGAGATAGCTGAAGCATTGAAGCATCTAAAGGCTGTGGCGGTCATGGATAAGGCAGAATCCTTCTCAGCAGCAGGAGGTCCTGTTTTTATGGATGTACGTTCTGCATTATATGACTTAGAGGCAAGGCCAAAGATCACAAGCTATGTATACGGTTTAGGTGGAAGAGATGTTCGAACCACAGATATCGAAAAAGTATATAATGAGCTCAAGGAAGTTGCTGCTGCAGGTGTTGTTACTTCACCTTACAACTACCTTGGCGTAAAAGAGTAGGGGGTGCAGACATGGCTTTAAATTTAAAGGAATTGACAGAAAGACCAGAACGGTTAACGGGTGGACATAGACTATGTGCTGGCTGTGGGGCTTCCGTTGTGGCTCGTGCCGTAATGCGCGCACTAAAGCCGGAAGATAAAGCATTGGTAGGCGTGGCTACTGGATGTCTTGAAGTATCTACTTGTATTTATCCATATACGGCTTGGAAAGACTCCTTCATTCATAGTGCATTTGAAAATGTAGGTGCTACTGTAAGTGGCGCAGAAGCAGCATATAAAGCAATGAAGAAGAGAGGCCGTGTAAAGGATACCTATAAGTTTATCGCCTTCGGTGGAGATGGCGGTACCTATGATATCGGGTTACAATCCCTATCAGGAGCTATGGAAAGAGGACATGACATGGTTTATGTATGCTATGACAATGGTGCCTATATGAACACAGGTATTCAAAGATCCTCTGCTACACCTAAGTATGCAGATACAACCACATCGCCAGCAGGTGATGTTATTCCTGGAAAGCCACAATATCGCAAGGACTTAGCTGCAATTTTGGCAGCCCATCACATTCCATATGTGGCGCAAACGGCTCCTTTTGGAAACTTCAGCGATATTCACAGTAAAGCGGAAAAAGCTCTTTATACAGAGGGACCAGCTTTCCTAAATGTATTGGCTCCATGCCCCCGTGGATGGAGATATGACACACCAAAGCTGATGGAAATTACTAAGTTGGCTATGGATACGTGCTTCTGGCCAATTTTTGAAGTAGAAGATGGGAAATGGAAGCTTAACTATAAACCTAAAAATAAATTGCCAATTGAAGAATATCTAAAATTGCAAGGAAGATTCAGCCATTTATTTGAGCCGCAAAACAAACAGCTGATCGAAGACATGCAGACTGAAATCGACCGTCATTGGGAAATGCTTCTAGAAAGATGTGGAGAAAAATAATACAAAGACAAAAAGACTGGTGCTGAATTGAAAGGTACTAGTCTTTTTTGCAAATTTTAGAATATAACATAAAAAAGCAGAAAAAATCAAAAAGGTTTATAGTGTATTGAAAAATATGCTTTGATAATAGTTATAGGCAGATGAGACTATAAATCTAAAGGGGGAAAGTGAACATGAGCAGACCATTGTTAAAGTCAGAGACTAGAAAAGGGACAGGAAAGAATTCGCTCAAGAGAATTCGAGAAGAAGGCTTTATTCCAGGAATCGTCTATGGACATAATAAGGACAGCAAAAGTGTATCCTTCGAAAAAAAAGATTTAGAAAGGCTGCTGACTAAATACGGTGTTGGCTCCAGTGTGGCGCTAAAAATGGAGGAGGAGATATGCCACGCCATTATCAAAGACATTCACCGACATATTACAAAGCATCATATTTTACATATCGATTTGCAGGAACTGGATGCATCTGAAAAAGTAAAAGTAAAGATTCCCTTAATATTGCTCAATAGGGCTTTGGTGGAGTCCAGTATCTCTGTGGTTCAACAGCAAATAACAGAATTGGAGATTCAAGCCTATCCTAAATACTTACCTCAGTCCATTGAGGTAGACCTATCCAATATGAAATATGGGGAACCTATACGTATAAAAGATATAAAGGCTATTGTAGGTGAAAATATCGAAATCTTTCATGATTCTGAAGAAATCGTTGTCCTTATAACAACCGCATCTAAGGAGGTCATTGTCCAAGAAGAATCTGCGGATGAAAAACTAAAAAGCCTTTATTAAAGTAGGGACATATCGAAAGATATGTCCTATTCCAATTACCCCTCTAAGTATATAAAGAAAGAATAGTGGAGATACTGTCTAATAGATCAAATCGAGGAGGGGAGAAAATGGTAAAATCAGCGCTCAATGCCAGCCTAAGAAATGAAGTGGGTTCTAACGCTTGTCATAGGATCAGAAATCATGGACATATACCAGCTGTTGTTTATGGGAATCAATCACGAAATAATACAACTATAGAGATAGACAAAGGAGAAATAGATGGGATATTGAGAAACTATGGAACCAATATGTTATTAGAGCTAGATACGGGTAGGGAACATGCCATGGTTATGATTAAGGATATTCAAAGACATCCAGTGAGTAACGAGATTATACATATGGACTTCCAAGAGATTTCCTACACCGATGCTATTCATGCAACCATTCCCATCGTATTAAAAGGCAAACAAAAAGCAGAATCAAAGGAAGGCATTATTCAACAACAACTTAGGGAATTACATGTCAGTTGTCTTCCGCAACATATGCCGGAACGAATTGAAGTGGATATTTCTACATTAAAACCAGGGCATCCACTGCGGATTGCTGATATTGAATTTGCGGGAGAATTAAGTATTCTAAACCAACCAGGTGAAATCATTGCCTCTTTAACCAAAACAGATAAGGTTATTGATGATCTAGGAGAAGAAGAAAAGGAAAATTTAGCAGCGCGTATTATGAAGAATGAATAAGAAAGGCGGTTAACATTTAAGTGTTAGCCGCTTTTGGATAAAATAGCATAAACTAACAGTTGACCAAATAGAAATACCATGATATGATATCTCTTGTCGTCATCACCGGGAGTTAACAAAAACTGGTTGTTGACGAGGAGGTTTAAAGATGTTAATATGGTATTTGTCGTCAACGAAAGAAGTTAACTAAAAACTTCCAAGAAAAAATGATTGACATGAAGCGACAAACATGATAATATATCTAAGTCGGTGTCATACAGATACTGACCACAAAATTGGTCTTTGAAAACTAAACAGTGTAAGAATTAAAGCCAGCAAAAAAGCGCATAAGCGCAAACCCGTTCAATTGAATTTGAACGAGAGCGATATTTTTTTATTTGAGAGTTTGATCCTGGCTCAGGATGAACGCTGGCGGCGTGCCTAA
>JBFNEZ010000104.1:0-13228 GCA_040797825.1 Thermotaleaceae bacterium | reverse complement strand
AATTAGCAATGAACAAACACAAAAAATTAAAGAGGAGATCGCTTTATTATACGATATTAGTCCTAATTCAGTGATTGTTGAACAAGAAAATATTAAAAATAAATAGGGAGGATGGATGTACAATGAAAGTTTTTGAAAGTATAAAAGAGATGTTGCATAAAATGGGTTACAAGAAAATGATATATAATCTCATCGCTATTGTAGCAGTATGTGTAATTGCACTTATAACTTGGGATATTTTTTTGCCTGAAAAAAATCCAAATAGTGGGATAGATGTTATGAATAAGGAAAGGCTTCAGGATGAAAGTTTTTCTACAGAAGGTTATAAAGATAGTCTTGAAACACAGTTAAAAAATATATTAAATCAAATAAGAGGTGTTGGTCAAGTTGAGGTAATGGTAACCTATGAAAGTAGTGTTGAAGTTATTCCAGCTTCAAATACAACCAAATCAAATCAAAAAACTGATGAAAAAGATGCACAGGGAGGGACCAGAACAACGCTTCAAGAAGAGGTAACACAAAGTATTGTGACCAATAATAATGGAGGTGGGGATGGCCTTATCGTTATAAAAGAAATCAAACCACAAATAAGAGGGGTAGTAGTAGTTGCAGAGGGTGCTGGAGACATCAAGGTTAAAACGGAACTTATTGAAGCTGTGAAAACCATCTTCCAGATTCCTGCCCATAAAGTTATGGTGTATGAAAAAAAAATTGATTAGGAGGGTATTATCATGTTCAGAATAAAAAGGAGAAATATTTTTGTAGGCTCTCTTGTTCTTGTATTATGCTTCATTAGTTATCTTAATTATGCGATTAACAAATATTCCTTATTAGAGACCTCAAGTGAGTTTCAACGATATGAGATTAACAAATTAGCAGAGATTGACTTAGAAGGACAATTGGCTCAAGAGCCTGAGGCAGCTGAAACCATGAATGAAGAAATGAGCTATCCCCTGTTAGATTCTGAAAAGGTGGCAGAAGAAAATATTGCCCTTATAGACAGCTCTGGTAGTGCCGTTGCTGATGTAGTTCAAGAAACGGCGGTAAATATTCAAAGCAATATATTAGAACGAAAAAATGTTAAGCGCTCTAATTATTTCATTGAGGCTCGCCTAAACACAGGTATAGAGAGAGAAAAAATGGTATCTATGTTAAATGAGATCATCAATAATCAACTAAGTGATGAAGGTAATCGTAAAGCAGCTGGCGATGCTAAAATGAAATTGATTGATACAATGAATAAAGAAAAGGTTATAGAGAATCTTATCAAAGCAAAAGGCTTTGAAGATGCATTGGTATTCATTACGGATAATTCAGTAAACGTCATTGTTGAAACAGAAAAGTTAACCGATTCTGATATGGCAAAAATACTAGATATTGTTACAAGAGAAACCAATGTACCCTTTGATAATATAAAAGTACTAAATAAATTTTAGATAGATTTGTAAATGAAAATAGATTTTGGTATAATAACTAGTAGAGATTGTGTACATATTGCAGGGGGTGTAGTCGTTGAACAATAATGACTTGGATAATTCAGATTATGGTCAGATAAAAATAGCTGATGAAGTTGTGGGAATTATTGCTGGTCTTGCAGCTACTGAAGTACCTGGCGTCGCTGGCATGAGTGGTGGATTAGCAGGTGGTATTGCAGAGATTCTCGGTAGAAAAAATCTCTCCAAAGGAGTAAAGGTAGAAGTAGGAGAAAAAGAGGCCGCCATTGATTTGTTTATCATCGTAGAATATGGTGTTAAAATTCCTGATGTGGCATGGCAGATTCAAGAAAGTGTAAAAAAAGCAATCGAAACGATGACGGGATTAAAGGCTATTGAAGTAAACATCCATATTCAGGGTGTAAACATTGACAAAGAAAGTAAAGATGAAGAGTTTCCATTAAGAGTAAAATAACTATTTTTTAAAGTAACCCTCTGAAAGCTCAGAGGGTTACTTTAAATGTTTTTATTATAGAAAGGAGTACAAAAGATGAAATTACTAGACAGAATCGTCCTTACTTTGTACAGTTTCGCCATTGGGATAATCTCTATCCTTCTTGTCTTTGTCCCCTTTCATTCTTTATCCTACAAATGGACAAAGGATATGTTGGGGAATTTGAGAAGTAATTGGCAAAATGTTGTTATACCGCTATTTTTTTTGGCTGTTAGTGTAAGGTTTTTAATTTCTGGATTTCGTTATGATAGGTCTAAAAAGCATGCAATTGTTCGACATACAGCCTATGGGGAAGTTAAAATTACTTTAACTGCATTAGAAGGAATGGCACAAAAAATAGCTAAAACCGTGGATGGATTGCGTGAAATCAAAGCTTCTGTCTATCCTTTAAATGAGGGGATTCTTATACAACTCCATGCGCTGACTACAAGTGATCTAAATATTCCAGAAGCAACTGTCAAGGCGCAGCAAAGCATCAAAGAGTATATTGAGGAATATACAGGGATTACAGTTGCTGAGGTTAAGGTGACTATAGATGATGTTGCAGCCATTAGCAAGAGCAGAGTAGAATAGATCAGATAGGAGGATCAAAATGAATAAAGACAGGATCCTTAACATTTTTTATAAAAACTATGGAAAAATTATTGGTATATCTTTGGGATTAATATGGAGCATTCTCATCCTTACCTTGGGATTTATCAAAACAATCTTTATCTCTCTATGTGTCTATATTGGTTACTTCATAGGTAAAAAAATTGACGATAAGGAGGATCTGTGGGCACTCTTGGATAGATTATTGCCACCAGGTACTTTAAAATAGTTTCACATAGATATTTACTTTTTAGAAACAATATATTTATAGTAATTGCGTATACGAGGAGGAACAGCATGGGTAGAAAAATAGCTAGAGAAACAGCCATGAAACTAATATACCAGATGGATATTCATCGTGAAGCTTATCAAGAAATGATTGAGCGTACCATTGAAGAATATCCTGATGACCTGAAGGATCATGCATATATTCGAGAAGTGACTTATCAATATCTTCACCATCAACAACTCATTGATGATATCATTACGCAGCATGCTAAAGATTGGAAGCTGGATAGAATTGCTAAGGTAGATTTAGCAATTCTTAGATTAGCAATTGTAGAAATGCTTTATCAGGAAGATATTCCTACAAGTGTTTCTATTAATGAAGCGGTAGAAATGGCAAAAAATTATAGCACTGATGAATCAGGAAGCTTTGTAAATGGAGTTTTGGGAAGTGTAGCGGAGATGAAAAAATAATGCAGGAAGGTTATATTTTAGGAATTGACACAAGCAACTATACAAGTTCCATTGCATTGGTTGATTTTCAAAGTAGATTGGTATATGAGAAGAGAGCACTGCTAGATGTAAAAAAAGGGGAAAGAGGACTAAGACAATCGGATGCTCTTTTTCAGCATATCAGGAACATTCCTGAACTTTTTAAAAATATTCCACAATTTACTAAGGGACAGGCTATAAAAGCCGTAGCCGTAAGTAATAAACCCAGACCCATTGAGAATTCTTATATGCCTGTTTTCCTAGCAGGAAAATCCTTTGGCGAAACAATTGCCAGCTTTTTAGATGTAAATTGTTTTTCTATAAGCCATCAGGAAAATCATTTAGAAGCTGCCCAATGGTCTATCCATAAAAAAATAACAAAACCCTTCTTAGGTGTACATATATCCGGTGGTACAACAGAGATATTGTATATTCGTCCCTGTCAAAATAGATATACAATTGAAATTGTAGGTGGGTCAAGAGATATTAGTGCAGGTCAGCTCATTGATCGTATTGGTGTTGCCATGGGACTTGCTTTTCCTTGCGGAAAATCTATGGATATTGCTGCTTCACAGTTTTCTGGAGATTATCTTAGCTTGCCCCTATCTGTTAAAGAAGGATGGATTAATTTTTCCGGAATTGAAACCAAAGTCCAGCGAATAGTAGATGAAAATAAAGAGATGCCAAAAGCGTCCATTAGTAAAGCCCTTCTTTTATCTGTTGCAAAATCCCTTGAAAAGGCTGTGCTTTATTGTAGTGGGATATGGAATACCAATGAAGTGCTTTGGATGGGCGGCGTAGCTTCTAGTGTTGTAGTAAGGGGTTATTTACAAGAAAAACTTTCGCAGCAAGGCCTTCAAAGTTATTTTGGAAAACCAGAATTTTGTACGGATAATGGGGTAGGGACAGCTCTTTTAGGCTTATATCAATATCTTGCAAAACCATAAAGGGGGATCGGATTATGAGACTTAGGACACTAACAGTCACAGAGTTGAATCGGTATATAAAAAAGCTGTTGACGATGGATCCGATTCTGAATCATGTTTATCTTAAAGGTGAGATTTCAAACTTTAAGCATCACAGCAGTGGACATGCCTATTTTTCTTTGAAGGATGAAACAAGCAAAGTAAATTGTGTTTTTTTTCGAGAGAATTGTTCAAAGTTGAAATTTGAACCATATAATGGATTAAATGTAATTGTAAAGGGATATGTATCCATTTTTGAAAGAGATGGTCAATATCAACTGTATGTTATGGATATGGAGCCTGAAGGTGTAGGTGCGCTCTATATTGCATTTGAGCAATTAAAGTTAAAGTTAGAGCAAGAAGGGATTTTTGATAGTGCTCTGAAGAAAAAAATACCATCTTTCCCCAAAAATGTGGCGGTGGTTACATCGCCTACTGGGGCGGCCATTCAGGATATATTTTCCGTTATAAAAAGAAGAAATCCCAATGTAAACATTCTTCTCTATCCTGTTTTGGTACAGGGAGAGGGCGCTGCAGCTCAGATTGCAGAAGCCATTGAGAATTTAAACCACATTGGAGATACTGATGTCATCATTATAGGGAGGGGTGGCGGTTCTATTGAAGAGCTTTGGGCCTTTAATGAGGAAATCGTAGCTAGAAGCATTTATGCATCTCATATCCCTATTATTTCTGCAATAGGTCATGAAACCGATTATACTATTGCAGATTTTGCAGCTGATATGCGAGCACCTACGCCTTCCGCCGCAGCTGAGATGGTTGTTCCTAACTTGATAGATATAAAACAGCATATGCATATGCTCTACGTGCGACTAAACAGAAGCTTCAAATATACACTGAATGAAAAGGAATCCAACCTTAGAGGATTATCTTCTCAACGGGCACTTCAGGCTGTAACCACCAGTATTAATGAGAAGTCTCAATTTTGTGATACATTATACAAGGATATAGAAAATAGGATGATGAATGATTTAGAGAAAAAGAAGATTAATTTAGAGGCTATGGTTTACAAGCTCCAAGCCTTAAATCCTTTGTCTACTCTACGGAGAGGCTATGCTATCGCCATGGACAAGGATGCCCATAGTGTAATTCATTCAGCTGAGAAATTAAATCTAGGTGATAATATTTGCCTTATCTTAGAGGATGGAAGGTTAATCTGCCAAGTGCAGGGTATAAAAAAGGGGGAAGATTTGCTTAATGAAGGATTCCTTAAACAATAAAAAAAGTTTTGAAGCAGCTATACAGCGATTAGAAGATATTATTTCCCTTCTTGAAGAAGGAAAACTGCCTTTAGAAGAAACATTAAAACTATATGAAGAAGCTGTATTGTTATATAAGGATTGTAATACTGAATTGGAGCAGGCTGAACAGAAAATAAATATGATTGTAAAGGCTGAAAATGGAGAGTTTATCATAAAAGATATAGCGGAGCAGAAAGGGGAATGACATGGATTTTCATAAATCAATAAAGGAGAAGCAGAATTTTATTGATGCTGCTTTAGAAAAATATCTTCCTATAGGAGAGACGCCCCAGAGCAATATTTTTGAGGCGATGAGATATAGTGTTTTTGCGGGAGGAAAACGGCTTCGTCCCATATTGATGATATCCGCCTGTGATTTTGTTAATGGCGATAGAAATTCAGTAATTCCCTTTGCGTGTGCACTTGAAATGATTCATACCTATTCCCTTATTCATGATGATCTACCTGCTATGGATAATGATGATTATCGTAGAGGAAAACTAACGAATCATAAAGTGTATGGTGAAGGAATTGCAGTTTTAGCAGGAGATGCCTTGCTAAATTATGCTTATGAATTAATGATAGAATTTATTATGAAGGGATCTTCACACTATAAAGACAGGATTTCTGCTATGTATGAAATTGCTAGAGCTTCAGGCGTTTATGGAATGATTGGCGGTCAAGTAGTAGATATCAATAGTGAAAAAAAACAAATCGATGGCAGTGTTTTAGATTTTATTCATAATAACAAAACTGGTGCATTATTCGTTGCATCTATAAGAGTCGGTGCTATTCTAGGTGGTGCTAATAGGGATGAATTGGAAAATCTTACAACCTATGCCCACAATATCGGATTAGGATTTCAAATAACTGATGATATATTAGATATTATTTGTGATGATAAAAAACTATTAAAAAAAACGGGTAGTGATCAAGCAAAACAAAAGGCCACATACCCCGCTATTCATGGATTAGATGCATCTATAGAAAAAGTCAACCAATTGTTTGAACAGGGCCTAGGATCTATTCTGCATTATGGGGAAAAAGCGACATTCTTTAAGGATATGGCCTATTATTTAATGAAACGGGAATATTGATTTAGGAGGAACAAAAGTGACTTTTTATCAACAAATCGGAAGAAATGATGTGTTAAATGTAACAATCGTATCATGGTTTGTTGCTCAAACCCTTAAAGTAATCTTTACACTAGTTAAAGAAAAGAAACTAAATCTATACAGATTTGTGGGCTCTGGAGGCATGCCGAGCTCCCATTCTTCATTAGTAATGGGACTTTCTACAGCTGTAGGCTTAAAAGCTGGATGGAATTCGATGGAGTACGCTATTGCTCTATCTTTCGCTTTAATTGTAATGTACGATGCTTCAGGTGTAAGAAGAGCGGTTGGTAAACAGGCGATTATCCTTAATAAAATTATTGAAGATCGACAACATCATAAGCCTATTGGAGAACAAAGACTAAAGGAACTCATAGGACATACACCCTATGAAGTTTTTGCAGGTGCAATTTTAGGGATTTTGATTGCACATGTGATGATTTGAAATAGAAAAATAGATATGTTATAATAAAATCTGTTTATGGGTGATGCAGTATTCTAGTCAGTGCTACCAGTTCTGAAGGCGGGGCTAAAAATCCGTCAAAGGGCACATCGATGAAGTTCCTGGTATCGGCTGCCGACGCCCAGTCGGGGGTCGATGCTGGGAGTAAGAAGCAGGGGGCGATCCACAATGGCATGTGGGCGATGACCCTCTCTTCGTGGAGACCTGTAAGCTGCTTTGGCAGCAATTTATAGGATAAACCTGCAAGGTGGTACATTAAAGAGAATACTTTATGTGCTACATGCAGCGTAGCCTGCCTTGAGTGGAATATGGTGGATAATAGATTTCAGACATGATTGCTGTTGGGCCCAAAGTATTCATGTTATTGCTATTCGAAACCTATGCTGCAAAAGAGGCTAAGAACTGGTGTGACTGCAGAGGAAATCTCCTAGACTGTTCTTTTAGAGGCATATTAAGGATTACAGTGCGGACTAAGTGGCAATCTAGTCTTATCTTTGGCGACAGGATAAAAAGGGAATTAAAGGGAAACCGCTGATTTGGCGACAGACCAGTAGCTCTTTGGGAAAACCAACTAGACCTAAGCCGCAAGATTTACTTAATATGCTGCCACCCATAGTACATAGAAGAACTGATGGGGATCCCATCAGTTCTTCTATGTTTATCAAATTTAAGGTGGAGATTAAAAATATGGAAAGTGATTCGAAAAATGAAATCACCAAAAAAAAGAACCTAAAGGAAGATAAGAGATTATCCAATAGAAAATGGGTAATACTCATAACTATATGGACTTTTTTTCTTGCTATTGCTTTGAGTTTTTTATCTGAAACCCTATTAGAAAATGCAAAACTATGGATTGCTCTTATAATTTTAGTTTTCATTATTTTTATTGGTATTCTATTTGATTTAATTGGGATAGCTGTGGCATCTTCTAGAGAAAAACCATTTCACTCTATGGCCTCTAATAAGATTGTTGGAGCGAATTATGCAGTAAGACTCGTTCGAAATGCAGGTCAAGTATCTAATTTTTGCAACGATGTTATTGGAGATATCTGTGGAATTGTTAGCGGTTCAGCTACTGCTATCATTATACTTCAGATTCGACAAGTATACGAATTGAATATCCCTTCTTTAAGTATTCTGCTAAGTGGGGTTGTGGCTGCTTTAACTGTAGGTGGAAAAGCGATTGGTAAAGAAATTGCTTTAAGGCAATCAATAGCAATTGTATCATTTGTAGGCAGAATACTAGACTATTTAGATAAACATATGGGGTTAAATGTACTGTCAAATAAAAACAAAAGAAAAAAGCATACAAAGAAAGGAAGATGAATAAGGTGACCGATTTACTTTCAAAGATAGCTTCCGTATCGGATATAAAAAAACTCAACGATCAAGATCTCCATCATTTAGCTAGTGAAATTCGAACTTTTTTAATAGAGAATATTTCAAAGACCGGGGGTCATCTTGCTTCTAATCTGGGTATTGTAGAATTAACCCTTGCACTCCATTATATATTCGATAGTCCTAAAGATAAAATTATTTGGGATGTAGGTCATCAGGCCTATGTACATAAAATTCTAACAGGTCGTAAGGAGCTATTTCATACGCTTAGGACCTATAAAGGATTGAGTGGATTTCCAAAACGCTGTGAGAGTGAGCATGATATACTAGATACAGGTCATAGCAGCACTTCTATCTCTGCTGGATATGGTATTGCACGGGCTAGAGATTTAAAGAAAGAGAAGTATTCTGTTATATCTGTGATCGGAGATGGTGCTTTAACAGGAGGAATGGCTTTTGAAGCACTTAATCACGCAGGACATTCCAATACAAATTTTATTGTCATACTAAATGATAACGAGATGTCTATTTCTCAAAATGTGGGAGGTCTATCAAGGTATTTGAATCGCTTGCGTACTGATCCTGTATATTATAAAGTTAAGGATGATGTAGAAAGCCTCCTTGTTAAAATTCCTGCCATAGGTAAGGCCGTATTTAAAACGGCTGAGAAAGCCAAGGATAGTATCAAATATTTTTTTGTGCCAGGGGTTCTTTTCGAAGAACTTGGATTTACCTATCTTGGACCAGTAGATGGACATGATATAAAAGAATTAAAGGTAGTATTGGAAAGAGCGAAATCAATTAAAGGACCAGTATTTATTCATACACTTACAAAAAAAGGGCGGGGTTATTCCTTTGCAGAAAAGAACCCTGATAAATTTCACGGTATTTCTTCTTTTGATGTTAAAACGGGAGATTCTTTATCGAAAAGCAATGGCAACCCCACATATTCTGCAATTGTTGGTAAGACACTGGTTGAATTGGGAAAAGAATATCCTCAATTAGTAGCCATTACTGCTGCAATGCCTTCTGGTACTGGACTGACTGAATTTGCTAACAGCTATCCCAATAGATTTTTTGATGTAGGTATAGCTGAACAACATGCAGTTACCTTTGCTGCTGGCTTAGCTTTAAACGGTATGAAGCCGTTTTTTCCTGTATATTCTACTTTTTTGCAACGGGCATATGACCAGATCGTGCATGACATTTGCCTGCAAAATTTGCCTGTTGTATTCTGTATTGATCGTAGCGGATTAGTAGGAAATGATGGAGAGACCCATCATGGTGTTTTTGATATTTCTTTTTTATCTCATATACCAAATTTAACGCTAATGGCTCCAAAAGATGGGAAAGAATTAGTAGAAATGTTAAGATATTCTGTTTCTTGTGAAGGACCTGTAGCCATTCGTTATCCAAGAGGAGAAAGTGATGATTTTTCTTCTATCAGCAAAGATTACGAAGTGAATGAACTTAGATCAGAAATATTATTAGATGGAAAAGATGTCCTGATCATCGCTATCGGAAATATGGTCCGTACTGCCTATGATGCATCACAATTGCTTAAAAAAGAAAATATCAATTGCCAGGTAATTAACAGCCGGATGATAAAACCATTGGATGAGAATACGTTGCTCAAAGAAGCAGAGAGATTTAGTCACATTATTACATTGGAAGATCATGTGGCTGCAAATGGTTTTGGCGTTCAAGTTTTAGATCTATTCAATCGAAACCATTGCATGGATCGAAAAAGACTAAAAATAATTGGATATCCTGATAAATTTATTGAACATGGGGATGTAGATGTACTGTTTCAAAATTATCAATTGGATGTAAATAGCTTAACCAATATCATTCGCGATTTGGTAAAGAAATAGGAGAGAGATCTATGGCGGATAAAGAAAGAATAGATGTACTATTAGTAGATAAGGGCCTCTTTGATAGTCGTGAGAAAGCTAGAAAATCGATTATGGCAGGATTAATTTTCGTAGATCAACAGAGAATTGATAAATCAGGTACTAAAGTAAATATAGACAGTATTATCGAAGTAAAAGGAAAACCAATACCTTATGTAAGTAGAGGTGGGCTCAAGTTAGAAAAAGCGATTCACAGCTTTAACTTATGCCTAAAAAATAAAATAGCTTTAGACATAGGAGCATCAACTGGAGGATTTACTGACTGTATGCTGCAAAATGGTGTCCAGAAAGTATATGCTATCGATGTTGGCTATGGGCAGTTAGCGTGGCCTCTGAGACAAGATGAGCGGGTAGTATCCATGGAACGTACCAATATTCGAAATGTTACGAAGGAAGCTTTTTCTGAGAGTATTAATTTTGTATCAGTTGATGTATCCTTTATATCACTAAAGCTCGTGCTGCCTGTCGTTAAAGCTTTGGTTGAGCAAGAGGCAGAAATTATTTGTCTTATTAAACCTCAGTTTGAGGCGGGACGAGAAAAGGTGGGAAAAAAGGGGGTTGTTAGAGATAAAGATGTACATAAAGAAGTATTATTTGAAGTTCTAAATTTTGCTGAAAAACTTGGATTCTCTATAATGGATATTTCCTATTCCCCTATAAAAGGTCCTGAAGGAAACATTGAATACTTAGCTTATTTAAAAAAAGATACTATGGAAAATAATTTAACCTTAGAGGGTGCTATATCGGAGGTAGTTGAACAAGCCCATTCCTCCCTCTAATAAGACTATACCTAGGGTTATAATATATGACGAATAACGGTAATAAATAGGATTTATTGATATATTTTTTCTAGCATCAAAGGATTCCCTGGAAATTTGTAGAATAATGTAATAATCGATGCTTTCATATATTCTCTATTCCGACTTGGACAACCTGTTTGTAGAGAAGATAAAATTAGTTAGGAGGTAATTTATGAAGTATTCTAGGCATGCAAGGATACTAGAAATTATAGAAAATAATGAAATTGAGACACAAGAAGAATTGGCAGATTTACTTAAAAATAGTGGTATCCACGTTACACAGGCAACTGTTTCAAGAGATATAAAAGAACTGCGCTTAATCAAGGTTTTAGCAAAAAATGGACGTTATAAATATGCTTCTATGAAGCAGCAGGAAAGCGCTATATCTGATAGATTGGTTAAGATTTTTAAAGATTCTATTCTATCAATTGATTATGCTGGGAACATTATAGTCTTAAAAACTCTATCTGGTGCTGCAAATGCCGCTTGTGCAGCAATTGATGCTCTTGACATAAGAGATATCGTTGGAACAATTGCTGGAGATGATACCATTTTCATTTTAATCCGTGATACTGATATGATGCTGGATACGGTGGACAAGTTTAAAAAATTAATGCGATAGAGTGGAGGGTTTAATATGCTCCTAGAATTGGCTATTCAAAATTTTGCATTGATTGATAAGCTGACAATTCGCTTTACAGAGGGTTTAAACATATTGACTGGCGAAACTGGTGCTGGTAAATCAATTATTATTGATGCTGTTAACATGGCTATTGGGGAAAGGGCAGATAAAAGTTTTGTTCGTACTGGATCGGACAAGGCCATGATACAGATTGTATTTCTAAGTAATAATCCAAATCTAGAATCACTTCTTTTGAATCAGGGAATTGATATGGAAGACGAAAATACTCTAATTCTTACTCGTGAAATCTACAGTAATGGAAGAAGTGTATGTAGAATCAACGATAGAGTAGTTACCGTATCCACAATGAAAGAGATTAGTAAGTTTTTAATAGATATACATGGGCAACATGAACATCAATCTTTACTTTACTCTGAGAATCACTTAGAAATTCTAGACAGCTTTGGTGAAAAAGATATTTGGGATATAAGGAAGTTCATTTCGAAAAAATATGAAAGCCTAAGGGAGTTAAAAGAAAAACTAGCATCTTTATGGGGAAATGAATTGGAACGAGAGAGAAAGGTGGATCTTTTAACATTTCAAATAAATGAAATTGATAAATGTCAGTTAAAAAAAGATGAGTTCACTCAGTTGATTTCTGAACAGACACTTCTGTCAAATAGCGAAAAAATCTATCGTGCTATAGCAAAATCCTATGAAGTAATTTACAATGGAACTGAAAGATATCCTTCTATATTAGATGGACTGGGTAGTATTGTAAGTGAAATTGAAGGGATAAAAGATTATGATCAAGCTATTCATGATATCTTTCTTGTGTTACAAGATTGTCAGTATAGAATTGAAGACGTTTCTAGAGATATACGGAATTATCGTGAACAAATTGTTTTTGATCCTCAAGCCCTTGATCAAATTGAAAAAAGGCTGGATCAAATAAATGATCTCAAAAGGAAATATGGTAAAGATATAGAAGAAATTCTTTCTTATAGACAAAGAATATATAATGAATTAGAAGAAATTAGAAATAGTCATGTTATTGTACAAGAACTAAATAAACAAATTGATTCACTTGACAAAGAACTGACTGATTTATCCATCGCTTTAAGTACAAAACGAAAAGCTATTGGAAAAAAACTAGAAAAAAGAATAACAGAAGAGCTTATGAGCTTAAACATGGATAAAGTTATCTTTCATATTCAATTTACAGAGAATCATGACAAATATGGGAAGCTGCTATTCACTTCAAAAGGAATAGATAAGATAGAATTTTTAATTTCTACAAATGCAGGTGAACCTCCTAAACCTTTATCTAAAATTGTCTCAGGTGGGGAAATGTCTAGAATCATGTTAGCTTTAAAGGCCATACTTGCAAAAAATGATGATATACCAACCTTGATCTTTGATGAGATTGATACAGGTATCAGCGGACGTACAGCAAATACAGTAGGAGAAAAATTAGCGGTAATATCACAAACCCATCAAA
>JBFNEZ010000103.1:0-13274 GCA_040797825.1 Thermotaleaceae bacterium | reverse complement strand
AGAATAGTTTATTACAGAAACTTTTAAATTGTAGGGAACGCATCTTATGCGTTCCCGCATCAGGTGTTGGGCTGAATGGTATACAACAGGACGGGCAGCAGAGTCTGCTGCCCCTACATTTGCAATACCACCTTGCTATAGGGGACATTAATTGTCCACTAGTTTTAAAAGAGGGATTATTTATAGAGGCGTAGATATCTCATGGATAATACCATGTTGGCGAAGGACTTCAGAGTCTGCAACCCGCATTATGATTCATTACTCTCATTAAACTAAGTTAGCGTATATTATAATGTTTAAAGGAGTGTATTCGTTTATGACTAGTAGAAAAATGAAAAAAATACCACCATCAATCGATGAATGGCTGAAAGAAGCAAAAGCTGATCAAGCAGCTTTACAGGAAGGAATGTTTTTAGTCCATAATGGCGTTGTGCGTCAAACATCTAAAGCTAAGGTGCGGCAAGGGATGGATGACGGATTGATGATAAAGGGAATGGAATTTTCTTATGATGCAGCAAAAGTTGACACGGCCATTGCTGAAACCTATAGAATGGACGGTATCTTCCATGTTAGGGTCTGGCTTAATGAAGGCCAGCTCGAACTTGGTGAGGACATAATGTATGTGCTGATAGGTGGTGATATCAGGCCGCATGTTGTTGATGCCTTGCAATTTCTGGTTGAAAAGATTAAAAGTGAATGTGTTATTGAAATAGAAAAAAAGTAGCAATCTGCTTTCAGTTTGTGAGTCATTTTTCTTTATAACATACTAAACTTATAAAATTGGAAGATTTATGTTAATAAAACCTCATATTAAAGAGGTATTTGTTGTAAGTAATTCAGTAGGCTGCTTGAAAAAGCAGCCTTAATCTATTTTTCTCTAAAATACATTTTGATGTCTCATAATCACAAAAATAAAGATTAGGCCAGCAGCTTACTTTCTTAAAAATGGAAGAAATTACACAATATTGATATAATCAATAGAGAATATGGGAAATATTTGATATAATATTAATTATTGTGTCCCAATGTTTATCGGTTTTTGTGTGACGGTCTATAGATATATTATTTTATATGATTAATTTGTTATTGTGAGTGTATTCACAGTCTAAGGGGGTGACGTAAATGGTTAGCGACAGCAAGTTGGATGGGAGCGGAAATGTAAAGATAGAGACGGTCGGAAGTATATTGACGGGTTCTAATGAGCATATGACCGACTTTTATGTAGTGGGTATCGGGGCTTCTGCTGGAGGACTGGAGGCGCTAGAACAGTTTTTTATAAATATGCCCTCAACAGTTGATAATATGGCTTTTGTTGTAATACAGCATCTTTCACCGGATTACAGAAGCTATATGCCTGAATTATTGTCTAAATGCACACAACTGAGGGTATACCAGATACAAAACGGAATGAGGATTATTCCGGGATCCATCTATCTGAACCCACCTAAATATAATGTAGTTATTTCACAAGGACAGTTTATACTTCTTGACCAGAACCCCATCAAGAGGATTAACCTTGCTATAGATACCTGTTTTGAGTCCCTTGCAAATAGCGTATATACAAAATCCATCGGTATCATACTATCGGGGACTGGAAGCGACGGGACACGTGGATGCAGAGCTATAAAGGAAGCGGGCGGCATTGTAATGGCACAGGATGAGACAACGGCAAAATTTAACGGAATGCCTAGAAGTGTTATCTCAACAAATATTTGTGACTATATTTTATCCCCCCAGCTCATGCCTAATGAATTGTTAAAATACACAGGACAACCATCATCAATAAACATAAACACTGTGGAAGAATCCAGAGAGGATGAAAGTACGGACATACTACAAGTGATATACAGCATCATTAAGAAGGGGTATTCAATTGATTTTAGCCTTTATAAGCAGAGTACTATTTTACGCTGCATAGACAGACGTATGCGGATCAATCAAATACAAGACCCTGATATATATCTAGAGTTCTTAAAAGAGAATATCGAAGAAGTGGAGCGTCTTTATAGCAGTTTATTGATAGGTGTAACGCGGTTCTTTAGGGATGAACAAGCATTTGATGTAATTAAAAATAAAGTGATTCCCCAAATAGTTAATAATAAGCTTGATAATACCATAATCAGAATTTGGGTGGCAGGATGTTCAACCGGCGAGGAAGCATATTCACTAGCAATCTTATTTAAGGAGTATATGGATACCATTCAAAAGAATATTAGTTTAAAAATATTTGCTACAGATATTGATAATAATGCAATAGAGTATGCAAGTGCAGGCATCTATCCCGAGAGTATCTCCCACGATATATCCTTAGAACGTCTAAATCGCTATTTTATAAAAAAGAAGGATGTTTATCAAGTGTCAAAAACTATTCGTGAGATGGTCATATTTTCCTTTCATAATGTGATTAGCAATCCTCCTTTTTTTAAGATAGACTTGTTAAGCTGCAGAAACTTATTAATTTATTTTCAACCGCAGCTTCAAACAAGAATTCTTTCAACATTCCAGTTTTCCCTTGAAAGCAATGGTTATATGTTTTTAGGCATAAGTGAAACTACAGGCGAATTAAATGACTATTTTTCAACAGTAGATACTAAATGGAAAATTTTTCAGCGAAGAGAAACAAAGAAACGACCATTGATAGACGATGTATCTGTTATAACTACTGGAATGAAGCTAGCCATACCTAGACGTGCGGAAGATTATTATCCCAGACGGGTAAGAAATAGTTGGGAAATGGATGATATTTATGCAAAGTTGATAGAGGACTGTCTGCCACCTAGTGTGGTAGTGGATGAGTATGGAGAACTTGTACAGGTATGCGGTGACGCTGATAAATTTCTAAAAGTTCCCAGGGGCAGGGTCTATTACGATATTTTAAAGATGGTTCCAAAAGAATTGTCTACGGCCCTTGGGACTGCAATAAGCAAAGTGAGAAAAGAGAAAAACTCCGTTACATATACAAATATCAAAGTTCAACTGGGAGAAGAGATTGTCAATATCAATCTTGTTGTCAAGCCGCTCTTTACTAAGAAAAATGGTACATTAATTCTTGTATTGTTTGAAGAAATGAAAAAGATTTTTCCTCAAGGGGACTATATTGAGAATTACGATACCGTAGCTAAATTACATGAACGGATTACAGACCTTGAGCAAGAACTTCAATATACCAAGGAAAGTCTTCAAACATCCGTTGAAGAAATAGAGACTTCGAGTGAAGAATTACAATCTGCCAATGAAGAACTGCTAGTTTCTAATGAAGAACTGCACAGTACCAATGAAGAGCTCCAATCGGTTAATGAAGAATTAATCGTTTTAAATACTCAATATCAGTATAAGATCCAGGAATTAGCTGATTTGAATAGTGATATAACAAATTTCATAAATAGTACGAACATTGGCACTATTTTTCTTGACTCCAATCTATGTGTGAGGAAGTTTACTCCAGCAGTAACCAGAGAGGTCAATCTTATAGAATCAGATATCGGTCGCCCTATAAGCCATATTTCCCATAACCTAAAAAGTGATGATTTTATTACTGAAGCTAAGGAAGTAATGGGTAGTCTAGTGCCTTCTGAAAGAGAAGTACAGAGTAAGAACAAGAAATGGTATCTGCTGAAATTTGCCCCATATCGTACAAATGAAAACCTTATTAGAGGTATAGTGATTTCTCTTATTGATATTACGGCACGTAAGGAAGCTGAAGAAAGCTTAAGAAAGAGTAAGGAGCGTTATGAAAGGCTGGTAGAGATATCCCCCTTTGCCATTTTAATTGTAAAGGACAATATCATACAGTTTTCTAATACGGAAGGTGTAAACTTGTTTCAAGCAAAAAGTGTTGAACATCTAATTGATAAGCCAATCAATAAGTATTTGGATATTGACGAGATACAATTTGTTAATAAACAGAAGGAGTATTTAAAAGATAAGGACAATGTATTAATACCACTGGAGGATAAAATAATCCGCAATGATGGCTCTGCGGTTTATGTTGAAATCATGTCCATCCCTATATTCTTCGAAGAGGACAATGTGCATCTAATGATTTTTAGAGATATTACTTATAAGAAACAGGTGGAACAACTTAAGGAAGAATATATGCGGAACAAAAGACTCTTAGAGGAAGCAAAGATATTTGATGGAATAAAAAATGAATTTTTCAGTAATCTCTCCCATGAGCTTCGAACTCCATTAAATGTTATCATGAGTACCTTACAGCTCCTAGAATCCATAATGATAAATGATTCTGATGACAAGCTAAAAAAATATATGGGCATTATGAAACAAAATTGTTATAGACAACTGCGACTGATAAATAATTTGATTGATATTACAAAAATTGATTCGGGTTTCTTTGAGGTAGAGATGAAAAACCATGATATTGTAAATATAGTTGAAAATATCACTCTATCTGTGTCAGATTATATTCATACCAATTCTATTAATCTGATATTTGATACAGATATTGAAGAGAAAATAATTGCTTGTAATCCAGATAGTATTGAACGAATTATATTAAATCTTCTTTCTAATGCTATCAAGTTTACTAAAGAGAACGGATACATTTATGTAAATATAATCGATAAGAGAGAGAACCTTATCATATCTGTGAAGGACTCTGGAATAGGCATCCCCGAAGAAAAACTAGATATAATTTTCGAGAGATTTAGACAGGTTGATAAATCTCTCACTAGAGGACATGAAGGTAGCGGTATAGGACTTTCACTGGTTAAGTCCCTAGTAGAAATGCATGATGGACGTATCTTCGTTCAGAGTGAATATGGCAAAGGATCAGAATTTACAATCGAATTACCAGTAAGAATTACAACGCAAGAGGATATGGTTAAAAAAGAGGAAATAAAACAACCGAATTATGTGGAAAAAATCCATTTGGAATTCTCTGATATCTATAATCTGAGTTAATATTTTAAAACACATCAGAGTACCAGGGTAATTTGTATAGACAATACTTTAGCAGTAGTTTAAATGAAGGTATGTAAACAATGAAGGGAGTTGGAGTATATGGGTTATGAGTGGATAGACGAATATTGCCTTTCTAAAATAGGTGTAAAAAAAGATTATAAGATGGAATGGAATGCTACTCGTTATATGATTGACGATAAGATGTTTGCTATGCAAGGTGGAGATAAAGAAGGAAAGCCAATCATAACTGTAAAGCTAGAGCCAATGTTTGGTGAATTATTGAGAAGTAAATATAAGGATATAGTACCAGGATACTATATGAATAAAGAACACTGGAACTCTTTGTATCTCGAAGGCAATGTCCCCGATGAGGTGCTGAAAGATATGTTGGATGAATCACATCAAATTATTTTCGGATCTTTGAGTAAAAAAAAGCAAAATGAAATTTTAGGAATTGAGAAAAAATGATTGAATCAAGATAGGGTATTCAATGTAGTGAATGTAATTATAGGAGTCCTTATCTATTTTTATCTTCATGTCAGTAATCTCTTCTTTAAATGAGCGCTCCCTGACACACACTATACCTAGCAGCTAATCATATAAGTGCCAAGCTGCTGTATAGTCCTTTTCTTTCACATTGGCATTTGCATTTCACATATCTTGTCCTTCTTCATACAACAGCGTGTTTGAAATTGATAGCCTTCCCAAATATTTATCAGAGTCGGAACGATTCCTTCTAGTACGATTCTTTCCCGTCTCTTTCTCTTATAAACACTCGGTATTGCGAAAAGCAGGGTTTTGATAGAGGGCTGAAGGATGTTTAAGCCATGGGTACATTTCATTAACATTTTGGGACTGCCCAGGGAGCCTTCTTTATGTTAATATAAAATTATACAATATTATACAAAATATTACAATTAAGGACATAACCCAGTGGAAGGGGATAGTACATGGAGTATCAATATATTCCTTATATATGGCCACTAATTTTATCTGGATGCATAACACTATCCCTTGGTGTACATGCGATGCTGAGACGGCGAAAAGCAAAGGGGGCTAACAGCTTTATACTCAGTATGGTTGTTATTACAATATGGTCTTTTGCCAATGGGCTGGAAATGGCCGGTACGACCTTCTACAGCAAGTTGTTTTGGGCCAATATACAATATATTGCCTACTGCTATTCTCCTGTGACACTGATGTTTTTGTGCTTGGAATTTACGGGATACGATCGTTGGATTCGCAATGGAAGGGCTCTATGGCTTGCGGTTATACCGACGCTCATCATCATACTTGTATGGACGGATGGATTGCACGGTTTGATAAGATATGACATGCATATGGATTACAGCGGTTCATTTCCTGTAATTAGTAAAAAATACGGCCCTGCTTTTTTTATCCATGCATTCTATTCCCAGCTTCTGAACATAATGGCATGGATACTCTTGATTAAAGCGGTGTTCTTCAAAAATACTGTTTATAGAAAGCAAGCACTGTCTTTGTTTTTTGGATTAAGCTTGATTGTCATACCCAATATTTTGTATATTTCAGGTTTAAGTCCTGTGAAACGATTTGATATTACACCGATTTTTTTCGGCCCTGCCGGATTAATTGCTTTCTGGGGAATATTCCGCTACAAGCTGTTCGATGTAATTCCCGTAGCACGGGCTACAGTGATTGAAACGATGGATGCTGGAGTCATTGTACTGGATCTGCAGGATAGAGTCCTAGATATCAATCCTGCCTTTGAAAAAATCGTGGGCTACACAGCTTCTAGGGCAGCAACAAGGCCTGTTGAAGAGGTCTGCGGGGAAATCCCAGAGCTACTAGGGGCTTGCAAAGACAGGCATGTCAGCCAAACGGAGTTTTCAATTCATACCGGGGAAAAGCAAAGAGTATATGAAGTAATGCTTTTTCCGCTTAACGGCAGGAAGGGCGCTTTGATAGGCCGACTGGCCGTGATCTATGAGATCACAGAAAAGAAACAGGTACAGAAGGCGTTTTTAGAACAGCAGTGGACCCTTGCCGTTATTGAAGAACGGGAGAGGATGGCCCGTGATATGCATGATGATCTGGGACAAGTGCTGGGATTTATTAGTCTTCAGGCTCAAGGGATCAAGCAAGAGCTTAAGAATGCAGGGAACAACAGTGTTTCAGACGAGCTTGAGAAACTGGCACATGCAGCTCAATCTGCCCATCGGGATATAAGGGAATACATCCATAGTGTAAGGAATGAGAAGCATAGGGAAAAGGACTTTATCACTGCATTGAAAAAGGAGTTATCCAGCTTTGAAAAGCAGACGGGTTTGCGTGTAAGGCTGGAAATACCAGGAGAATTGACTATGGAAGAATTTATGCCGAATACACGGATTCATATACTGAACATTGTCAAGGAGGCGCTGAACAATATTCGAAAACATGCAGAGGCTCATCATACTGGGATTATTTTTTTATTGGAGGAGGATCAATTGTGCATAACAATTGAAGATGATGGAAGGGGATTTGATGTAAATCATCAGGATAACAGCATTAATGGCAAGTTTGGATTAAACATTATGAGGGAACGTGCAGCCGAAATTGGTGCAGCTATTGAAATAAATTCAACTGTAGGGAAGGGAAGCAGGACTATACTACGTGTACCGATTACTGAGGAGGGATAGAATATGCAAATGAAATTGATGCTGGTAGATGATCATGCTCTGTTTATTGAAGGGCTTCAATATCTTCTGGGAACCCATGGAATTGATGTAATCGGGGTAGCAAATAACGGCAGGGAAGCCTTTGAAAAAGCAAGTATACTAAAACCAAACATTATTTTAATGGATATTCGGATGCCCGGGTGCAGCGGATTGGATGCACTAAAGCTTATCAAAGCAGAAATGCCGGATATCAAGGTTATAATGCTGACTACATCCGATGAGGATGATGATTTGTTTGATGCGGTAAAGTGTGGTGCATCAGGATATTTATTGAAAAATACCAACGCTCAGAATCTGGTGGATATGTTGTTTTCTCTGGAAAAGAATGAGGTTCCGCTTTCACCGGGTCTTGCTACCAGATTGCTGAAGGAGTTCAGACGCAATACAGGCAATCAAGAGACTCAGGAAATATCAGAGGATGCAGTACGTGGACAGCTCACCGACCGGCAGCTGGAGGTCCTTGAGATGGTGGCAAAGGGAGTCACTTATAAAGAAACAGGGGAAATATTGGGACTCTCGGAACGTACCGTGAAATATCATATGGGAAGAATTCTTGAGCTATTACACCTGGAAAACAGGGCTCAGGTGATTGCCTATGCGGCCCGTATGGGGCTTGCAGAATATAAATAGCCGACATATGGCTGTGAAGCATCGTTCAATACTATCAAAAAGTACAGTCTAATATAAAAAGGACTGTACTTTTATTTTTTTTAAAACTGTACTTCTGCACATTGTCAGAAAACATCGAAAAGTATTACAATTAATACAACAGAACCATAGTCCCCAAAAGAAGAAGGTGCTGAAGGATGATATTATTGGATGAAGAAGTGTATATATTGCCCTATGAAAAAGCTTTGGACAAAAAACTTATTTATGCACCTGTTCGAGGGTGGGTAGAGCTGATTGAGGAGAATATGGCAGATAGGATCCTCAGCAGTAATATTGCCTCCCAAGAAGACTTAAAGGAAAATTCACATTTAAATAGTTTAATCAAAGCGCTTCAAAAAATGCCTCTGAAGGACTTGGATGGGATGCAAAAGGGCCTCCCCATGCTGAATATTGATTTGTCAACAGGCTGCAATATGCGATGCATTTACTGCTATGCAGGACGTGGAGATGGCGGCTATAAGTTTCAGCAAAAAGAACACATAGATAGGATTCTCGATGCCTATTTTCATCATTTATATGCATCACCCTGCTACAAAGAACGCACAACTTGTTGGATTGCTTTTACAAACGATGCAGAGCCCACCTTTGTTCCGGATTTGCTTCGATACACTGTTATGACAGCTATTGAGAAGGCAAAAACAGCTAAAATAAAGCCAATTTTTGTATTGCCCACCAATGGTGCTTTTGATGATGGGCTGAGGGCCTTCATCATCCAACATTTTCATATTGTATCCATATCCTTTGAAGGCTTGCCCTGGGTCCAAAACCTCCACCGGCCGTTTGTCAAGGGAGAACCTTCATTTCATCGGGTATTTGAAAATAGTAAAGCTTTATTCAAAAGTGGGATGAAGGTGTGCTTCAGTGGTGTTGTGACCAGGCACAATCTTTATCATTTAAAGGATACCATCGATTTTTTTCATGAACACTTTCCTGGAAGTATGATTTCTTTCGGGCAGGTGAATTTAATAGGCAGGGCTTCTGGGGAGCAAATGGAATTGGCCGTCGATCAGCAGAGCTTTGACGAACAGCTGCTTTGTGCAATCCGATATGCTGAAAGCACTTCCATAAAAGTACAAGTAAAGCATGGAAGCATCCATCTCAACCCCAGAAGACATTATTGCTCATCCACTGCCAGACCCAACTGGAGTGTGAGCCTAAGCGGAGATATGTATGCATGTATGGAGGAAAAAAGTGAGTCTATGAAAATTGGACGCTATGATTTCAACCAAAACCAGATGCATTTTAATGACGAGAAAATTCGAAGTCTTGGAGAGAGAAATGTGAACTGCAGCAGCAGATGTGAGGAATGCTTTGCAAAATATCTTTGTGCAGGTGGCTGTATAAGCAAAGATGAAAATCAAGCAGCCTTATGCGAGGGTATAAGACAAAGATGCCTCTATTTTATAAACAAGGCCTATGAAAATAAAAGACTAAAGAAGGAAGTCCAACAACTATTCAAAATTTCAGAAGAATAATTCATTATATGAGGAGGTGAGAATATGTCAGAAGCATTAAAAAGTTTAGTTGAAAAAGTAAGTGCAGATGAAAATCTGCAGAAGCAATTTAAAGCATGTAAAACAAAGGAAGAGCAAGTGGCTCTTGCGAAAGACCTAGGCTATAACATTACAGTTAAGGAGCTGGAGGATGCCAGCAAGGTTTCCGATGACCAGCTGGATCAAGTGGCTGGCGGCTATGGTTGCACAGTGTATGTATCTGTTATTTTCTAATGTCAAATATAATAAGCACACAGCCGTGTGCTTATTATATTTACTGAAAGGTGGTGCAAAATGGACAACTTACTCAGGTTAGGTTTAATATATACCCTTGCATGCAACGCAAGCTGTGGGCACTGTTGTTTCGAAAGCCATCCAAGAGTTCAGTCTAAGATGAAGCTGGAGGAGGCATTTCATTATATTGATCAGGCATTTGAAAGCAGTGCCTTTGACAAAGTGGGCATCTCCGGCGGAGAAGCTTTGCTCTATGAGGATGAAGTGGTTAAAATTATAGAATATGCCTCCAGCCTTGGCTTTAAAACCTCATTGACAACCAATGGCTTCTGGGGAAAAACTCCTGAGGATGCATTGCATAAGCTAAAGGGCCTTAAGGAAAAGGGATTAAATGAGCTTGTACTCAGTACAGATGAATTTCACCAGCCCTTTGTGCCCTATGGGTATATAGAAAACATACTCACAGCAAATGAAAGGGTTCAAATTCCGCTGAAAATATATGAGATACTGGTTAAAGGATCATCGATGCACCCCCTTCAAATGAAGTACAGTCACTACAGCTGGCACAAGGGTGCATGTGTACCCATGGGGAGAGCAAGAGAAATACCAATTGAAGAACTTATTTTTGGTGATTATAGCGGAAGATGCACCGATATGGATAAGTTGACCATCCTGCCCGACGGCTCCTGCTATCCCTGCTGTAGTCCGGGTATTAAAGGAAGCGCCATGGGGTTTGGGTCAGCCTATGAATTATCATTGGATGAACTGCTAAAGGCTAAGGAAAACTCTATATTTTTAAATATCATAACATGGAGGGGGCCAAAGTGGCTGAAGGAGTTCGGGGAAGCCAAAGGCTGCTTTCTGAAAAATAAACAGAATAAATATGTTTCAATGTGCCATTTATGCCACGAAATTGCTGGAGATGACGACTTTCTTCGGAATATGGAGCCTTTCATGAAGGAGTTTCTATTAGGCCTTCAATACGCAAAATACCTAAAATTATAGCTTGTATTTCTACAGCCATAAATAAGGATGAGGAGTAATGCTATGGAACATAATCTGTTTAGAAAAGAAGCAATGTCAGAGATAACCTCCCCTGACAGCTTAGACCAGGCTATAAGAATTACAGACCGAAAAATCCATTTTATGGTTTTTGGAATAGTTTTTATTATAGCAGCAGGAATTTTTTGGGGATTTAAGGGCTCCATTCCAGTAACTTTACAAGGAAGCGGAATCATTATGCCGGATGGAGGTGTGCACTATATCATTTCCAAGGAGCAAGGAATTATCCGTGATATATTGGTTAAGCAGAGGGAGTATGTCCGGGAAGGAGAAATTGTAGCCAGCCTGGAAGTGCAGGATGAGAGTGGGAACGGGAAGAGGATGGATATCATTGCAGAGATTAATGGGCGTGTATCAGAGGTGCGCTCACTCCCTGGAGATTTTGTAGAAAGCAAGGAAAAACTATTCAGCGTGATATCTGCCACAGAAGAACAGAATATACTAGAAGCAATTATTTTTGTTCCGATAGAGCAGGGGAAAAATTTAAGACAGGGAATGGATGCCCATATTCAGCCTTCTAATGTAAATAAAGAAGAATATGGTTTTATCAAGGGCGTGGTACAGCAAGTATCTGAGTATCCTGTGAGCAGACAAAGACTACTGGTCCTCCTGGGATCAGAAGCATTGGTATCTCGATTTTCCGATGGACGGGTGGTGCTTGAAGTTGAGGTAGACCTCATCTTGAATGATAAAACTACTAGCGGTTATCAATGGTCAACGCCCGATGGACCTCCCTTTGATATTTATGAAGGAACGCTGTGCGATGCAGATTTTATACTGGAAATGAAGAAACCCATGGATTTAGTCATGTATGGGAGGTGAGTCCAGTGTCAAAGTCTATTAAAAGAGTTCCCACTGTACTGCAAATGGAAGCCGTTGAATGTGGAGCTGCTTCGCTAACAATGATACTGGGATATTTCAAAAAGTTTGTTCCGTTGGAGGAGGTTCGTGAAAAATGCGGTGTAAATCGTGATGGGAGCAAGGCCAGCAATCTGTTGAAGGCTGCCCGTTCCTATGGGTTAAACGCCCAGGGATACCGTAAGGATACTGAGTCCGTGGCGGAGCTTCCAATGCCCTTGATCATTCACTGGAATATGAATCACTTTTTAGTGCTGGAAGGCTGTCACAAGGGCAAATATTATCTTAATGACCCGGCCAGTGGGAGGCGAACGGTGGAGCGGGATCTTTTCAATCGTTCTTTTACGGGTATAGTCATTGCATTTGAAAAAACTGGGGAATTTCAGCCTTCGGGAAGCAGTCAAATGAGCCTTGATAATTTTACGAAGCTGTTGAACAGATATAAACCGGAGATAGTCCATACAGGCTTTTTAGGGTTTATGATGACACTGCCTACCCTATTCCTAGCTTGGCTGGCGAAGGTATTCCTGGATGAAGTCTGGCTCAATGGACGGAGTCATTGGCTTGTAGGAGTGCTTCTTGGTTTGTTGGTCGTTGCAGGGCTCAGGGGTTTGTCAAACTATAGTTATCGTATTCTTAATTCTCGTCTTTTGGAAAAAATCAGACTGAGCGAGAACAGCAGGCTGATTTGGAAGACAATACACCTGCCGGCGAATTTTTTTATGCAGCGCTATGCTGGAGATGTGAGTGCTAGGGTAAGAAATGTAGATAATGTAACAGCCTTTATGGCAATCGATTTGGTAAATGGGCTGGCAGCTTCCATGGCTATGATTGTATTTATTATTGCTTTGTTTTATTATAACCCCTTGCTCACAGCCTTGATCCTGGCTTTGTCTATGGTCAATTTGGTTATTTTAGCATGGAATATGAAGGTTCAAGAAGCCATGAACAACCGCATCAGTATGTCCAATATGAAGCTTATGGGGGCTTCCATATCTGATATTCAATTAATTGAGACAATCAAAACGACTAGCTCTGAGCAGGCCTTTTTTGAAAAATGGGCCGGATATCAAGGGAAATTAATCAATGAGAAGCAAGAAGCAAGTGCCCATATCCAAGGACTCATGAATCTTCCGTCGCTTATTTCCATGCTCACTACGGTGGCTGTCCTCTATACAGGCGGTTATCTAATCATACATGGAGAATTAACTGTAGGTGCCTTGGTTGCATTTCAGAGTATTATGGCCAGCTTCTTTGCTTCCAGTATAACGCTCAATGAGGTGGGTATGAAGCTTCCTAAAATACTGGCTGACATGAAACGGATTGAAGATATTCATCA
>JBFNEZ010000102.1:0-13282 GCA_040797825.1 Thermotaleaceae bacterium | reverse complement strand
GTTTGGATGTTGAAACCTTGATTTTTAATGGAGTAATTAATATGTATATTTTTTTCATTATTATATTTTTGAAGTTTTTTTCCAAAATCGAATAGCCTTAACCAGCCTTTAATAATTTTAATGGCTACTTTTTTTAATGGTCCTAGTTTCCTCTTAATATATTTTTATAGTCAACAAACTATTTCCTTAACTATGAATAGCTAAAAAGCTGAGTCTTGCCTAGGCAAGACTCAGCTTTTTAGCTATTCATGTATCTTAATTTATATTTTCTCTTACTAATAGCTCCATAAAGCTATTGGTTAAATTATTGGTATTGATATTTTCTACAAACAACAATCCATCTCCAACAACCTGTAGCCTTGCTTTTTTATCAGCAAAGTGGAAACCTTCTCTATATAATGCTGAACCCTCGCTTAGTGGCCAAATCTCGCCATATTGTCTATCTATGCCAGCATATTCCTTCTGGGTTTTAGCTATTTCCTTTAAGACTTCATCAGGACTAGCATATGCCATGCTATGATTTAGGGCATTGGCAAGCTTAATAATGATTTCCCAATTCTCATATCCAGCAATAGAACTTATGACTTGATTTAATTTTTGAACCCTTCTTTCAGAGTTTGTAAAGGTTCCTCTTGATTCTACAAAACTTGCACCAGGCAGGACAACATCAGCCTTTTGGGCAGTTTCAGTTAAATGTGTGTCTTGAACCATTAGGAAGTTTAATCCACTAACATTAATATGGGGGATATTTTCTCCAAAGACCAATAAGCCTTTTATTTCTTTCTCTTGAATACCTTTAGCAATAGCTGCTGTCGCTTGTTGAACACCCATGTCCTTTAGACCTTGGCTGTTAGCATTTTGTTTAAGCTGTACAATACCATTTCTAGGACTGCCTATATGGCCTGAAACAACCGCCATATTTGCTAACAGTTTTGCTGCATCAGCAGTAACGCTATTTTCTTCAAATACAATCATTGCTTTTCTTGAAGTACCATAAAGTTCTGCAATTTCCTGAGCTTCTTTACTGATTTCTATATTTTCTAAATCAGCTTTTAGGGCTTCAAATCCATCAACCCATTCAGCCTTTGTCTTGCAGCCTTTTTCTGCTAAAGCTTTTGTGATTTCCTTCAAGAATACAATGTCATTTGAAGGTGTTACTTTTCTATGAGCCCATTCATCTACTTGAGATTTAAAAGGATTGATAACAATAAGCTTTGCACCATTTTCCACGGCCTTCTTTACCTTTAGTCCAGCAATGGTATGATTTTTCATAATGTCTGTTCCAACCAATAGAATGACTTCTGTTGATAACAATTCATCAAAAGTATTGGCAGAGGCATCGCAGCCTAATACAGTTTCTATACCTGCTTCAACACTATTGAAGCTGCAAATGTTAGAAGTATTTAATATGTCTTTGCCAACCTTAGAAATTAAATAAATCTCTTCATTTGTATATCGATCTGACACTGAAACTGCTACAGCGTCATTACCGTGTAATAAGTTTAAGCTCTGAGCCTTCTTAGCAGTATAAAGCAGTGCTTCTTCCCATGAAACTTCTTGAAGCTTACCTTCTTTTCTAATCATCGGTTTTGTTATTCTTGCACCTTTTTGTCCAATATCAAAACCAAATTTGCCCTTCACACATGCTAAGCCTTCGTTCACTTTACTTTCTCTTTCCGGTACAGATTTCACCAACATGTCGCCCTTAGAATGAATGTTGATATTACAGCCAACACTACAATGTCCGCATACTGTAGAAGTAGTGGTTGTTTCCACAGGAACAGACTTTTCTATACTTAATCTTTCCTGAAGAGCACCCGTAGGACATACATTGACACACTGTCCACAGGATATGCAGTTGGTTTCTTGTAAAGGTGTGTTAAATGCTGGTTCAACCATAGCATCAAATCCTCTATTGGTCAATCCTAAAGCTGCAACTCCCATGACTTCATCACAGGTTCTTACACAAAGTCCACATAAAACACATTTGTCAGGGTTTCTTAAAATAAAAGGATGATTCTCCTCTTCTTCTCGCTTATGCACTTCTCCACTTAATCTTTCTGGTTCTACTTCGTACTCATTTGCCAATTGAATTAATTTACATTCAAAGTAGTCATGGCAGCCGCACTCAAGACATCGTGCTGCTTCCTTCTTAGCATCTTCTTCAGTATATCCAGCTACAATCTCTTCAAAGTTTGTTTTTCTATATTCAGGTGAAAGATGAGACATAGAAGGTCGATAACTTTTTTCTCTATCTTCAAAATCCTCTTCTGTTAAATCATCATTGGTTACATAATAAGGCTCTTTATATGGAATCAATTCTCCTTCTAAATATCTACAGATAACCTGTGATGCTCTTTTCCCTTCTCCTATTGCCTCTATAGCAATAGATGGTCCTTTATTGGTAGCATCTCCACCAGCAAATACTCCTGGTAAATTGGTTGAAAAGCTATTTTCATCGGCATGAATCGTACCTCTTCTTGTTAATTCAAGTTCTTCAAGCCCCTCTATATTTACAGATTGGCCTATAGCAGAGATAACACAATCTACTTCAATGATTTCTTCTTCTCCTTGAATCGGTACAGGAGATCTTCTTCCTCTATCATCTGGTTCTCCTAGTTGCATTTTTTGAAGTCGTACTTTAGATACCTTGCCATCCTCTCCAATGATTTCAATTGGACTTACAAGGAACTTAAAGGTGATGCCTTCTTCTTCTGCTTCTTCTATTTCTATATCTTCAGCAGGCATTTCCGCCTTTGTTCTACGGTAGAGATTATAGACCTCTTCAGCTCCCAATCTCATAGCAGTTCTACAGGCGTCCATCGCTGTGTTTCCTCCACCAACAACAGCAATTCTCTTGCCAATGTTAACTGGTTGATTTACAGCAAACTTTGTTAAAAACTCAATACCACCAACAACTCCCTCAAGATCTTCTCCTGGGCAGTTAAGTTTTGTACTATTCCATGCTCCTATAGAAGCATATACAGCATCAAAGGTTTCTCTTAAATGGCTTAGTTGAATGTCTTTACCAATTTTTATATTGGTGATCATCTTCACGCCCATTTTTTCAATAATAGCTATTTCTAGATCTAGTACTTCTTTTGGAAGACGATACTGTGGAATACCATAACGAAGCATTCCTCCCAGCTTTGGCATGGCTTCATAAATAACAACCTCATGTCCTTCCTTAGCAAGATAATAAGCTGTTGTAAGACCACTGGGGCCTCCACCAATAACAGCTACTTTTTTACCTGTTGCTGGTTTGATTTCTGGAATAAACTCTTCCTTATCTCTTAAATCAATATCTGCCACAAATCTTTTTAACCACATAATGGATACTGGTTCTTCCACCAATTCTCTTCTACAGGCCTCCTCGCAAGGATGTGGACATACTCTACCTATACTGGCAGGAAGAGGCAACTGTTCTTTAATCAATTTTACTGCTTCTTTATATTCTCCATTCGCGATTAATCCTACATATCCTTGACAGTCGGTTTTCGCTGGACAAGCTCTTACACAGGGTGGACGACAATCTCCCACGTGATCAGATAAAAGAAGTTCTAAAGCAATTTTTCTTGAACCCTTTACCTTAGGTGTATCTGTCAAAACGATCATGCCATCGTTTGCTTCAGTGGCACAGGACCTTAATAGTTTCGGTACGCCTTCTACTTCCACAACACAAAGTCCACAGGAACCATAGGCCTTTACCCTATCATCATGACACATGGTAGGAATCTCTATACCATTTTCTCTAGCGATGTCTAGTACTGTCTGACCTTTATGACCTACTACTTCTTTTCCATTTATATTAAGTCTTATCTTTGACATATCTATTTCCCCCTATCCTGCTACTCTACTTCTACTGCATTAAACTTACATACAGTTTTACATTTGCCGCATTTTACGCATAGACTCTGATCGATGCTGTGTACTTCTTTTCTTTCGCCAGATATAGCATTTGTAGGACAGTTTCGAGCACATACTGTACATCCAATACAATTTTCACTATTGATGGAATAGGTGAGGAGCGTAGCACATTGTTTTGCTGGACATTTTTTGTCGTAGATATGCTTTTCATACTCATCTCTAAAATACCGTATGGTACTTAACACGGGATTTGGTGCTGTTTGTCCTAACCCACACAAAGAACCTTCTTTAATTTTAACACCTAACTCCTCCAACAGCTCTATATCACCATCTTTTCCTTCTCCTGCACAGATACGGGTCAATATTTCTAACATTCTTTTTGTACCAATCCTACAGTGAATACATTTTCCACAGGATTCCTTACGGGTAAAATCTAAAAAGAATCGAGCCATATCCACCATACAAGTAGTTTCGTCCATGACTACCATCCCGCCAGAACCCATAATTGCTCCAGTTTTCGTTATGGAGTCATAGTCTACTGAGGTATCTAAAAGACTAGAAGGGATACATCCACCAGAAGGTCCTCCCATTTGTACAGCTTTAAAGGCTTTGTCCTCCTTAATTCCTCCCCCGATTCCATAGATAACTTCTTTTAGAGGAATCCCCATAGGTACTTCAACCAAGCCACCATTTTTTATCTTCCCTGTTAGAGCAAATACCTTGGTTCCTTTACTTGTTTCTGTTCCCATAGCTGCAAAAGCACTGCCGCCATTTTCTATGATCCAAGGAACATTTGCCAATGTCTCTACATTATTAATATTACTTGGTTTTTGCCAATAACCTTTTTGTGCTGGGAAAGGAGGCTTTAATCTTGGCATTCCTCTTTCCCCTTCTAGGGAGGCAATCAAAGCAGTTTCTTCTCCACATACAAAGGCACCTGCTCCTGCTTTAATTCTTAGACTAAAGTCAAATTTATTCTCATTAAAGAGGTTCTTACCTAAATAACCTCTTTCTTTAGCATCTTCAATAGCTCTCTTTAAACGTAAAATAGCAAGCGGATATTCAGCTCTTACATAAATAACGCCTTCTTTAGCTCCCATAGCATAGCCACCTATCAACATTCCCTCTATAAGGCTATGTGGATCTCCTTCCAATATACTTCTATCCATAAAGGCACCTGGATCTCCTTCATCAGCATTACAAATAATGTATTTTGTATCCCCAGGAGATTGACGAGCAGCATTCCATTTAAACCAAGTAGGGAATCCAGCGCCTCCCCTTCCCCTTAGTCCTGATACCTTAATTTCTTCAATAACCTCTTCAGGCGTTTTGCTTTTAATACACTTTTCAATGGCTTTATAGCCACCCCTAGCTATATATTCATCTATGCTTTCCGGATTCATCATACCGCAATTTCTTAAAGTAACTCTTTGCTGCTTTTCAAGAGCTTTTTGATCCTCTTCAGAAATCATATATTTTTCTATTTTTTCGCCCTTGACAATATTTGCTTCAATAATTTCCTTGACCATTTCTGGTGTCACCTTTACATAGGTTGTTTTCTCATCCTGGTCATTTACTATATCAATAATTGGTTCTAAATAACACATACCTATACAACCAGTAAGGGCTAGCTCAACTTCCAAACCTCTTTGTTCTAATTCTTTTTCTATAGCCTCATATACCTTATTTGCACCAGCAGCAATTCCACAACTTCCTTGCCCCACAATAATCTTCATGACTTAAGCCCCCTCTTGTACATTTTCTTCAGCTTTCTTCATATCTCTGATAATTTTTCTAGCTCCATCAGCTGTCAAGTTTCCATAGGTCTCGCCATTAATCATCATTACAGGGGATAAGCTGCAACAACCAAGACATGCAACATTGTTTAAAGTAAATAGATTGTCTTCTGTTGTTTCGCCCTCCTTTATATGCAACTCATCACAGATGGCTTCTTCGATAGACTTTGAACCATTTACGTGACAGGCGGTACCTTGACAAAGCATAATTAAATGTTTGCCTATGGGCTTTAAACGAAATTGTGTATAAAAAGTAGCAACCCCATGAATTTTAGTAGGCTTTATGCCAGTTTCCTCAGCAATATAGTTAAGGGCTTCAATTGGCAAATAATTATACATTTCCTGAACCTCTTGAAGAATGCTGATTAGACTGCCTTCCATCCCATCATACTTCTTTAACATTTCCTTCAATTTTACAACATCAATACTTACGTCCTGTTGCTTTTCTTCAATTGCTTTGTTTCCTCCACAACAATTCATTCATTTCACTCCCTTTTACATTGCATAATTTATTTTTTGATGTCAAATTTAATAACTAATTATAACATTTTTATTTAAGATTTTAAATTTTAAGATATATTTAAATAGTCGATTTCATTATACCACTATATAAGTAGAATGCAATATCTATTTGTTAAATAATTAACTTTTAATTTTTATGATTATAAATTAATATCTCTTAATAATTATTAGATATAAATTCTTCCTAATCTCCTTGGTCACAATTAGTTATGAATTCTTTAGAGCAAAATCTTTCTTTGGAAGATTTATGGGTAAACTTTGTTGAAAACAATTATAAAAATTATAATTCACTCCTAAATTCTACGTCGTTTTACGAAAACCATTAAAAATCGATATTTTCGCTGAACCTACGAAGAATTCAAGTAGTTACTCCTACATTTTAACATTATTCACACCCCTTCCTCAACACATTTGAATAAGATATACCCATTATTCTCAATTAAGTTGCAAATATCACAATTCTAGGTTCAATTAATAAACCACTCGATTCATTCAAGCGATTCAAGCGCCAATTTATCAATCGTTACGACTCTAAGCAGATACATTTTTTATACACCTCTTGATAAGGATATTTGCTTGAGAGCTTCATAATCACAGACCTAGCTGTTTTGATAATTTTGGCCGCAAGAAAAACGTATTTCAAGCGAAATGTCTTTATCTGCTGCCTATATTCAGACACATCCAAGTAGTCAAATTTGAAGAGTAAAAACAGATTGTATGAAAGCATCATCATTTGGAATACTGCTTCATTTGCCCAGAATGATTTCAAAAGCAAGTGGCCTACTGACATGTCGTATTTTGCTTCTTTGATATAGTTTTCAGCATTGCCACGCTTTTCATAGGAGAGAACCACCGCTTCTGACTCTAGGTCTGTATTGGTGACAAAGAAAAAATAGTCGTACTCTGAACCTTCTAACAGGCTTAACTGAGCTCTTTCTTTTTCGGGTTTCAGAACGCGAGACACGACAAATCTTCTTTTTTTCTTCCACTTATCCAATTTTATAAGCAGCTCAGCGGTTTCTCTGCCGTCTATACCTTTAAGAAACACAGCAGAGGAAGCGGTCACTTGGGAGACAAGTGTTGCATAAGCTTTAGCTTTAATTAAGTATTTGCAACCAAGAGACTCGATTGTTTCAATGATTTCTTCATCGAAGTAGCCACTATCCATACGGAAAAAGATTTCCAAGTTTTGAGCTTTAAGAGTGGCAACAATCTCTTTAATCAGTTCAGCAGCACCATTTGCGGTGTATGCATTACCACTTCTAACAAAACCAGTGACATAGGCTTTGAGTTCATCACAAAAGGCAAACTGGACATTGTAGCATCGATTGCCCAGCTTTTTAGGATTGTAACCTTTAGTAGCGCCTTCTTGGTGGCCTTCTACATTAATGACACTGCTATCGATATCAATAGTGATGGATGTCAATCCACTTTTAGAAAGTAGCTTTTTAAACACTTTGAAGTTGATTTCTCTGAACATTTGCGTCGTTTTGAAGCTGAAGTTGCTTAAAAAACGCGACACGGTTTCAGGCTCTTTAACAGAAATATCGAATTCACGAACAAGGGGATCATTCTTTAAAAGTTTTAAACGTTCGAGCTTATCTATGCCTATAAAATGACCAGAGAGCATGGTTTTAACATGATTCATTTTAATCTTGTTTACAGAAGCGCTTTCAAAAGTGAGGTCATTTTCAATCATCTCAAAAATGCCGTTATTTTTAGTGTTCTCTAGCATCAGAAAAAGTCCTGCATTTGAGGTAAGATTTTTAGCCTTAAACTCGATTTTATTTATCATAAGCCATCTCCTTCACAACACCTCTATTTGTTACATTTTTACCCATCAAACAAGACAAAAAACATACAAATAGATGTTAATTTGCTGCAATTTTCTTTCACCCATTGGGTGAAAGAATGGTTTTGGCTTAACGATTATAAATACTTGCTTAAAGGGTTATATGAGTAGATTGCACGTAGAATCTAGGTGTTATTAAATCATCAGGTCTAAAAGCGTTTAATTCACACCGCTGTCCTTTGAGTGTTCCATTATGGGCATTGATTTTTTTTCCAAGAAAAAAGCGCCTTTCTAATCTTGAAAGACGATTTAAAAATTCTGCCGGCGGTGTTTGTCTGATATATACATTTTCCGTTTCTAGCTGCCACTGTTGTACATCTTCTACACTTAATCCCAGATCAATGATTCGGATCCTACGCTTACTGGTTCGGGTTTCCTCCGCCAGTGTCCTGGCGATCTCATGACCGCTAATATCACAGTCATGGATGCATAGAATTGTCATTTCTTCAAATTCCTTTTCGAATTCAGACAGCAGCTCCTTTGCGGATCGATTAGCAAAGCCCTGGCTTGACATGAGTGCCATATCATACTTTTCCCCGATTTTTGCCGCCTTTAAGATTGGTAGTAGTCCTGTTTTTTCAACATACAGTATTTTGTTAAAAAGCCAGGCCTCTGCCTGGTAAGCAGATACCTCTCTTGTTCCCAACGGAATTTCTCTGCCTGTATGGGGTTCTATAAGTACACCTCTTGCTTCATAGTAGAGTCCTTTTATTTCCCCATATAGTTCCTGGTATTCTGTCAACAACGGAGGAGTAAAGTATTCATAGCTTAATTCTTTTTTGGTATATTTTTGTATTAAGGGCCTTACCTGATAATACAATCCTCTTGCGCTAAAGGGATACTTTCCATCTCCACTGGCTCTTTTAATGGCTTCCGGCATGACGGCAAATACAATTTTTTTCATGGTAGCAATTTCTTGTTCTTGTGCTTTTTTGTTCATGATCTTCAACTCAAATTCCTTTAAATTTTCAGGTGTTATTACTCATCGGGGGTCACCCCCCTATCAGCTAGTTATTTTAAGGGCCTAAAAGGGTATAATAACACCTCATAATAGCACCCATAATAACACTGTTTAATAACACCTTCTTCTTTATCCTATATCTTCTTTCTTTTCCTCAAATGCATCACATACCCGATAAAATATTTCTTCATTCAGGACCTTAAATCCCCTTCCTTTTACTGCTTCAACATATCCCTTCATAGCAAATACTTCCATAATATCTTTTATTTTATTTGTATCTTTTCTTAAATCATTTCTGATTTTTCTAGCTGATATGTATACTTCTTCATCATCTGGCGTATTATCAATTTGTTCTATAATTTTCAAGGCAACCTCGTACTCTAAAGCTTCTCTATCTTCTTTAGAAGCTTCCTCAACATCATCTTGCTGTAAAGGCTCTGTCGCATCATCGTCTTCCTCGTATAGCCTGATTAATTTCTTTCCAGTATATACCTCCTTTCGGTATACTGTTTCCTCCTCTGGAGGTGTTATTATGCTAGTATTTTCAATATTCATAACACCCTCTATATCTTTTTTAAATTCTGCTTCTCTGCTTCTCCAATATTCTCCTATAGCTTTTATTGTTGCCTCTTCCTCACTTTCATTTAAGCTTACGGCAGCTCCTTGAAATCTTAAAAATCCATCTAGTCTCCCTTCGATACTGGCTATACCATCACCACGGCCTCTTAAGTGAAAATTAATCCCCGACTGATTCCCAAACACCGTTGAATAATCAGATTGGGATTTTAGAGAGAAGCATATTCTTGTTGGTAGATTCCCCTTGATTACACCAGTGATAACATCCACCGATGGCCTTTGGGTTGCAATAATAAGATGAATTCCTGCTCCCCTAGCAAGTTGTGCTAATCTTATAATGAGGGGCTCTATTACGCTGGCTCCTGCTACCATCATTAAATCATTAAATTCATCTACAATTTCTACGATATAAGGCAGCTTTTCTTCTGTTTTGACCTTTTCATTGTAGCCTGCAATATTTTTAGTTCTAGCCTTTTGAAATAATGCATACCGCCGATCCATTTCCTCCACTAGATTATTTAATCTCTCTACAGCTTTTTGTGGGTCTGTTTCTATACGTGCTACATGAGGTAAATTTTCAAACATGGGAAATTCTACTTTTTTAGGATCCACTAGAATAAATTGCATTTCCTTTGGAGACTTACAAAAAGCAAGGCAAGCAATCACTTGATTTAGCCATACGCTTTTGCCGCTATTGGTAGACCCTGCCACCAGGGCATGAGGAAATTTTGTTAAGTCTTCAAATACAATATTGCCCATTACATCAATTCCTACAGGAATCGGTAGTATCATTTTTTTAACAGCATTTTTAAATTCCTTTGTTTCAATCAAGCTTCTCAGATACACAGGAGCTTGTTTTTCATGTCCTACGATAAGCCCACTTCTTCCAGCAGCTGATCCTTCTATTATTTGTAACGATGGTACCCCCAGAGCTGCCTTTAGGTTTCTTGTGGTGCTTTCCATTTGAGATTGTGTGAATCCATCTGGAAGCTCTATTTCGATGAGAGCAGAAGCAGGCCCATTTGAAACATTGGTAATTTTTATGTCTTCTATAATCTCTTCTTTGGTGCCTATTTTCTTTAATGCTGCTGGAAGCATTTGTGCTATTTTTTCTCCTGTGTTTTCTATCTTAATCTTTGGCTGTATCGGTAAAATTTCCGAGCTTGGATAACCTTCCAGTTCAAAAACTTTTTTATCTACTGTCTTTTCTTTTTTTTCTTCTGAATCTTCATTTTTTTCATTTATCTTGATAAAGTTGATATTCAGCTTTTTAATAAGCTTTTTAACAAATTTAAAAAACAACACCGTAAGTGTTGCAACTAATGCCATTGCTGTTTTTAATATGAGTTCTTTTTTTGTCCATACAACATAGACCAAGATGATTAATCCTGAAATACCAAACCCTAATTTTTTTCCCTCTATTGCATAAACTGTTACTTCTGGATATTTTTCTACCAAGGATGTTCTAAGAAAAATAGTTGACGCTATTCCTGTAAATATAGCTGTAAATAACACCTTGGTAAAAAAATCTATTATTTGTTCGGTAATACTTGCTTGTTTTTTTGCCAATTTTTAGCCACCCCCTATAAAGTACAAGAGCCTGGCAAAATTTTCTACCCCTTTTTCTATGAGCTGTATGATCGGAGGCCATAAGGTATTTATGATTTTTTGAGTTATTGTTATTATTTCGTTATGCTTAAATATTAGAATTGAGATGATTAGAAACGTTGAAAACATTCTAAATGTTTTTGAGTAAATTTCACTTTTTATACTTGATATAACCATTGCACCAGTTAAAATAACTATAATTATGGTTGCTTTTTCGTTTGATATCTTCCTCAGCCTCCTTTTTTACTATTTTCAAAATCATATTTTGGGTATTCGGATTTTGATATTGAAATCATTTTTATTTACGGTCTGCTTCAGGATCAATCACTACAATTCCTTTATTACATTCTTGAATAGTTTTCAATAGCATCTGCTTATTATAAAAACCCCTGCCTTGTCCTGTAACCCCTAAACTAATAGCGTTTTCACTTCTATCATTGGCTTTATATGTATCAAATTTTATCTCTTTATTGCTCGTTGGCAAACCTACGTATACTCCATTATTCATATTTATTTTCATTCCTTTCTATCTTATATTATTTAAAGTTTCAATACTTAAATCCGACTACCCCATATTTTTTTAAGTTTTAAATCTGATTTTAGACACACCTATCCCCTAATCAATTTCACCCTATTTTGACACCCGTTTTTTGCTTTATTCTTTGTAAATATCCCTTTACTGTATTTACACTCACTCCTAACCTATTTGCAATTTGTTTTGGTTTAAAATGCTTATTAAAATATAAGTCATAAATTTCCTCTTGCCTTTTACTTAATCCAGTTAATCCGTCAAGGCTATTTTCCTGCTCTTTCTTTTTCAAAAGTTTATCTATTGCCCTATTATATATCTTAAATACTATTCTTGGATCTGAATTGATAATATTAGCAACCTTCGTATAACTATTATGCTGCTGTCTTAATAACAGAATTTCCTTTTGTCTCTCAGTCAAACTATATTTAGGATTAATGATATCCTCTTCAGTAATAGTATTATATTCATAAAGCACCTTCTTCCTCAGCTCCCTAACTGTCTGAGTCAAATCACTCTCCATACTGCCAGCAATTTCACAGTCCACAGCATCAGTATGATTTTTGGAGTGCTTTCTACGAGTCTTTACTTCCTTGATCTTATCCAAACTATCCTTATATTCCATCGTTAAATCAGTCCAGGTGGCCTTATCCTCGTACATTCAAATTCCCCCTAATAGAATGTGCTAGTGCAGAATAATGAGTCTTTTCGTTTAAATCTAAAATCATATATGGTCTTTTATTTAATTTTGAAGAAAATTAACTTTTTATATTGCCTCATAAAAAAGTTTAATATTGTTCCTTTTTAAAAATCAATTGACTTTCAATTTCAATTATTTAGAAGTTATAATTTAAAAAATATATGGCCTTTTCTCTAGATCCTTGTCCTGGGCCAATGTATTTTTTTAAAAACCCATGTTTAATTAATTTTTCCCTAATTACATATAACTCAGCCGCATCTCTTAGAGCTGCAAAACATACTAGATCTTTGTTGTACAATGAAATTTTTTCATCCCAGTGCTTCTTTGAAGCTGTTTCCCATAGTGTAGTTAGTACTGCAAACCCTTTATGTCCTACCTTCTGAAATCCATTTTTACTTCTAAAATTAATTATTAACTTTTCATACTCAGCTTGATTTTTTTCTTGTACTGCTGCAGTCATCTCCATTTTTCTTATCCATCCCTCCTTCTTTTGAAAAATAAAAAAAACCCAAACAAACAAATGTTATTAAACAGCATATATTGCTAGCCTGTTTAATATTATTTTGTCTATTTGGACTCTTTGGTCTCTAGCTTTACATCTTTGGTCTCTAAGGACTCTGTTTTAATTGTTCTAGCTAATTTTTTTCTTCTAGTGTATAAAGTTTGCATTGCGTGTCGTTAATAAGTAAACTCAAGTTTTGTTTTTTATTCTCTTTTTTCTCTATTTTTACCTGGAGAAATGTTTCACTATCATCAGCTTTTAATGATATATAGGCCAAGTAAGTTTCTTTACAATGCTTGCAATAGAATTCCACATAGGTACTCCCAATAACTCCTACCATAATGTTTTTTGCACTTGGATGTTTAGGAC
>JBFNEZ010000101.1:0-13323 GCA_040797825.1 Thermotaleaceae bacterium | reverse complement strand
TGGGAAGAGGTGCGTCAACTAGATTTTAAGTATCATGCACTTATTGACGAATTTGAACTTTGGTATCCCTGCAATCATCCAGAGCAGCGGTTGATTTCAAAAATCAAGTTAGGAGGTTGAAAACCATAGGGGTAAATATAATGGAAGAATTATGAAGGCATGGTTTCTTTTTAGAAGTTAAAAATAATAGTTAGATAGGAGGTGCAAAGTATGGAGCTGGTATGTCCTTTATGCAATGCAATGGACAATTATATATATCTATGTCCTAGCTGTCATACTCCCATGGAAAACACAGGTGCCATCCAAGACTATTTCGATGACTATAGTACCTATCTTCCTATGGATATAACTCAAAGAATTGATGATGCCCCCCATGAGCAATGTGTGCACTTGTTTTACTGTAATCGCTGTCATTATGATAAACGAATAGGAATACGACGTATTGTTATGTAAAGAGATCTGGATTTTCAGTATCTCTTTTTTAAATTTCCTTATTGACGAATAGTGAAAAACATATTAAACTATAAATAGTTTAGTACAATAAAGCGATAAATTAATAAAGGGGAGAATGGATTTATGCTGCAGTTTAAAACTTATATACCTGAAGGGGTATCAGATATACATTGGGATGAATATGAAGCTAAAGATAAAGTAATTATGCATATAAAAAAACGGTTTAAAAGCTTTGGATACCGTCAGATATTGACTCCTACCTTTGAATACTATGATCTATTTGCAGGAGTTGACGGTACAATTCATAGGGATGAAATGTTTAAATTTATTGATGGAAACGGTAAAATTTTAGTACTAAGGCCAGATGTTACAGTTCCTATCGCTCGGATGGCGGCAACAAGTTATGGCGCTTCTAAAGGATATTTGAAATTTTCCTATATTGCCAATGTTTTTAGAATTAGTGAAGAGCAGTCTGGAAATAAAAGAGAGTTTATGCAAGCCGGTATTGAGTATTTGGGAAGTGAAAAGCCTGATGCGGATGCTGAAATTGTAGCAGTAGGAATAAAGACACTTATCGATAGTGGATTAAAAAACTTTCAGATAGATTTAGGTCAGGCTGCCTATTTTAAAGGATTGATGACAGAATTAGATATGGGAAAGGAAAAAAAAGATTATATTCGTAAGCTGATTGAAGAAAAGAACTTTGCTGAACTGACCAATATGCTGAAAACCCTAGATATGGAAGAGACGATCAAAAATGTAATTCTTCGCATTCCATCCCTATATGGAGAACCAGTAGAGGTAATAGCCCATGCAAAAACCCTTGCGATCAACGAAAAAATGAAAAGAGCTGTGGATTATTTACAAGAGGTATATGATATTCTAAAAGACTATGGATACCAGAAATATGTTACAATTGATTTTGGGTTGGTAAATCATTTGGACTACTACTCAGGGGTTATTTTTAAGGGTTATGTTCATAACTATGGAAAGTCATTGATAAGCGGCGGCAGATATGATAACTTAACAAAGCAATACGGGGAAGCAATACCAGCAACAGGCCTTGGAATAAATATTGATGAGCTAATGGAGGTTATTGAAATGAACAGTACTCAGAAAGCAGCTACATGTTATACAGATTATCTAATCCTCTATAACTCACAAAAAAGAGGAGAGGCCTTTGAACTGGCAGAAAACCTTAGAAATAAGGGTTACATTGTTGAATGTGATTTAAATGAAGAAGATATTAAAAAACAAATTAAGAATGCAGACTTTAGAAACATTAAAGAGATTATTCAATTTACTGAAGAGAATCTTAAAATTATAAATATTAGGAATAATCAAATACGAAAAAATACATCTATTCAGTTTCTGAAGAGTCTTGAGACACAAGAAGTATTTTTTTCTATTCATTAGGGAGGTCAAAAGGTGGATTTTGTAAATGTTGCGTTAGCAAAGGGACGTTTAGCAGAGGAAACATTAAAAATGTTTGAAAAAGCAGGTATAACTTTTAGCGAGTATCATCCTAAAAGCCGAAAGCTAATTTTCGAAAATGAGACAGAAAAAATACGGATTATTTTTGTGAAACCTAGTGATGTAGCCATATATGTAGAAAAAGGAGCAGCTGATATTGGGGTCTTAGGAAAAGATATTTTATTAGAAAGTGATGCAAGCTTATATGAAATTATGGATTTAGGATTTGGACGATGCAAATTTGCAGTAGCTGCACTAAAAAATTATAAAGATGTACCAGATAAAAAAACAAAAGTAGCAACTAAATTTCCAAAAATTGCTCAACGACATTATCTTAGTAAGGGTCGCCCCATAGAAATTATTAAATTAAATGGATCGGTAGAACTAGCACCACTGATTGGTCTTTCGGATGTAATTGTGGATATTGTTGAAACGGGAACAACTTTGAGGGATAACGGATTGGTAATTATTGAAGAGATTTGTGAAATAAGTGCAAGGTTAGTGGCCAACAAGGTTAGCTTTAAAACAAAACTTGAGAGAATTAGATTTATTATAGAAGGATTGCAGCAAGACATAAAAGAGAGGGAGGACAATGATCTTGAAAATTATATCGGTATGCAAAAAAGACTATAAAGAGCAACTCAATAAAATGTTAGAACTGCGCAAAGAAGAAAACCTTGATAAAATAGATGACATTGTAAAGATGATTATTGAAAAGGTAAAAAAAGAAGGGGATAGTGCACTTATAGACTTTACCAGCCAGTTTGACAAAGTTGCCTTGCCCTTTGTTTCTGTTAGTGAAGATGAAATCAATGAAGCAATGGAAATTGTTTCTTTAGAGTTATTAGAAATAATAAAAGAAGCAAAAAATAATATATGGGATTATCATCAAAGACAAGTACAACAGTCATGGATGTACTATAAAAATGATGGAATTGCTCTTGGACAAAAAGTTACACCAATAGAAAATGTAGGGATATATGTCCCTGGGGGAAAAGCAGCCTACCCTTCCACTGTATTGATGAATGCAGTACCTGCTAAGATAGCAGGGGTAAAGCGTATTGTAATGGTAACGCCTCCAGGCTCAGATGGGAAGATTAATCCTCATATCCTCGCAGCTGCAAAGATAGCAGAGGTTGATGAGATTTACAAAGTAGGCGGAGCTCAGTCCATTGCTGCTTTGGCTTATGGAACAGAAAGCATCCTGCCCGTTGATAAAATTGTAGGGCCAGGAAATATCTATGTAGCCCGCGCGAAAAAACAAGTATTTGGTAAAGTGAATATTGATATGATTGCTGGTCCAAGTGAGATTTGTATTCTTGCTGATGAAAGTGCAAATCCTCAATTTGCAGCAGCAGATCTACTATCTCAAGCCGAACATGATGAGATGGCATCCTCCATTTTGATTACGACCTCAATAAATTTGGCAGAAAAAGTTAAGGATGCAGTTAAAGAGCAAATGAAGTCCTTGAACAGAACGCAAATTATTAGTCAAGCATTGGAACAAAATAGCGGCATATTTGTGACCGAGGATATGGATACTGCTATAGAAATTGCTAATGAAATTGCTTCGGAGCATTTAGAAATAATGACAAATAACGCCTTTGAGCTCCTGCCTAAAATTCGCAATGCTGGTGCTATCTTTTTAGGTCATTATGCACCAGAACCATTGGGTGACTATTTTGCGGGGCCTAATCATACTTTGCCAACCAGCGGTACTGCAAAATTTTCATCACCCTTGGGCGTAGAGGATTTTATAAAGAAAAGTAGTGTGATTTATTATAATAGTGAAGAATTAGGAAAAGTTAAAGACAAAATAGATAAGTTTGCTTTACATGAAGGCTTAGATGCCCATGCAAATGCTATTAAAGTAAGGTTTAATCAATAAAAGGATATATATGAGGGTGACAAAAGAATGAATATTTAAAAAAGATAAAATAATAATGATGTTGAAGGAAGTGATAGGGATATGACCAGGAAGGCTGAGCGCACAAGGAAGACTACAGAGACAGATATTTCATTATCATTAAATATTGATGGCAATGGTAATGCAAAAATTCATACGGGAATTGGTTTTTTCGATCATATGCTGAATTTAATGTGTAAGCATGGATTTATGGATATGGATTTAAGTTGCAAGGGAGACTTGAATGTAGATGGGCATCATACAGTAGAAGATGTTGGTATTTTGCTAGGAGAGGTTTTTAAAGAAGCATTAGGGGATAAACGGAAGATCGGAAGATATGCTACCATATTTACGCCGATGGATGAATCTCTTGCTATGGTTTCAATTGATATTAGCGGTAGAGCTTACTTGCATTTTGAAGCAAATTTTGATACACCTCGAGTTGGTGATTTTGAAACAGAATTAGTGGAAGAGTTTTTAAGAGCTTTTGCTGCTAAGGGAGAAATAACTTTACATGTTCGATTGCTATACGGTAAAAACAATCACCATAAAATAGAAGCAATTTTTAAAGCATTGGGAAGGGCTTTAGACCAAGCCAGTATGATTCAAGATAGAATTGACGGTGTATTATCGACTAAAGGTGTATTGTAAACGAATAAAAATCTTTGCAGACAGGAGGCGTATTAGGTGATTGCAATTATAGATTATGGTGTTGGAAATTTAAAGAGTGTCTATAAGGCATTAAATAATCTGGGATATCAAGCCCAAGTTGTCACAACAAACAAAGAAATAGAGAGAAGTCATGCTGTGATTTTACCAGGAGTAGGTGCTTTTAAAGATGCCATGGCCCAGCTGAGATCTAGTGGTTTGGTGGAGGGCTTACTAAAAAGTATTGAAGCTGGTAAGCCTGTTTTAGGGATTTGCCTAGGCATGCAGCTATTGTACGAAAAGAGTTTTGAGGATGGAGAATGGGAAGGCTTAGGACTTTTAAAGGGTGAGATTGTTAGATTTGATAACGGACTTAAAGTTCCTCATATGGGATGGAATCAGTTAAAGAAAAATGTAGAAGATCCTATAGGGCGTGGGTTAAGCAATGAAGAGTATGTATACTTTGTGCATTCCTATTATTTGAAAGAGAAAGAAGAAAAAGAAGTAGTATACTACTGTGAATATGGTGTTGATTTTCCTGCTGTAGTAAGAAAAGATAATATAATAGGTATGCAGTTTCATCCTGAAAAGAGTGGAAAAACGGGAATAAAATTGTTAACAAATTTTGGGGAGTTGATCAAATGATTGTTTTTCCAGCTATTGATATAAGAAATGGAAAATGCGTACGACTGGAGCAGGGAGAGTTTGATAAGGAGAGTGTCTTTGGAGAAGATCCCCTCATGATTGCAAAAAAATGGTATGAGAAGGGTGCTAAATACCTACATATTGTTGATTTAGATGGAGCATTACAAGGTGAACCAGTAAACTTAAGTATTATCGAGAAGATTGCCAAAACTATACCTATCCCTATTCAAGTAGGTGGAGGGATTCGAAAGCTAGAAGATGTAAAGAAAGTTTTATTCTGTGGTGTGGAAAGAATTATATTGGGAACTTCAGCTATTAATCAAGTGGATTTTGTTGAACAGGTACTCAATCTATACTCAGAAAATGTTGCGGTGTCTTTAGATGCACGCAATGGTCTCATTGCCATTGAAGGATGGAAAAAAACGACCAATCAGAAAGCCTTAGACTATGCTGTTGTACTGCAAAATATGGGACTAAAAACCCTTATATATACAGATATAGCAAAGGATGGAATGCTCTCGGGGCCTAATTTCAATGAATTGCAGCAAATCCAGCAAAAGATCAAAATGAATTTGATTGCCTCTGGCGGTATTAGCAAACAGGAGGATGTAAAACGGTTAAAAACTATGGACTTATATGGTGCAATTATTGGAAAAGCACTTTATACTGGAGATATTCAATTAGAAGAGTTATAGGAGGTGCTAGAATGCTTACAAAGAGAATAATTCCTTGCCTAGATGTGGATCGTGGGAGGGTTGTTAAAGGAAAAAAGTTTCAAAATCTAACAGACGTAAACGACCCCGTAAAGCTAGCGAAGTTTTATAGTGAAGAAGGGGCTGATGAGCTGGTATTTTATGATATTACAGCCTCTAATGAAAACCGTAATATATTTTTAAATGTAGTAGAAAAAACAGCAGAAGAAGTGAACATTCCTTTTACTGTCGGTGGAGGAATAAGGGGCATTGAGGACTTTCATTCGGTTTTAAGAGCTGGGGCAGACAAAGTATCGGTCAACTCTGCGGCCATAAATAAACCGAGCATTATTACTGAAGCAGCACTAAAATATGGAAGGCAGTGTGTGGTTTTATCCATTGATGCTAAGATAAATAGAGAAGGAATATGGACCGTATATATTAATGGTGGAAGAGTAGATACAGGAATCGATGCCATAGAATGGGCTAGAAAAGGTGAAGAATTAGGAGCCGGTGAGATTGTTGTCAATAGCATAGATACTGATGGAGTGAAGGAGGGTTATGATACAGGACTTACCCGTTTGATTTCTAGTACAGTAAATATTCCTGTTGTAGCTTCTGGTGGTGCTGGTAAAATGGAAGATTTTCTAAAAGTACTCAATGAAGGAAAAGCAGATGCTGCACTGGCTGCTTCGGTTTTTCATTATGGAGAGATAAAAATTCATGAATTAAAAGAATTTTTGATTTCTCACAGACTACCCATTAGGAGGTCTAATTAATATGGTAATGCTGCACAATATTAAATTTAATGAAAATGGACTCATCCCTGCAATTATTCAGGATATAAACACGAAAGAAGTACTGATGATGGCATATATGAACGAGGAAGCTTTTGAAAAAACCCTTGAGACGAAAAGAACTTGGTTTTACAGCAGAAGTAGAAAGCAGCTTTGGAATAAAGGGGAATCTTCTGGAAATTATCAGGAAGTCAAAGAAATATGGTATGATTGCGACCAGGATACTCTGTTGGTAGAAGTTGTTCCTGCGGGGAACGCATGTCATACTGGTGCAGTCAGCTGTTTTTATAGAACAATATATAAAGAGGAAAAGAGCATAGAGACATCTAAAGATATTATTCAACAACTTTATCAAAGAATAGTAGATCGCAAAATGAACCCTAAAGAAGGGGCATATACGACTTATCTTTTTAATAAGGGCATTGATAAAATATTAAAAAAGATAGGTGAAGAAGCTGCTGAAGTGATTATCGCTGCTAAGAATACCGATAAGTCAGAATCAGTTTATGAAATATCTGATCTGCTGTACCATACGCTGGTGTTGATGGTAGATAAAGGGATATCCATTGAAGATATTAAGGGTGAACTCTTCGATAGATATAGCAAATAGCACCATAAGATAAGTGAGATAAAATCCCCTGCCACCTTCAGGAAGGTGCTCAGACAGCTTTGCTGTCGTCGAAGGAAACCTAGGGTTTCCTAGCGAAAGCGTCGGAGACGCTCTTTTTATATAGGAGCTTCCTTAAAAAAGTAGATGTTTCTCTATCTACTTTTTTTTAAATTCTTCGCTATTTATGACATCTATTTGTGATTGGATTTGCAATCCTGTATAATGAATATATAATAGAGTCCTTTAATGTTAAACAAAAGGGGGGGCAAACTGGTGCTAACTCTTTTTAATAGTCTTTTAAATCGTGTAGGCATTATAATTATATTAGCTTTTTTACTATCTAGAATTTCTTTATACAAAAAACTTGTATTAAAAAATGACACGAATTTCATTGAAAAGATTGGAATGGCTACGTTATTTGGTGTTTTTGGAATTATTGGTACTTATTCAGGAATACCTGTTAATGGAGCCATTGCAAATTCAAGGGTTATTGGAGTTTTTGCAGGGGGATGGTTAGGAGGACCTTTTGTAGGTTTATTAAGTGGTATCATTGCAGGTGGACATCGGTGGGCAATAGATATTGGTGGATTTACTGCAGCGGCTTGTGCCGTTTCAACAATTGTTGAGGGCATCATTGGCGGCTATATAGGAAGATTAATAAAAGATGCTAAGAAAAGCTGGTTTTGGGCATTTGTTACAGGTGCATTCAGTGAATTGATTCAGATGATGATTATATTAGTATTGGCTCGCCCATTTCAGGATGCGTATAATCTAGTCAAAATAATTTGGTTTCCTATGATCTTTGTGAATTCCATAGGAATTGGAATTTTTGTTGCCCTTACTCAAAGTATATTTTTAGAGCGAGAGAGAATTGGTGCAGCACAAGCCCAGCTGGCTTTAAATATTGCGAATAAAACTCTGCCATATCTGAGAATGGGTTTTAATATAGAATCTGCTGAAAGAACAGCAGAGATAATTTACAAAATGTCTGACCTTGCAGCCGTAGCGATTACGGATAATGAAAAAATATTGGCTCATGTAGGAGAAGGTGAGGATCATCATCGTACAGGTAGTGAGCTTATGACAGCTTTGACAAGGGAAGTTATCCAAACGAGGGAATACAAAATAGCAGATACTGCTGAAGAGATCGGATGCTATTGTCAAAGCTGTAGGTTACGTTCTGCAGTGATTGCTCCTCTTTTAGAGGGAAAAAAAGTCATTGGAGCTCTAAAGTTATATAAGAGTGATAAGTTAGGAATTACTAATATGGATATCCAACTGGCTCTTGGGCTGGTTCAGCTTTTTTCTACTCAAATTGAATTGAGTAAGCTTGAGTATCAACAAAAACTTTTAGCCAAGGCAGAACTTAGAGCATTGCAAGCTCAAATAAATCCTCACTTTCTGTTCAATGCACTAAATACAATTGTATCATTTGTCCGTACACAACCAGAAAATGCTCGTGAACTAATCATTCATTTAGCCGATCACCTTAGAAAAAATCTTCAATTTAACAATGAGGAAGTAGATTTAAGAGAAGAGATTAGGAATATTGAATCTTATTTAGCCATAGAAAGAGCACGTTTTGGAGATAAGTTAAAGATAATATATGATATACCAGCTCACATCCAGTGTATAATTCCTTCCTTGATCTTACAACCCATAGTTGAAAATGCAGTAAAACATGGAATATTCAATAAAGAAGAAGGGGGTACGGTGAGAATTATTGCCAGAGAAATAGAAGGTTATATAGATTTATATGTAGAGGATGATGGTGTTGGCATTGAACCGGATAGATTGTCAAAATTGCTAACCGAAATTGAGCAGCAGGAACGGATTGGATTGATAAATGTGGATAGACGATTAAAAGTAAAATATGGATTAGAATATGGATTGGAAATTAGGAGTAGAATTGGCAATGGAACTGTGGTAAAAGTGAGGATTCCCAAGGAGCCTTTTGATAAGGAGGAATCAATATGCGTTGTATCATCGTAGATGATGAAGCTCCAGCAAGAGAAGAAATAAAATATTTATTAGAGAATATAGATGATTTTCAAATAGAGATAGTTGGGGAAGCAGGCGATGGTAAAATAGCTCTGGAACTAATAAAAACTTTAAAACCTGATGTTATTTTTTTAGATATTCAAATGAGAGGACTCAGTGGCTTTGATTTGGCTAAAGAAGCTTTAAAATCAGATATCTGTCCATTTATTGTGTTTATTACAGCCTATAATCAATATGCTATTAAAGCATTTGAGATTAATGCTATTGATTATATCTTAAAACCCATTTCTGCATCTAGACTTATCAATACTATTTCGAGAGTATCGGGACTTTTGCAGCAACAAAAAAGGAATGGAAATATAGATCAATTGATTAATTACCTGGCACAGCCCAAATATCCATCAAAAATATGTGTTTATAGTAATGGAAAGCATATTCCATTAGATCCCCAAGATATTATATATGTAAGTCTTGAAGGAAGAAATACCTCTATAAAATCTAAAAAAGGAGATTTTTCTTCAAATTTAACATTAGGAGAAATGGAAGAAAAACTAAAATATGGAAACTTCTTTCGATGCCATAGAAGTTTTTTGATTAACATTGATGAAATACTAGAGATTGATAATTGGTTTAATGGGACCTATCAAGTTATCATGAAAGGACATGAAAAGGATAAAATACCAGTGAGCAGAAGCAATGCCAATAAGTTCAAGTGTTTGATGAATATTTGAAATAACTCCTAGGAGGAAGATCATGATCAGTCCCAAAAGCCTAAACATTAGAATACCAGCTCTTATTATTGTCTTGGTAATGATTACAATAACTGGAACCAGTTATATGTCTTATAAGGTTTTTAGTAATGATATAAAAGATCAAATACTAAATAAAAATCTGATTATAACAGATATGATATCGGAACAGGTTAGTTTATATCTTTCTGCTGCTCAAGATACTGTTGAATATGTAGCAAAGTATGCGACCCATAATGATTTAGAGATGATACAGAGAAGTATAGATAAAATATTTGATACCTATAGTTGGATGGATTTAATGTTCTATATGAGTCCACAAGGAAGAATCGTCTATAGCAATCCTCATAATGACATTATTTATCACAGGGACTATGTTGATCGGGAATATTACCAGTATATGCTGCAAAATAAAAAAAGTTATATCAGCAAGGTATTCATCAGCAGTATACTCAATCTACCTCATATTATAATCGTAGCGCCTATATTAGATGATAATACTGGAGAATTGAAAGGAATTATTGGTGGAGGTGTTCCGCTTACAAAAATAAAAGAAATTGTAGAAAAAACCCAAGGCTCTTTTGAAGGAAGTATTTATGTTGTGGATATAGATGGCACAATTTTAGTAAGTCCAAATCAGGATAATACCAATCAAGGAATGCCTTTGACGAGAGATCTTGTAGTGAATGGAAGAAGTACCGATATACATCAAGTACTGCAGAAATATGAGCAAGGTACTGGGGAATATATGGAAAACACGGACAATATCTACGTCTCCTTTAAAAGGATTCCAAACTATAGAGGCATGGTCATTATTGAACAACATGAAAAATATATTGTAGGCCAAATTGGTACTTTGAAATCTAGATTTTTTTCAGGTGTTTTATTTGTAATGATTGCTGTTTTGATTTTAAGTATGTATTTTGCTTATACCATAACCAGCCCTATTAAGAAATTAGTTGATTATGTTCGACTCTTAAGCAGTGATCTTGATAAAGGGACTCACGAAGTTCAAGTAACCAATAAGGATGAAATTGGGGAACTTGAGACAGCCTTTCATAATATGAGCAAGGAATTGAGGGTGAAGATGGAGGCTTTAAGAAAGCTTCACAAAAGAGAATATGAAATAAAGAAATATCTAAACAATATTCTTAAAAGTGCTGCCAGCGGGATTATTGTTGTAGATATAGAAAATAAGATTTCAATTTTTAATACGGCTGCAGAAGAAATAACAGGTTATCAGAGCCGATTTTTTATAAACAAGGACTTAGATTTACTATCAAATTGTACAGGGCTGCCACAAGAAATCTTTAAATATTATATTACTGGCGAAGGAAATGCTGTGGAGGAAAGGGAATGTAGTATTAAAAAAAATGATGGCTCTTTAGTGCCAATCAGTATTTCCTTATCGCCTGTATACAATGACGAAGGAAGAGTTATCAGTACAGTCTGCCTAATTAAAGATTTGACGAAGCTTAAGGTACTGGAAGGACATTTAAGGAGAGAAGATAGATTGAAAACGATTGGAGAGTTATCTTCTTCAATTATTCACGAAATTGGAAATCCTCTAGCAGGAATGACCAATTTATTAGAGGTTTTAAAGGATAATCTAGAGGAAAAAGAATTGCGTGAAGAATTGCTATTAGCTTTAGAAGAGGAAGTAAACATGCTCAATAATATCGTCATTAATTTTCTGGATTATACCCGAACACACAAGAACAAACCTGTATCAACGAATATTTTAGGAGTTATAAACAGTGCACTGAATCTATTGAACTCAGAGATTGCCAATAAGAGTATTTTAGTAGAGAAAAAATTTCCGAATAGGGTGCCTCTAGTAAGAATTGATCCATCTACTGTTCGCCAGGCCTTTGTAAATATTTTTAAAAATAGTATTCAGGCACTAAATGAAAATGGACGAATCATTGTAGAGGTAAAAAATATGGTAGAGGATGGGAAAAAGATACTGGGGATATTCATCTTAGATACTGGACAAGGGATACCGGCTGAGAAAATAGACCAAATATTTAATCCTTTTTATACTACAAAAGAAGACGGGACGGGTCTGGGGCTATCTATAGTCCACAAAATAATTCGTGAGAATAATGGTACGATTACAGTACGAAGTGAAGCGGGAAAACATACGGAGTTTATAATATGCTTTGAAGGAGAGATATTAGATGAAACTATTAATTATTGACGACGAGAAAAGTATTCGATTATCTCTTCAAGTTGGATTAAAAAATTCTGGATTGGAGATTTTGACAGCGGCATCTGGCGAAGAAGGTCTTGTATTATTCAAAGAGGCTAAACCTGATATTGCTATTATTGATATCAAACTTCCTGGAATTGATGGTATAGAGGTCCTAAGAAGAATACGAAAAGAAAATAAGGTCTGTATTATTCTGATGATAACCTATATTAGTGAGGTTCGCTTAGCTGTGGAGGCGATGAAATTGGGTGCTAACGACTACTTTACTAAACCCTTTAATATTGTAGAAATTAAAGAATCTATTGAAACCCATGTTCAGTATATAAGAAAAAAACAAGAATTAGGCCAACAAAAAGATGAAAGCTTTACTGAAGTATTGGGTGTTAGCAAGCAGATAGAGTCCATACGAGAAATTGTAAATAAAGTAGCCCATATGCCTTATAATACATTTATTCTTGTGCAGGGAGAAAGTGGAACTGGTAAAGAAATTATCGCTAAAGCCATACATTTTAATGGCGTTAGAAAAAATAAAGCTTATGTGGCATTGAATTGTGCTGCTATTCCTCAAAACCTACAAGAAAGTGAATTGTTTGGATATGAAAAAGGTGCTTTTTCTGAGGCTAAAGCAGCAAAAAAAGGTCTAATAGAAGAAGCAAATGGCGGGACCTTATTCTTAGATGAGATTGGAGATATGGATATACTTTTGCAAGCAAAGCTTTTAAGGGTTCTACAAGAAAAGAAATTTAGGAGATTAGGAGGAAATAAAGAAATTTCCTTCGATGCAACCATTATAGCAGCTACAAATAAAAATCTATTAGACGAGATTGAAAATGGAAACTTTCGTGAAGATTTATACTATCGATTAAATGTAATTCCTATTTTTACAACGCCTTTACGTGAAAGAAAAGAAGATATTGTGGTTTTGATTGATTCTTTTATAGACTATTATAATGAAGAATTAAAAAAAGATATTAAGGGCTTTACAGAAAAAGCATTATCCATATGTAAAACTTATGAATGGAAGGGTAATGTCAGAGAATTAAAGAATGCAATTGAACGTATTATGATTTTTCAAGAAAGAGAATGGATCGATGTAGAAGATTTACCGCCTAATATTATTAGTGACAAGAGTATCCC
>JBFNEZ010000100.1:0-13351 GCA_040797825.1 Thermotaleaceae bacterium | reverse complement strand
AGGAGGATTTAATGATGGAAAAGAAGATTGTTATCTATACCAGTGACACTTGTATTTATTGCCATGAAGCAAAGGATTATTTAAAATCATTAGGGGTAGATTATTTGGAGAAGAATGTTACAAAAGACATGGGTGCACGAAAAGAATTAATGGCACAAGGATTTATGGGTGTACCTGTAATCATGGTTGATGGAGAGATTATCCAAGGCTTTGATAAAAGAAAACTCAATGACTTAATAGGTTAAGAAAACTGCTGTGGAGAAGACCACAGCAGTTTTTTATTTTCATTCCTAAAAGAACAAATTAGTTTAAAAAAATGGAAATTGTTAACAATCATTAAAGTAACGAATAATTAGGAGGGATAGGTTATGGCATTTTATGCAAAAGAAGAGAAATTTCCGCTGATGACTCTGGAAGAGGTACTGGAGGGAGAAGAAGGAGACATTGAGGAAAACTATAAAGAGTTTGTAAACCCTTATCTTGTTAAAATGCTTGGATTGATTGGATTTAATAAAAGTTTTGTTCGAGCTGAGGGTACAAAAGTTTGGGATAATACAGGAACACAGTATGTGGATTTTTTGGGAGGATATGGAGCTCTGAATCTAGGACATAATCCAAGGGCCATTTTAGAAGCTATTAAAAAGGTAATGGATAGGCCAAATATTTTACAGGCTGCTCTAAACCCTATTGCAGCAGCCTTAGCTAAGAACATTGCTGCAATTACTCCTGGAGAATTAAGGATGACCTTTTTTAGCAATAGCGGCGCAGAGGCAGTTGAAGGAGCAATCAAAACGGCACGAGCTGCTACAGGGAGAAAAAAACTTCTCTATTGTGAAGGCAGCTTTCATGGAAAGACATTAGGGGCTCTATCCATTACAGGAAGAGAAAAATACAGAACACCTTTTCAGCCATTATTAGAAGATGTATTTCAGGTATCCTTTGGAGATATGGAGAGTTTAAAAAATGCCCTAGCTGGAGAAGCTGTGGCTGCTTTTATTCTTGAGCCTATCCAAGGGGAAGGTGGCATCATTGTTCCACCAGAGGGTTATTTACAACAGGCAAGGACCCTATGTGATCGCAGCGGAACTTTATTGATTGTGGATGAAGTGCAAACAGGATTTGGAAGAACAGGAAAGCTCTTTGCCTGTGAACATGAAAATATTGTACCCGACATATTGTGTCTGGCTAAATCCTTAGGCGGAGGAGTGATGCCTATTGGTGCCACTGTAGCTAAAGAATCTGTTTGGAACAGAGCATATGGCTCTATGGAAAAATGCCTTCTTCATACATCTACCTTTGGTGGAAATTCTATGGCAGCAGCCGCAGGAATGGCAGCCCTGCAAGAAGTTTATGAACAGGGTCTGGTTGAACAGTCCAATCAAAAAGGAAAGTATTTTATAGATAGACTGAAGAACCTCCAAAAAGAATATCCCATCATAAAAGATGTTCGTGGAAAAGGCCTTATGATTGGATTGGAATTTCATACGATGGGTGGGGTATTTAAAAAGCTTTCAGAGGAATATGTAGGGGCTCTTGTGGCAGGAGAATTATTGAATCGATATGGGCTGATAACTGCATATACTTTGAATAATCCCAATGTAATTCGGCTAGAACCACCTCTAATTATTACCTATGAAGAAATTGATTACATGGTAGATGCCCTTGAAGCTATCTGTAAGCGACATAAAAATTTCTTTTCTCTAGCCTTGGGAGGATCTAAAAAAATGATTGGTCGATTCATCAGAGGATAAAGGAGCGGAAAAATGGAATTAGGAAAATTTGGATTTTGTATTCATCCCATTGATGAGAAGGATTTTGAAAGAAAAATAAAAGCACTAAGATATGTACCGCCTCAACTAGTGGATTCTATTACAAAGAGAATACCTCCCCTAAAAGTTTCTCATATTAGAGGTATCCAAAGCCAATATAGCAGTGCAGAAGGCTGGTTTGTGGGAGTCCCTTTGTCTACTAGGCAGATGATGACATTACCAGAGGAATTTGTAATTCGCAAAATTATTCAAGCAGGTAAGCTGGCAGAGAAGCTAGGAGCAAAAATACTGGGATTGGGAGCCTTTACCTCGGTGGTAGGTGATGGTGGCATTACCATTAGAAATAATTTAGGTATACCTGTTACAACAGGGAATAGCTATACCGTTGCAGCAGCTGTAGAAGCTGTAAAAGAGGCAGCTGGATTAATGAATAAGGAACTAGGCCTTTGCAGGGCAACTGTTATTGGGGCTACTGGTTCTATTGGGAGGATCTGTGCCATGTTATTGGCGCCATCGGTGGCCCATATGACCTTGACGGCACCAAATATTGAAAAGTTAGAGAAAGTTGCGGAGGAGATAATTTCTGTTGAAAAAGGGGCTGTAGACATTGAACCCAATATTCCAAAGGCCTTGAGCAATGCAGATATTGTAATCACCGTATCCAGTGCAATGGAGGCCATTATTCAACCGGACTATTTAAAGTCCGGGGCCATTGTTTGTGATGTAGCAAGACCAAGAGATGTCTCAAAGGAAGTGGCAGAAAAGCGTTCCGATGTTTTAGTAATTGAAGGGGGAGTCATTGAGGTGCCTGGAGATATTGATTTTGGATTTAACTTTGGATTCCCTCCAGGTCTTAGCTATGCATGTATGGCTGAAACCATGGTCTTAGCCTTAGAAAAAAGGTATGAAGATTTTTCCATTGGTAAAACATTATCCATAGAAAAGATAGAGCTAATCGCTCAGCTGGGGGAAAAACATGGATTTAAGCTGGCCGGTATGAGAAGCTTTGAAAAGGTTATTTCCAACGAATATATTGAAAAGATAAAGGAAAATATAAAAAAAGCAGCGACAATGGAAAATCATTAGCATATCAGTGAATGAAAGACTATGGGAGTGATAATGTGGAAATAAAGGTTGGAATCCCCAGGGGGTTGTTGTATTACCATTACTTTCCCCTATGGAATCGATTTTTTGAAACCCTGGGGGCAGAGGTGGTTGTTTCACAGCTGACCAATAAAAAAATTATAGAAAATGGGGTCAAGCATACAGTAGATGAAGCTTGCCTGCCAGTCAAAGTTTATCATGGACATGTAATGGATTTAAAGGATAAAGTAGATACTATCTTTGTACCTAGGATTATGAGTGTATATAAAAATGAGTATATTTGTCCCAAATTTTGTGGTTTACCAGAGATGATTACCAGTTCATTGAAGGATTTACCGCCTTTAATTGATACGACGATAAACTTTCACAAATCTAAAAAACAGCTCTATAAAGCAATTTATGAAATTGGAAGACCTATTACTAGAAATGTGCATCAGATAGAGATGGCCTATACAGAAGGATTGAAGCAGTATCAGCAGTACAAACAGCTTATGCGCAAGGGTGTTTTGCCAATAGATATTCTCACACAGAAGAAGCCCGAGACAGCAAAAAGAGATATTTTGTTTGAACAAAAAGTTATTTTGCTTGGTCATCCTTACAATTTATATGATAATCACCTGAGTATGAATATCATTAAAAAGCTAAGGGAAAAAAAGGTTAAGGTGATTACACCAGAAATGATGGATACAGCCACTATCAATCAATATGCCGAGCAAATGGATAAAAAAATGTTTTGGAGCTTTGGTAGGAAGATTTTAGGGACTGCATTTTATGGTATGGGGGACCCTTCAATTTCAGGAATGATTTATCTATCTTCTTTTGGCTGCGGATTGGATTCGGTTATTGCCGATATCGTAGAAAGAAGGGTGCGCAGGAACTCACGAAAGCCCTTTACTATTTTAACACTAGATGAGCATACGGGAGAAGCGGGGATTGATACTAGGATAGAAGCCTTTGTGGATATGATTAAATGGAGGGAAAAACATGAAAATAACTTTTCCTCACATGGGTAATACTTATATCGCTATAAAATGTCTTTTTGATGAACTGGGTGTAGATACTGTGGTGCCGCCAACAATCAGTAAAAAGACATTGGAAATAGGGACCAAACATGCGCCAGAGCTTATTTGCCTGCCATTAAAGATTACCCTGGGGAACTATATAGAGAGTATAGAAAAAGGTGCAGATACCATTGTTGTTACAGGAAGCTGCGGACCTTGCAGGTATGGATATTATGCTGAGGTTCAAAAAGAAATTCTAAGGGATTTGGGATATGAGGTAGAAATGGTTGTACTAGAAGCTCCAGAAGGGGACATTAGTGAATTTTTTAAAAGAATACATAAAATAGCAGATACAAAAAACATTTTTAAAATAGGTAAAAGCCTTAAGCGTGCGATTAAGGTATTGAAGGGGATCAATCAATTAGAAGCAGAGCTTCTAAGAATTCGGCCCTATGAACAAAATAAAGGGGAAATGGACCTGATTTACCGCCAGGGGATGATAGATTTAGAAAAAAGCAAGGGAGTTAAAGAAATGCTTCCTAATATTGTATCGACTATGGAGAAGTTAAAAAAGATACCTGTCAAGACGCGAAAGGATGGTATGAAGGTTGGCATCGTGGGAGAGATTTATACGGTTATAGAAGATGCAGCCAATATAGATATTGGAAAAAAGCTTAATGATATGGGAGTAGAGGTCTATAAATCCCATAGTGCAGGAGAATGGCTCATGGAAAATCTATTTTATAAAGCAGTAGGCATGACCAGCGAAAAGGCAGTGATTGATGCAGCACAGCCCTACATGAAAGCTATGATTGGAGGACATGCCAGGGAGACCATCGGACATACAGCTTTATATGGACAAAAGGGTTTCGATGGTGTCATACAGGTTCTTCCCTTTACATGTATGCCAGAAATTGTTTCTATGAGTGTTTTGCCAAAAATACAGGAGGATTATCATATTCCCATTCTGTCTCTAATTGTAGATGAACTGACAGGAGAAGCTGGATATGTTACGAGGATAGAGGCATATATTGACTTGCTGCAAAACAGGAGGGAAAAAATAAAAGATGAAAAAATGTTATCTAGGCATTGATGTTGGATCTGTTAGTACAAACGTTGTTGTGATGGATCAAGAAAAAAAAATATTAGATACTTTATATATCAGAACACAAGGGAAACCTATAGAGGCAATAAAAAAAGGTCTTAAGGAAATGAAGAATCGTCTTGAACAAAATATCGATATATTAGGGGTAGGGACTACAGGCAGCGGCAGACAACTGGCAGGGATTATGGTAGGGGCTGATGCAGTAAAGAATGAGATTACTGCCCACGGTGTTGCAGCTCTAAATTATGTACCCGATGTTCGAACTATTATTGAGATTGGAGGGCAAGACTCCAAGATTATTTTGCTCAGGGATGGGATCATTTATGATTTTGCTATGAATACGGTTTGTGCAGCAGGAACAGGATCTTTTTTAGACCGTCAAGCAGAACGATTGGGAATACCTATTGAAGAATTTGGAGCAATGGCCTTGCAATCGCAGGTTCCTGTAAGGATTGCAGGAAGGTGCGCTGTTTTTGCAGAGTCAGATATGATTCATAAGCAGCAGTTAGGGCACAATCAAGAGGATATCATCAATGGCCTTTGTGATGCTATGGCAAGAAATTATCTGAATAATTTAGGGAAAGGAAAAGAAATTGTTCCTCCAGTTATATTCCAAGGAGGCGTAGCTGCCAATATTGGTATTCGAAAATCCTTCGAGCGCCTTTTAGGTTGTGAAATTTTTGTGCCACAACACGCAAATGTGATGGGTGCAGTGGGTTCTTGTATCCTTGCGGCAGAAGAAGTAGCTAAAAAAGGAAAAACGAACTTTCAAGGCTTTGAGATAGCTGACAGTGAATATCAAGTAAAAAGCTTTGAATGTGAGCATTGTCCAAATCTTTGTGAGGTAGTACAATTTCATCGGGATAATCATCTGGTTGCCCGATGGGGAGATAAGTGTGGTCGATGGAGTCAATTGAAAGACTATAAAGATGAAAAATTAGCATAAAAAAGTATAATAAAAAAAGGGTTTCTTTACTGAAAGATCCCCTTTTTTAGTCTAATTTATTTGACTGGCTTGTGATAGATTAAATCCGTATAGTCTGCACCGTTATATTCCTCATAACGCATGCCTGCCAATGTATATTTTTGTTTTTCTCTAAAGGCAAGGGAAGCAAAATTGGGAGTTGGGCTGATAATTGTTTCAGCAAAAATATCATAAGTATCGTTGGCTTTTAAATCCTTGATAAGCTGCTTATATAGAATACTACCGATGCCTTTGCCCGTCATATGAGAGAGAATAGCAGTTTTATCTACAACAATAAATTTCTCTGTTTTTTTCATATCGAATCTAGGATTCCAGTAGGTATCTTCAAGCCATGTGGGATTATATTTCAACCACTGCTCCTTTGTATAAGCCATTAAAAATCCTAATATTCCTTGATGTTCTGCTACATAGAAATGATCCAATTCAAGAACTCTCTCTAAGAAAAACTTCTGATAATGCTTTGGTCGAGCTGCATAATCATCCATTAAAAAACCTGAATAAGATTCTTTCGATTTTGTACCTACGGAACAAGCTACCTTGTAGATATTCTGCACATCCTTGGCTGTTGCTTTTCGAACACTGATAGTTTCTACACTTTGAATAATTGAATGCTGCTGTACATTTTGTGTGACATTCATCAAATCCATAAATAATCATCCTCCCTTTTAAAATTTAAGCACTATAAGGAAAATGAGCATATGGATAAAACCTTACGCTATCTTCCTCTTTCCACGCTTACGAGGTTAGCTGACGGGTTCGGATCGAAAGAAGTTGACCCTACTCTTTGAAAAGAGACTCACCCCAAATACCCGGTTCCCCCGTTTCTTACATAAAAGAATTCAGCGCATTCTTAACACACCCATGCTTCAAAGGCCTTAGAAAAAATTGTAAAAATATCATAAAATGGAAAAAATAAGAAGTAGATGAGAAAACAAAAAACTATGGGAGATTAGCCATAGTTGATAAGTTTGATAATGAGCACATAAAATAAAGGTAATGTAAACTCACTATCTATTCATCAATCTCCTCTTCCCACGCTTACGAGGTTAGCTGACGGATTCGGATCGAAAGAAGTTGACCCTACTCTTCGAAAAGAGATTCACCCCAAATACTTGGTTCCCCCGTTTCTTACATAAAAGAATTCAGCGCTCCAAATTGAATACCTATTAATTTTTTCAATAGAAGTGTTAAAAGTATTATACCATATAGTAGCAAAGAAGTAAATAGCTTAAAAATGGAAAACTATTTTTGAATTAATCTATAGAATTATAAAGAAAGGAGCATGCAGTTCCATGCTCCTTTCTTTATAGTTTATAGGCTGTCAGCTCTTCACAATAGTCACACTTGTATTCCAGCTCTTTAGCAGAAATAAGTTGAAAGGTAGATTTGGCATAATCATCAAAGTTCGTGATACAACGGGGATTATGACAGTTAAATAGACCTTTAACCTTTTCAGGTATTTCAACCTTCTTCTTTTGAACAATTTTATTATCATCAATAATATTGACGGTGATATTATGGTCGATAAGACCAAGGAAGTCCAGATCTATATCAATATTATTTTCTATCTTTATAATGTCTTTGCGCTTCATTTGGTCACTAGATACGTTCATAAGCAATACAACAGGATAGTTTACCTTGTCTAGCATCAATTTGTTGAATATTTTCAAACCGTTCCCAGAAGTAATATGATCTAACACAATTCCTTTTTTAATGCTGGTTACCTCTAACATCTATGCCACCCCCAATAATTTCATTATCAACGCCATTCGAATATATACACCTAACTTCGCCTGTTCAAAGTAAACGGCTCTTTTATCAGTATCTACATCATAGGCAATTTCATTTACTCTTGGCAGGGGATGCATAATAATCATATCTTCTTTAGCTTTTTGGATTTTTGCAAGATTTAAGATATAACTATCTTTTAATCTCGCATAGTCTGCCTCATTAAAAAATCTTTCCTTTTGTATCCTAGTCATATAAAGAATATCAATTTCATCAATTACTTCTTCAATCGTCTTAACCTCTTTTAATTCTAAGGAGTAGGAATCCAGTAGAGATCTTTTTAAAGATTCAGGAAGCTTAAGTTCTTCTGGAGAAATAAGGATAAATTTCTGAATGTTATATCTTGATAGTGTTTTAATAAGCGAGTGTACTGTTCTGCCAAACTTTAAATCTCCGCAAAAAGCTACTACCTGATTATCGATGGAACCTTTATATGTTTTGATAGTGAGCAAATCCGTCAAGGTTTGGGTAGGATGTTGATGGCCGCCATCACCGCCATTAATGATAGGGATGGATGAATACTGGGAAGCGAGCCTTGGTGCTCCTTCTTTAGGATGACGCATTACTGCGATATCTGAATAGGCTGACATTACACGAATGGTGTCTGCAATACTTTCCCCCTTTGAAACGGAGCTAGTATTGGCATCACTAAAACCAAGGATATTACCACCTAAACGAAGCATAGCAGCTTCAAAGCTGAATTTTGTACGGGTACTAGGTTCATAAAAAAGTGTGGCAAGTATTTTTCCACTGCAGGATTGTGCAAACTTTTCCGGAGCAGCATAAATCTTTTCTCCAAGTTCGATAAGTTCATTCAACTCATCAATGGAAAAGTCTTCTGGTTCAATAAGGTGTCTAATCTTTGACATGATGAATCCTCCTTTTCAGTCTCACAGGACCAATTTAAAGGTAAAATAGAAAATGCCTTTTTACCTTGAGGTAAAAAGGCATAGATAGCTACGAATGTGTAGAATCTACTTAGCCTTTTTAACCTCACAGGGTTAAATTAAAGGGCCATTTGCTTCTTTGTTAAGACTATCATATCTTAAAAATCATGTCAACGGATTAGGTAGAAAATATTTGAGTTGACAGAGGGGGAAATATTATGATACCATAAAAAAAATGAATAGAAAGCCTTTAAATTGGTCCAGAGAGGCCGGTAAGGTATTATGGATAGTTATTATCTGCAAAGTGTATTTGTTGTGAACACAAAAACCTTCAGTCTCTGACGAAGGTTTTTTATTTTTGTATAAAAATGCTTAAGGGGGAGAAGGAATATGTTTATTGACAAATTGGTTGAACAAATTAAAAATAAAAAAAGCAATGTGGTTGTGGGGTTGGATCCGAGGCTGGAAATGATTCCAAACTGTGTAAAGGAAAAGCACTATCTTCAATATGGAAAAACCCTAAGGGCTGTAGAAGAAATATTCTGGGAGTTTAGCAAAGAGATTATCGATCAGGTATGGGACATCGTGCCTATTGTGAAACCACAAATTGCCTTCTTTGAGCAGTATGGTATTGAAGGTATGTCCGCATATCAGCGGATATGTCAATATGCCAATGAAAAAGGATTATTGGTTATTGGGGATGCAAAAAGAGGAGATATAGGGACTACATCCAAGGCTTACTCAAAGGCTCATCTAGGAAAAGTTTCAGTAGAAGGAGAAGAAATAGAAGCCTTTGGCGTAGACGCCCTTACAGTTAGCCCCTATTTGGGAGATGATTGTTTAAAGGAATTTATGGATGAAATCAATACCTATGGGAAAGGTATGTTTGTTCTTGTAAAAACATCAAATCCATCTTCAGGTCAACTCCAAGATTTGGAGATAGAAGGTAAAAAAATATATGAATTGGTAGCCGAGATGGTAAAAAATTGGAGCGAAAAATCCTTAGGAAACTGTGGATATGGTTCAGTGGGTGCTGTGGTGGGAGCTACCTATCCAGAGCAGGGACAACAGTTGAGGAGCTTGATGCCAAAGAGTTATTTTTTAGTTCCTGGCTACGGAGCCCAAGGTGCGAAGGCTGAGGATATCATAAAGTGTTTTAACGAGGATGGACTTGGGGCCATTGTTAGTTCTTCCAGAGACATTATCTTTGCCTATGCCAAAAAAGGGCAAGAATGGAAAGAAGAACAATATGGAGAAGCGTCACGTGAAGCAGCTCTTAAAATGAGAGAAGATATTAACAGCGTTTTAGTACAAAATGGGAAACGTTACTGGTAAGGGGGAGAAAAATGAAGACGTCAATTGATTGTATTGTTCTGGAAAATCAGATGCTCAGTGAAGACATCTATAGAATTATATTAGAGAAGCCAATAGATATGGAGAAGGTTCATGCGGGACAATTTTTCCATATTCAACCTGCAGAAGGGGGAGATCCCTTTATAAGAAGGCCAATTAGCATATGTGCCCTAGAGCAGGACAAACTCCATTTGGTAATTCGAAAAGAGGGAAAAGGAACCCAAGCTATCTGCAGCAAAAAGCCTGGAGATAAATTGAATTTGTTGGGACCCCTGGGTAATGGATTTACAGTTTCCAATGAGAAAGAAAAAGTTATTGTAGTTGGCGGAGGGATTGGAACAGCACCTATGCTGGAACTGACAAAGAATCTTCAACATAAGGATGTGAAAGTACTACTAGGCTATCGAAAGGATCCTTATTTAGTAGAAGATTTCTGCAAGATTACACCCAATGTACAAGTGGCAGTAGAAGAGGGCCCTGGAGACTATCGCGGTTTTATTACGGATCTTTTAGAAAAAGAAATACAAAAAGAATCAGCCGATTTGATTTACGCCTGTGGCCCGGAGATCATGTTAAAAAAAGTACAGCAGATAGGTTTTCACTTTGGTATAAAGACTCAGTTGGCCTTAGAAGAGAGAATGGCCTGTGGAATAGGAGCATGTCTTGTATGCAGCTGTAAAGTAAAGGCACAGGAGAATGGATGGCACTTCGTTAGAACCTGCAAGGAAGGACCAGTGTTTACAGGAGAAGAGGTGATCTTTGATGCATAAGGTGGATATGCAGGTGGATTTAAAAGGACTTATCTTAAAAAATCCTATTACTGTTGCATCGGGGACCTTTGGATTCGGTAGAGAATATGAAGAATACATGGATCTCAACGAAATTGGGGGCATTATGGTGAAGGGGCTAACCCTAGAGCCACGAGAAGGAAATCCAGTCCCAAGAGTGGCAGAAACACCCATGGGAATGCTCAATAGTGTAGGCTTGCAAAATCCTGGAGTGCATAGTTTTATCAAAAATGAACTGCCATACTTGTCCCAATTTGACACTAAAATTATTGCCAATATCAATGGAAATACCATCGAAGAGTACTGTCGTATGGCTGAAATTTTATCTAATACCAGCGTTCATGCCATAGAGCTTAATATTTCCTGTCCAAATGTTAAAGAAGGAGGCGTTGCCTTTGGCGTTCGCCCAGAAATGGTCTACGAAGTAACGAAAAAAGTTCGTGAAAACTGCAGCAAGTATCTTATCGTTAAATTAAGCCCAAATGTCCGGGACATCAAGGAAATTGCTGCTTCTGCTGAAAAGGCAGGTGCAGATTGTCTGTCTATGATCAATACTTTGATGGGAATGGCAATTGATATTGAAAAACAAAAACCTGTTTTAGCAAGAGGAATCGGGGGACTCTCAGGGCCAGCAGTAAAGCCGGTAGCTTTGAGAATGGTTTATGAAACAGCACAAACTGTGAAGATACCCATCATCGGTATGGGTGGAATCATGGAAGGCAGTGATGCTGTAGAATTTTTACTGGCTGGTGCAGAGGCTGTTTCTGTTGGAACAGCAAATTTTATTAATCCTAGAGCCCCTATAGATATAAAAGATGGTATTGAAGCTTATTTACAAAGAAAAGGTTATAAATCTGTAGGCGAGATCGTAGGAAAGGCAAAAATAATGTAATAAAGGTTCTTGAGATACAGCATAACAAAGGGTAGGGAACGCATTTTATGCGTTCCTCTAATAGCTACAATATATTCGTAAGTGTTAAAGCTTCATTTTCTCGAACAATATAGAAAAGCTGCTTTAAAGCCTCTATTTCAGCAAGGGATAGGGGTTTATTTTGTGTTTCTATATATTGTGTGGTCCTTGCCATGGAAAGATCTATATTATCAATTTCGTGATGGTGTAGAAAAATTGTCCATTTGTCACGAGTTTCTTTCCAGCTATCATGGATTTGGGAAAATTGTCCTGAAGCTGTCTTCCACTGCTCGTCTTCTAGAGTGCGAAGAAGCCGGTTTAAATTTTCCACATATTCCTCAGTCTGATTTTTAACACTTTGGTAGAGGAAAAACCAACTGCCAATAATAATAAGCATCACCAAAGAAATACCAATAAAAGCTTTCATGATGTCACGTCCCTTACTCGTGTTCTTTTTCTATTTAGGTTCTTTTTTATAAAGGAAAAAGTTATTGGTTCCATCTATATAAGCGAAAAGCACATCCTTTGGATCAGAAATACCCTGTATTTGAAGCTGACTCATGAGCCACTCCTCAGTCACTTGAGCCTTGCGAAGGTTATCTTGATTGATATGCCCATCGGTAATCAGCGTGATGGGGAGGCCCTCATAGGAACCCACAATGTTCAAATCTTCCAAGGTAACATTCCGCTTGTTTGTTTTCGGAATCACACTAAGATCGCCATTGGTTTCAAGAATAGCGAACTCTACATCAGCCACATTAGGATAGTCCTTTGCTCTCACCTGCTCAATCAGATCATTTAAACTGATTCGAAGGCGGGTCAATTCCTTTTCGTTAATTTTTCCTTTATCAATAAGTATACTGGGTCTGCCACAGATAAACCTACGAGCTGTTTCACTTTTTAAATTGATAATTGAAATAGTCACTTGAGCGAAGACTAAGGTAGCAATGGCAATTACACCATTCATTAAAGGAATCCCTGTATCGCCCATAGGGAGTGCCGCTAATTCTGCGATCATTAGCATAATAACTAATTCAAAGGGCTGCATTTCTGCCACTTCTCCCTTTCCCATCAGGCGCATACTGATGAGCACAACGATATAGAGAATAAGTGTTCGAATCAAAGTAATAATCATGAGGTAATATCCTTCCTTTGAAAATAAAGCATAGCATTTACAGTTTGACCAGGTGCTAGTCTTTTTATTCTCATTACTCCATAGAATTATCACTGAATAGAACCTATTATAAAAAGTTCATTAATAAAGGGGCCTAAATAGGGGAGAGGTTAGGAAAAAGGTTTGGAAGAATATAACAGTTGACCAAAGGGGAAATCGGTGGTAAGATATATCTTGTCGTCATTACCAGGAGCTAACAAAAACTGGTTGTTGACGAGAAGGACTAAAGATGTTAATATAGTATTTGTCGTCACTACGGAAAACTAAATAAAAATTCCCAGCAAAAAAGTGATTGACATAACATTAAAATTATGATAAAGTAATCAAGCTGGTGTCGTACAGACACCGACAACAAATTGGTCTTTGAAAACTAAACAGTGTAAGAATTAAAGCCAGCAAAAAAGCGCATAAGCGCAAACCCGTTCAATTGAGTTTGAACGAGAGCGATATTTTTTATATCAAGGAAGGTTTATCCTTGATATGGGGA
>JBFNEZ010000099.1:0-13515 GCA_040797825.1 Thermotaleaceae bacterium | reverse complement strand
AATTTCGTAGGGAACGCATCTCATGCGTTCCGTGATCTATGCATTCCCCAAAACATCAAAAATAATTTCGTAGGGAACGCATCTCATGCGTTCCGCACCCCAATCATACATAAATAGGAGGTTTTCATGGCACAACTGGATCAAGCAAAAGTAAAAAAGCTGCTGACTTATCGCTGGGCGATATGGGGCGTACTGGTCCTTTCCTACATCATTGTGTTTTTTCATCGACTGGCTGTAGGGGTTGTACAGGAGGATCTAGTAGAAACCTTTCACATATCAGGGACTACCTATGCCCACCTAGGTTCTACCTATTTTTATGCTTATTTGCTCATGCAGATTCCTGCTGGGGTCTTGGCTGATTCTTTGGGCACCAGGATGACGGTTGCCATAGGGACCTTTGTGGCAGGAGTCGGCTCCATTATCTTTGGATTTGCACCGAGTATTTCCATTGCATTTTTAGGAAGACTGCTGGTAGGACTAGGCGTATCAGTGGTGTTTATCCCTATTTTAAAGATACAGACTCAATGGTTTAGAGAGCGAGAATTTGGAACCATGTCAGGAATTACTTCCTTTGTAGGAAATATGGGTGGCATTATAGCCCAAGCACCCTTGGCCCTGTTGGCAGCGGCCATTACCTGGCGATACGCCTTTGCTGCCATGGGAATTGTGTCCTTTGTGGTTGCAGGGCTATGCTATGTGATTGTTCGTAATGAGCCTGAGGATATGGGGCTGCCCTCTATCCGGGAGATAGAGGGGAAACCAGCACCTCAGAACAATGGAAAACCCCATTTGCTCAAAGGGCTGATAGCCGTGATGGCAAACTGGAGATCTTGGCCATCCTTTGTGATGTTCGGCGGATTTTTTGGAGGTTATGTGGCCTTGACAGGAACCTGGGGGCGAGCCTATATGGTAGAGGTCTATGGCATATCTACCGTATCTGCGGCCCATTATATGACTGCTGCAGTATTTGGCCTAGCCATTGGGAGTGTAGTGATTGGAAAAATATCTGATAGGCTCCAAAAAAGGAAACTCCCTATGCTTATGGCTGGGGCTGTCTATGTACTATGCTGGGTGATTTTAGTTTTTGTGAATGGGGGAAAACCACCTATTGCCATTATGGGACCCTTGTTCTTTATACTGGGCTTTACCTGCTCTACCTATGTGCTGGGTTGGGCCTGCACCAAGGAAGTAAATCCTCCTCAGATTGCAGGTATATCCACTTCTGTGGTCAATATCGGAGGCTTCATAGGCTCCGCCGTGCTGCCTCCACTAATGGGCAGTGTCATTGACCGTTTGGGAGGACAGCTGCTGCCTGCGGAGGTTTATCAAAAGGCCTTCCTTCTCTGCTTGGGAGCAGGAGTTTTGGGATATGCTGCTACCTTCCTAGTACAGGAAACCCACTGTAAAAATATCTATCAAGAAAGATAGGATGAATATTCGTAGGGAATGCATCTTATGCATTCCGTCCCCCACAGATAACGTTTCCTATTTGAATCTAAGAACAAGTATGATACAATAAAATGGAAAAAGTATAAATTCTTAGAAGATTTTACCCCTATAGAACTGGAGGCAGAGGATATGCTGTTTATTAAAAATGGATCCATCATGACCATGGAAGGAAAAAACTACGATAGAGCCAGTATCCTAATTCGTGATGGAAAAATACAGGAGATTGGCGAGGATTTGATTGCTCCTTTGGATGCGACAGTGATTGATGGCACGGGAAAAATCATCACCCCAGGGCTTATAGATGCCCATTGTCACCTTGGCTTATGGGAGGATGCCATTGGTTTTGAAGGGGCTGATGGCAATGAAGCAACCGATCCCGTTACCCCTCACTTACGGGCTATTGATGCAATCAATCCCATGGATAGAACCTTTCAAGATGCCTACGAGGGAGGAGTTACCTCCGTGGCAACGGGACCAGGAAGTGCCAATGTAATTGGCGGACAATTTGCAGCCATCAAAACCTGGGGAAAAAGAATTGATGATATGATTATACAGGAGCCCTTGGCAATGAAATGTGCCTTTGGAGAAAATCCTAAACGGGTATACCACGATCGGAAGCAATCACCTTCCACACGGATGGCCACCGCAGCCATTCTTCGGGAGACCCTATATAAGGCAAAGGAATATGCAGTAAAACTGGAAGGGGCCAAGGAGGATCCCTCAAAGAAGCCAGCCTATGATATGAAAATGGAGGCTTTGCTGCCCGTTATTCGAAAGGAGATCCCGCTAAAGGCCCATGCCCACCGAGCGGATGATATCTTTACAGCTATTCGGATTGCTCGGGAATTGGATGTAAATATTACCCTAGAGCACTGCACAGAGGGCCATTTGATTGTGGATTTGCTCAAAAAAGAGGGCCTTTATGCAGTAGTCGGACCCAGCCTGAGTGAACGATCCAAATATGAGCTAAAGAATCTTACCTTTGAAACCCCAGGGATTTTAAGTAAAGCAGGCATTAAAATCGCCATCATGACTGACCATCCCGTTATTCCCTTACAATATCTCCCCATGTGTGCTGCTCTGGCTGTCAAGGCAGGGATGGATGAGGGAGAAGCCCTAAAGGCGATTACCATCTATGCAGCGGAGATTTTAGGTATTGCAGATAGGGTAGGAAGTATCAAGGAAGGCAAGGATGCAGATTTAATTATATGGGAAAGCCATCCCTTTGATATACAATCAAAGGTTAATTATACCATTATCAATGGAGAGATTGTGTACCAAAGAGGCTAAAGGGGGGTTCGGCAATGGATAAAATGCCTATGAGTGTGGTACTGCTTGGATCAATTCCAGAGGCAATTCTAATGGCTTGGGCTGGATTTTTGCTATTGGAAGTAAGGCCCCCCTTGAAGAAAGTCATTCTTGTAGGTATTTTGCAAGGCTTTACATCCTATTATATTCGACGGTATATAGATTTTGGGCCCCATATTTGGGCCCATCTGGGCACCTTTATTTTCTATAGTTATTTGATTATTCGAGCCAACCTATTTACCACCACATTGGCTGTAATCATTCCCTTTGCTCTTGTGATTTTGGTAGAAGGGCCCATGTTGATATTTGGAAATGTAAATATAGCCTACTTGCTTTCTACAGAATGGGAGCGGCTGCTCTTCTTTATTCCCCATGATATTTTGTTGGGTGCAATTATTTACATATGTTTAAAAAAAGATATATCTCTTATAAAGGAATTTACTTTCCTTAAAAAATTTGTGGGTTAGATCTTGTAAAAGAGAAACAGCTATTCTATAATAAGGTTGAGTATAAAAATATGACAAGTAAATAGAGGTAGTCTTCGGGGCAGGGTGAAATTCCCTACCGGCGGTATAGTCCGCGAGCAGCTGCAGGTTGCAGTTGTTGAACTGGTGCAATTCCAGTACCGACAGTAAAGTCTGGATGAGAGAAGATGGGCTGTAGCATGTTTGTATGGATACATGATTACCTGGAGACCATTTTTCTTCAGGTATTTTTTATTGAAGAAAGATGACAGCACCCTAAGGCCTTAGGATTACCGAAGTGAGTCAATGATGAGGAGGAAGCGGTATGTCAAACAAAACACTGGTTATTGGCAATGATATCTTTGAGGGGAAGCAAATCGCCTCTACGAAGGCTTTAACAAAGATATCCATCCTGTCTGTGATTGCCTATGTGATTATGTTTTTGGAAATCCCTGTTATATTTTTTCCAGGGTTTTTGAAAATCGATTTAAGTGATATCCCTGCCTTGATAGGAGCCTTTGCTCTGGGGCCAACAGCGGGAATCATGATTGAATTGGTAAAAAATATTCTGCATTTTGTCACCAAAACCACAACGGGAGGGGTAGGAGAGCTGGCCAATTTTCTTGTAGGTATTGCCCTCATTATCCCTGCAAGTGTTGCATATAGACAATATGGGACGAAGCAAGCTGCTGTGACAGGGATGATTGTGGGCATTCTTGTAATGGGTATTGTAGGGGCACTGGCCAACTACTTTATTCTCTTGCCCTTTTATGGGAAGGTAATGCCCATGGAGCAGATTATCGCCTGGAGCGCAGCCGCCAATGGGGCCATTGTAGATTTAAAGACATTGATCCTCTATGCCATTATTCCCTTTAACATATTAAAAGGCATTGTAGTAGCTATCTTGACTACGATACTGTATAAAAGGCTTTCGCCGATTTTAAAAATAAACTAGATAGGGTAGAACAAATTCCCTTAGAAGATAAAACAACTTTTGAGGGAATTTTTATTTATAATTTTTAAAAAGGCCCCTATGTGGTGGGGACCTATGTGCCCTTCTAGCTCTCAAGCGGTTGCATAGGGGCAGACAAGCTCCTACAGTAGTTATACAAAAGTTGTTTCATGAAAAACTACTATGCTAAAGGAGCCATTTAGCAAAAAAGCCCATTGTTTAGCATCAAAAAAAATTGGTATAAATAGGAACAAGGAGGGGATCCTATGGGAACAGCAAAAGAAAAAGGCAACATTAGGAGATTGATTGATGAAAGCCGCAGAAGGATGGAAGAAATCATTGATAAGCTTAATACGGTGGAACATGAGGAAATACTAAAGGCAAGCCAACAACTGGATCAGCTCATTATCCGTTTTTATAGAGAAGAAAAGCAAGATGGAGAGAAAATATAAACTGCCAGAAGGCAGTTTTCTTTTGTTGGATATAGGGAACACCCTTGCCTTACCCATACATACACTATATAATAAGTATGAAATATTGGACAAACTAACCAAAAAGGATTTGAATAGAGGTGTTTTTGTGATACGTATAATTTGCACAAATCCCCAGGAGACTGAAAAAATAGGATACAAACTAGGTACCTTATTAGAAGCTGGGGATGTGATTTGCATGACGGGAGATCTGGGGGCAGGAAAAACTACCATGACCCAGGCCATTGCCAAAGGCCTAGGGGTAGAGGAAGATGTGACTAGTCCTACCTTTGCATTGATCCATGAATATGATGGAAGATTGCCTGTATACCACTTTGATGTTTATCGCATTCAACGAATGGAAGAGATGGAGGATTTGGGATATGAAGAGTACTTCTATGGCCAAGGGGTTTGCATCATTGAGTGGGCTTCTATGATACAAGAAATAATTCCCCCTACCCATCTATGGCTGGATATTCAGCATGGTATAGAGGAAAATAGCCGAGAAATTCGGATTGAGGCAAAGGGCTCTCGGTTTGATTCTATTGTAAAGGAGCTGAAAGAACAATGCTGATTTTAGCTTTAGATACCTCTTCTATTGTGGCCTCCGCAGCACTGATGGAGGAAGAGAAATTAATAGGAGAATACACCATCAATCAAGATAAAACCCACTCCCAAAAGCTCATGCCCTTGATAGATGCCCTACTGCAGGCTTGTGAACGACAGCTTGAAGATGTGGATATCATTGCAGTGGCAGAGGGTCCTGGCTCCTTTACAGGACTGCGGATTGGTGTAGCTACGGCCAAGGGTCTTGCCCATGGGGCCAATATTCCTGTTATAGGGGTCTCTACCCTGGATGGATTGGCCTTTAACCTACCCTATTGTGAAGGGTTGATCTGCCCTATCTTGGATGCCCGAAGAAATCAGGTGTATGCCGGTGTCTATAAATGGGAAGCTGGTGCTCTGCATCGGATCCTTCAGCCTATGGCAGTATCTATTGAAGAGTTGATTGAAGGTTTATCTGCCAGACCTGAAAGGGTGGTATTCCTAGGAGATGGAGTCGGGCGTCATAAAGAACTGTTAGAGGAAAAATTAAAGGACCGAATGCTGCTGGCTCCCAATCGAGCAAACATGCAGAGTGCTGCATCTGTTGCAGAGCTGGCATTGCAGCAAGCCAGGGAAGGAAATATGGACAATTTCTATAGATTAACACCGGAATATCTGAGAAAACCAGAGGCAGAGCGGCAGTATGAAGAGAAGCTGAAAAGAGGTGGCAGCGGTGAAGTCGCTAATCGTTAGGAAAATGGAGAAAGAAGATATCCCCCAGGTAATGGAGATTGAAGAGCAATGCTTTTCTGTGCCTTGGACAGAGGAAGCCTTCACTATGGAGGTGGAGCAAAATAAGCTGGCCCGTTATGTGGTTGCAGAATTAGAGGGCAGGATTGTAGGCTATGGAGGAATATGGCTGATTCTAGATGAGGCCCATGTGACCAATATTGCTATTGACCCCGATTATAGAGGTAGGAAATATGGAGATCAGTTGGTAGAAGCCATGATTGCACTAACAGAAAAAGAAGGAATCAATAACATGACCTTAGAAGTAAGAGCTTCTAATTATGTGGCCCAAAGACTCTATGAAAAATATGGCTTCAAGGCATGTGGCATACGGCCGAAGTATTATCAAGACAATCATGAAGATGCGGTGATTATGTGGCGGGTGTAAACCTGCTTTTTTCTTTTTTTGGAAAAAATTCTTAAGAAAAACTTAAATTTTTGTAGAAATAAAGGAGTTTATACATATTTGGTATAATTAACTATTATAGATATATGGAAACAATTGTAAAGAAAACTGGATAGGATCCATAGCAGGTGAAAGGAGTAGAAAATATGGCAAAACTGAACAAAAAGAAGTTATTGGTTATACTCGCTGGGATTATAATCATTTCTTTCGTTACCTTGGCAGGCGTGAAGGCAAGTCAGAGTAAGCAGGAGAAGGGAAAAGGGGCTTTGGTTAAAACCGTGGCTTTAGTGCGAGAAGACATTGAGTCCCATATTCTGACCAGCGGTGAAATACTGACCATGGAAAAGAGAGAGATAGTATCGGAGGTCAATGGAAGATTTCAAGAAATTTATGTGAAGAAGGGCGACAAAGTAGAAAAAGGGCAGATACTTCTTAGTCTGGATACCGCTGATTTGTCTCATAAAATTCGTCAAGCGGAAATCCAACTGGCCATTGAGCAGGAGCAGCTGCAGAAACTAAAAAATGTGGATAAGGTGGAGCTGGAAATTTTATTGAGCAATGCAGAGATGAAATATCATGATGCTCAAAAAGACTATACACGTAAAGAAGAGCTTTATCAATCAGGGGCGGTGAGCAAACAGGAATTAGATGAGGCGAAAACCACACTGGATCAAAGCAATAATTCCCTTGAACTGGCAAAGCACAATTTAGATAAAGCCATCAATTATGAAGAAATTCGTATTAAAGAAAAACAAATCCAAGTATCACAAAACGATCTAGAGAAGCTGAAGCAGGATAGAGAGAAATGCAATATTGACAGTCCTATCTCAGGAACAGTTGTCGATTTAAAGGTGACTGAGGGCGTATTTATACCTGCCGAAACCCCTATTATGACTGTTGAAGATACGAATAATCTGGAGATTACTACCAACATCAGCGAATATGATGTGTCTAAAATCCAGATAGGTCAGACCGTAAAGGTTACTGGAGATGCCTTTGAAGGCAAGGAATATAAGGGAAGAGTAAAATACATAGGACCTGCTGCATTTTCTGTTACCACGGGCCAAGGGAAGGAGACTGTTGTAGAGATAAAAATCGAAGTAGAGGATAAAAATACAGAATTAAAGCCTGGCTTTAGTGCCAATGTGGATATTCTTACTGAAAGCAGAAAAGCTGCCTTTGTAGTGCCCTATGAGGCCATCTTTACCAAGAAAAATGGAGAAAAGGTAGTATTCACTATTGAAGATGGAACGGCCAAGGAGCATCGAATTCAAACAGGCATAGAAAGTGATTTGAGGATAGAGATTATCAGCGATAGCCTAAAAGAGAATGATTCGATTATATTAGATCCTTCACAAGATTTGAAGGAAGGAGATCTAGTCAGAGAAAACAAGGTGGTCAACAATGATAAAAATTGAGAAGCTGAAAAAAATCTACAAGACAGGGAGCATTGCAGTAGCGGCACTAAAGGGTGTGAATTTAGATGTGGAGAAGGGTGAATTCGTGGCTATCATGGGCCCCTCTGGATCGGGAAAATCAACCTTGATGAATATTTTAGGATGTCTGGATAGACCTTCCCATGGAAAATATCAACTGGATGGGGAGAACATTGAAAGCTTAAATGATGCACAACTGGCTTCCATCCGCAATATAAAAATTGGATTTGTGTTTCAGTCCTTCAATCTTCTGGCAAGAAGCAGTGCTTTAAAAAATGTAGAGCTGCCCATGCTCTATGCAGGCATATCTGCAAAGGAAAGAAAACAGAAGGCTATGGAAGCTTTAGAGCGAGTAGGATTAGCAGACAGAGTCCATCACAAGCCCAATGAATTATCAGGAGGACAGCGGCAGCGGGTGGCCATCGCTCGCGCCCTGGTGAATAAACCAGCTATCATTTTAGCCGATGAACCTACAGGAAATCTAGATACCAAATCAGGTAATGAGATCATGGGTATTTTCCAAGAGCTGAATGAAGAAGGGGCTACCATTGTTTTGGTAACCCATGAGGCGGATATTGCCAACCATGGGAAACGGGTAGTTACCTTTAGAGATGGAGAGATCGTTGAAGATAGGCTGGTAGAGAAACGGACCTTAGTTGCAGCAGCTGTGGCAGAAGAAGTGAGGTGAGAGAATGAATTTCTTTGAAAGTATCAAGGTGGCTATCCATGCCATATGGGCCAATAAAATGCGCTCCCTGTTGACGATGTTGGGAATCATCATCGGAATTTCCTCTGTTATTACGGTAGTAACCCTAGGAGAAGGAAGCCAAGCGGTCATAGGAGAAGAATTTGAACAATTTGGTGTCAATCGTATCTATATGAGTAACAATTGGAGAGAAAATCCAACGGATAGAGATATTATTACCTATGAGGATTTGGATGCTATCCAAAGGGCCTTTGAAGGTGAAATCCTTGCAGCATCTCCAAACTATCAGGATAGTGCTAAGGTTGTATCTAAGAAAGAGACCATCGATGTCTATCTGACAGGAGTCAATGAAAGCTTCAACAAAATTCAGAAGATAGATATGGTAGATGGAAGATTTCTACAAGAGGGAGATGTGAAGGGAAAAAGAGAGGTAGCGGTCATAGATGAGGGTACGGCCTTAAAAATTTTTGGCAGAACCAATGTGCTGGGAGAAAGCATCCTGGTGCAAACCCGATATCGAAATGTATCTTTGGTCATTATAGGATTGTACGAGACGCCGAAATCTGCTCTAAGCAATATGACGGGCTATGATTCTCCAAAAGAGATATACCTTCCAGTATCTACAATCGAAAAAATGTATGGCATTGGCAATCGTATCTATGGATTAGAGATGAATGTGGCTCAAGGGGTGAATGTACAGGAAATATCTGATCGTATTACTAAACTCATTGAGCGGCGCCACGGCAATGAAGGGGATAATAAATATCGGGTCTATAGTGCCGAGGGAGAGATGGAAGCCGTAAACAAAGTAACAGGGATTCTCACAGCTGTGGTGAGTGCCATTGCAGGTATTTCCTTATTGGTAGGTGGCATCGGAGTGATGAATATCATGCTGGTATCGGTAACGGAAAGGACGCGAGAAATTGGAATCCGCATGGCCATTGGTGCAAGACGAAAGGATATCTTACTTCAGTTTTTGGTAGAAGCTGTAATTATATCAGGAATTGGGGGTATCATTGGCACCTTGCTGGGCATTGGTTTTTCTTTTATAGCTGCTATGCTTATCAAAATGCCCCCTGCGGTATCTCCGGGAACTATTTCCATTGCGTGGATTTTCTCTGCAGGAGTAGGTATTTTCTTTGGTATCTATCCAGCCAATAAGGCTTCAAAGTTAGATCCTATTGAGGCATTGCGTTATGAATAATAAAAGGAGGTTGTAAGCATGAATGATATGGAAAATGAAAACTTGATAGACATGGAAGAAGAGGAGATAGAAGAGGAGATAGAAGAGGAAGAAATCCTTGTAGATCTTTCTGCCTGGGAACTGGTAAAATATTTATTTTCAGAACCCTCTAAAACAATGAGCTGCATAGCAAAAAAACCAAAGACCCTTTTCCCGTTTTTAGCGATTTTGTTGGGCTTTACCCTTATGATTTTTCCCAGAATGGGTTTGTTAGAAGAGTTTCTACATACCCAGCTGGAAGAGAATTTGGCTATGCAAGGAATGGATATATCCCAAATGCCGCCGCAAATTATGAAATGGACCTTCATCAGCACAATAGCTGCAGCAGTCATAGGACCTGTGTTTATATGGTTTTTTAAAGGGCTTGTGGTCCATATCTTGGCGTCTATCACAGGCAGCAAGGGAAAACTTAAGGCTGCTTTATCGGTTATCGGATATGCCTATTTGATTCAACTGCTAGGTGGTGGCATCCAAACGATAATTAGCATCTTTACACAGAATTTCTTAGTGCACACTTCACCTGCCATGTTTTTGTCAGCATCACAGCTGGCAACACCCTTGGGTACTTTTCTGCAGGCTTTAGATGTTTTTGCCATATGGTATCTGGCGGTGGCAACCATAGGAATAGCCTATGCCTATGCCATGAGCCAGAAAAAAGCCGCTTTGATCGTGTTTGGCTCTTGGGCAGCCATGGTATTGTTTAGCGTAGGTTCTGCAATGCTAAAAATGAAATAAGGATTACCCAAAAAACTAGATGAAAAATATCTAGTTTTTTGATTTTATAGAGAGCCTACTGCATGCAAGCAGAAGTGCCGATAAAAGCTTAAGCCTTTTACAGGCTGGCTGATGCATACTTCCCTAAACTTTGCAAATACTAAGCCTATATGATGTAGGGAGCGCACCTTATGCGCTCCGTAACCCAAGTGAAAATAGGGAGGGATAGGATGGCAAGCAAAGAACAGCTGCATGCAATTGCTTCCCAATGCAGCAAATTTAGAAACGTTTATCAAGGCGGACTCCACAGTGCAACATTTCCATCTCAAGTGAATTGTGAAAATTGTGCTCATTTTACAAGGGAGCATAAATGTGAGTTGGATCTAATTGATGAAATCTTAGTAAATACGGATCAAACATAAAAAGCAGCTTGGCTGCTTTTTATGTTTGATCCACATCCTTTATAGATTCCTCTGCAATTAATAAATTTGTAAATTCCGTTTGATCTACCTCTACCAGTAAGGCATCTGAAAGTACATTGTGATGATATAATCGCTGCATAAAGCCTTCTTCTTCCGATTCCTTTCTATCAACCTGTTCATTGTTTTGATCCTTCTTCTGGTTGGAATCCATGAATACACCCTCCTCTATTGGATTTTTTTCATCCATGCCATAAAATTAGTATGTCACTAAAAATCATAGAACATGAGTAGTATTTAGATTAGAAGGGATAAAAAATATTGAAATAGGATAGCAAAGTCATCCCTTCTTTCATAGGATAGTAGAAATATATATGGTTAAGGAGGAGCTGGAAATAGAATGCAAACATTGGAAGGTTTGAGTCTATTTACTACGGATTATCTATCCTCAGTTACATCCATGGTGCTGGCGGTAAATTTAATTACTCAGGTAGTAAAGGAAATTTTTTTAAAAGAGGATGCGCCATCTAAGGTTGCAAAAGTGACGACTTTGGTGGCATCTACCCTTACTGTATCCCTTCACCACTACAGCCTATGGGTAAGGATACCCTCCATATTTCATCATTCTCTGTTAGAATTCTTTTTTTTAATTTTCTTAAACAGTATTCTTATTACGGCCTTGTCTATGGGAAATTATGAGGTGTTGAATATTACGAAAGAGAAGAAAATGAAAAAGATGGAAAACTATATTCAGAGCAAGGGGCTATACACGGAATGGGAAAGAAGGAAAAGCGGAGGGCGTAGGAGGCAGGATATTGAGTAGAAAATTTTGCTATTTTCTTTGGTTTTGGATATAATAGATTGGAGATTTTATTAAAGTGCATGAAAACAGCAAAACAAAAGAAGGTGGAGAAATGAATAAAATAAAAGAGCCTAAAAATGGAGCTTACTATCTTACTTTAGCCATAGAAACCAGTTGTGATGAGACCTCTGCGGCAGTTGTAAAAAATGGACGAGAGGTGTTATCCAATATTATATCGACACAGATCGATTTGCATAAAAGATTTGGAGGGGTTGTTCCTGAGGTGGCCTCCCGAAAGCATGTAGAAAATGTAAACATCGTTATTCAAGAAGCCCTGGATACTGCAGGAGTGACCCTGCAACAGATCGATCACATAGGGGTAACCTATGGACCAGGCTTAGTGGGCGCCTTGCTGGTAGGTGTATCGGTGGCAAAGGCTTTAGCCTATGCTTTAAAAATTCCACTCATTGGTGTGAACCATATTGAAGGTCATATATGTGCCAATTACATTGAAGATAAAAATCTAAAACCACCCTTTATATGTCTTATTGTATCTGGTGGACATTCCCACCTGGTATATGTAAAGGATTATGGAAACTATGAAATTTTGGGAAAAACTAGAGATGATGCTGTAGGAGAAGCCTTCGACAAAGTAGCAAGGGCCCTAGGCTTGGGTTATCCGGGAGGACCTCTGATTGATAAGCTGGCAATCCAGGGAAATCCACAGGCCATAGGGTTTCCTCGGGTATATCTAGAAGAAGATAGCTTAGATTTTAGCTTTAGTGGTATTAAATCGGCGGTTTTAAATTATCTGAATGGGGAAAAACAAAAGGGAAATGAGATCGTAAGGGAGGATGTAGCTGCTGCCTTCCAACAGGCGGTTATTGAGGTACTGGTAAAGAAAACCCTGCGGGCAGCAAAAAAAATGGATGTGGATACCATTGTATTGGCAGGGGGAGTAGCAGCCAACAGCGGCTTGCGGAAGCTGCTCACTGGTGAAGGAGAAAGAGGAGGCTTCACTGTTCAATATCCTTCTCTCAGCTTATGCACCGATAATGGGGCCATGATTGGTTGTGCAGCTTACTATAACTACATAGGGGGTCATATAGCTGACCTTTATCTCAATGCGGTACCCAATCTGAAATTAAATGAAAGGTATGTAAATTATTGCCTGCAATAGCATACATTACAGCTAGGAAGTCAAATTGCCTCCATGATATAATAGCTTTATCAGGATAAAATAAGGAGGCATACATATGTTGTATTGGTTAAAGGAAATGGATGACAGCGTGAGTAGGGAAGAGTTGGAGGCAAGAGTAAAGGACTTATATGAATTAGTAGAATTATTATTAAAAAAGAATAAGCAGAATGAAGAAGTGATCAATGGACTCTATTCTGAATTAGAAGCATTAAAAAGTAGAGTAAATATTGCCTAGTTTCAAAAGACCTCTTATGTTAAGCATAAGGGTCTTTTTTTTTACACAGGTCTGAGGATATAACTTTGTGGATAAAAATGTGGATAATGTGAGTAACCGATGAAATAAAGTGTACAAGCACATTAAACTGTGGATAAATGTGTGGATTCTGTGGGTAAGTTGTGGATAGTGATACACAGATCTATCCCTTACCATATATATGCCCATGTTATGTAAAATATAACAACAAAATAGAAAAGTTTTTGAATTTACAGTATTTAACAGATGTGTTAGGATGAAAAAAAGGAGTTTGAGAAATGAGCGGAACCCCTCAGATGCACGGAACGCATAAGATGCGTTCCCTACGGGGAATTTGGCAGAAGTCCTACTATGATC
>JBFNEZ010000098.1:0-13526 GCA_040797825.1 Thermotaleaceae bacterium | reverse complement strand
AAAAAATTTTAGTAAATCAAATTATAGCATAGTATCGATTGTATGAAGTAGGAAGGAGGTTTTCAAATGGACAGTAGAAAAGCAGAACCTTTTAAAATCAAAATGGTAGAGCCCATTCGAATGATTTCTAAAGAAGAGAGAGAAAGGGCCTTGATTAAAGCAGGGTACAATCCCTTTGCCCTGAAAGCAGAAGATGTATATATTGATTTATTAACCGACAGCGGAACAGGAGCTATGAGTGATGCCCAGTGGGCAGCTATGATGATAGGGGATGAGTCTTATGCAGGAAGCAAGAGTTTTTATAAATTGGAGGAAGCGGTACAGGAGATTTTTGGATATCGATATGTAATTCCGGCCCACCAAGGAAGGGGTGCAGAGCAAGTAATATTTCCTAACATGATTAAAAATAGGGGAGATTATGTACTTGGCAATATGCATTTTGACACTACAAAGGCCCATATAGAAATAGCAGGAGGCAGAGCCATAAACTTAATTGCTGATAAGGCCTTTGATACTACAGCCTATGATGACTTCAAAGGAGATTTTGATCTTGAGAAGTTAGAAGATTTTATTAAAGATACAGGCTCTGAGAAAATAGGATTGATTGTGGTGACAGTAACCTGCAACTCTGCTGGAGGACAGCCTGTCTCCATGGCCAACATCAAAGGGGTTAAAGCCATTGCAGACAAATATGGTATTCCAGTTATCCTAGATGCAGCCAGATATGCAGAGAATGCTTATTTCATCAAAATGCGTGAGACTGGTTTTCAAAATAAAAGCATTGCTGAAATCATAAAAGAAATGTTTAGCTATGCCGACGGTTTTACCATGAGCGCTAAGAAAGATGGTCTTGTCAATATGGGAGGCTTGATTGGCATTAAAGAAGATGAGGAGCTGTATACCCGATGCCGTTCAACGATCGTACCAATGGAAGGGTTTCCTACCTATGGAGGGCTTTCAGGAAGGGATATGGAAGCATTGGCAGTAGGACTAAAGGAAGGAATAGAGCTAGACTATTTAGAATATCGAATCGAGCAGGTTCAATATTTAGGAGATCGACTGCGAGAGGGAGGCGTACCGATACAATATCCCACGGGAGGCCATGCGGTATTTGTGGATTGCAAGAAAATATGTCCCCATATTCCCTATGAACAATTTCCTGCTCAAGCAGTTTGTAATGCTGTATATTTAGAAGCTGGCGTAAGGCCTGTAGAAATCGGTTCTTTTTTGCTAGGTAGAGATCCAGATACGGGAGAAAATCTTCAATCACCTTTGGAACTGATGAGACTTACCATTCCTAGGAGGGTATATACCAATCGCCACATGGATGTTGTAGCTGATGCGGTTATTGCAGTATTTGAAAGAGCAGATAGATTGGTAGGATTGGAATTTGAGTATGAGCCAGAGGTGCTACGACATTTTACGGCCAGGTTGAGACCTGTACAAAAAATATAAGCGGCTTTTTAGTGCCGCTTATATTTTTCATCTAACATTTTGGAGATTAATTCTCCAGCAGTACGCTTTGTAAGGTTCTCAAGATTTACAGATATGGCTAAAGCACCAGATAATTTTTTTATGGTTTCCACTTGTCTTTGAGTAGGAGGATCTTCTATAGGAGAAGATTCGATTGTTTTATTTGACGTTTCTAATGAGGAAATACCATCTTCCAAATCCTTTAAATCTAGTTCCTCAAAGGCCGTCATACCAATATTGGTAAAATCTCTCAAGGCCCTGGCTTTTGCACGAGTAGATGCCATACGGATAATATGGGGTGTGAGGTTGCTTCTAACAGAATTTGGGCTAGCATCCCCAAAATCAGAAAAAAGTTTGTCCTTTCCTTTTATAGTTGCCTTACAAACCGCAGTATAGGCGTTATTCTCAGATGGGAGTTGTACAATATCGACAGCGATGGATTCAAGATCCTGCTGGTGAGCAAGATCTAATAGACCCTCATAAGTCACAAAATTTTTCCCCTGAAGATTTATAATAAATTTTTCGTGAATGGTCATTGAATCACCTACTCTCTTATAGTCCTTTTAATATTAGTGTTTCATAGAAAAAAAAGAATACACAAGGGCATAAATGTATAAATAGAAGAACTTTGTAAAACTTGGCTAGAAACAGTCTAAATACGCAAAAAATCTCAGAAAGAATATTTATTGTAATTAAGGATTGAAAGCCATAGGGGAATATGGTAATTTATTATATATAGAATCAATAGTAAAATGACCTTTATGGATAGAACAGTAAGGGTTGTAGAAGAACGGTTGAAATAAAAGGAGTGGACAGTGTGAGGGAAGAAATCAGCTCAGGAGGTGTTGTTGTTTTTGGAAATGCCATATTGCTATTAAGAAAATATAATGGTGATTGGGTTCTTCCAAAGGGAAAAGTAGAAATCAATGAAGAAACCAGTAATGCAGCCGTACGAGAAGTGTTTGAAGAAGGCGGCGTAAAGGCACAGGTGCTTAAGTATTTGGGGAAGATAAATTATTCTTTTAAGAATAGTTGGCAGGATCATGAAACTGTCCATAAGACTGTACATTGGTATCTTATGAAGGCAAGAAATATGGACTGCATCCCTTTAAAGGATGAAGGATTTATTGAAGCTAAGTTTATTCATATGAATAGGGCTATAGAGTTGGCTAAATATGACGATGAACGGGAAATTATTGAAAAAGCTATTGAAGAAATGATGAAAGACCTCAATGAAAAATGAGGCCTTTTTATATGTTTGTTTTTAGAAGAATACGGTAAGAATATTGTAATAAAAGTATAATACAATATGAAAAATTTATTATAGAAATTTTAATAGATTGTGTTATAATATATGAAATGTATAATATTCTAATAGTTAGATGTTAGAAATATCCTTTATTATAAGGGCAGGTGAGAAAATGTCCTTTTCCATGAAGACCAAAAACGAATTGGCAAGAGTCATTCCAGAGGAATCCTGTTGTCAACTGGCTGAATTATCTGCTCTTATTCGGATGAGCGGCACAATACAGCTTGCTGGATTTCAAAAAGTGAACATTAAGATTGCTACTGAAAATGCTGCCATCGCTAGAAAAATCTTTACTCTTTTGAAAAAATGTTTTGGGATCCACACAGAGTTAATGGTCAAAAAAAGTAAGTTATTGAAGAAGAATAATCACTATGTCATGACTATCAATAGCTATGCAGGGGCAAACGATATCCTTGAGACGGTACAAATTCTAGAAATAAATCAGGGTCAGAGTACAATTAAACATGGAATACCGTGGACTTTGGTAGATTCGCGATGCTGTAAGCGTGCCTATTTAAGGGGTGCATTTTTAGGAGCTGGATCTGTGAGTGATCCTGAAAAAACCTACCACTTGGAATATGTAACAGCCAATGAAGACCATAGTGAAGACATAAAAAATCTTATCAATGAATTTGAATTAGGGGCTAAAATTGTACAAAGAAAACAAAGCTATGTGATCTATCTTAAGGAAGGGGATCAAATCGTAGACTTATTGAATATCATGGGTGCATACAATGCATTGCTCAACTTTGAAAATGTACGGATATTCAAACAGGTACGCAATAATGTCAATCGCATCGTAAACTGTGAAACAGCAAATCTCAGTAAAATTGTGAATGCATCTGTAAGACAGATAGAAAATATTGAGTATATACAAAAAACAGAAGGTTTCAGAATTCTACCCGATAGTCTTAGAGAGATTGCTGAATTAAGACTGCAGTATAAAGATGCCAGTTTAAAGGAACTTGGGAATATGTTAAATCCGCCCGTTGGAAAATCGGGGGTAAATCACAGACTAAGGAAAATAGAGGGAATTGCAGAAAAAATAAAGCTCAAAAAGGGGGATATGTAGATGCTACAAAAACAGGTTATTGTGGTTAATAAATTAGGCCTACATGCAAGGCCAGCAGCATTATTTGTACAAATGGCCAATAAATTCATATCAGATATTACACTTGAAAAGGGTACGAAAAAAATTAATGCTAAAAGCATTATGGGAGTAATGTCCCTCGGAGTTGGAAAAGGTGAACAAATTACAATTCACGTAGATGGCCCTGATGAACAAGAAGCACTAGAAGCTCTGGTAAACTTAATAGAAGTAACCATATCGGGTATGTAAATAAAGCTACTCCAAATTGGAGTAGTTTTTTTTTTGTGAAAAATTAGTATAAAAGTCCCAGTAGTAAAGAAGACATATTAAAAGGATTTTTAAGAAGGATGTCGAATTTTTTATGAAAATAATAGCAATCTATGTAATTTTATGAATCAGTAGCTGAATAACGATCTTATTGGAGGGCATCATGCTAAAACTGAGGGTCGACTATATAAAACCAGGGATGAAGTTAGCAAGAAACGTATATGATGCTGAAGGACAGATTTTGCTTTCTGCAGGCCTACCTTTTAAAAAAAATTATGCACAAAAACTAAAGAATTCGGGAATACAAGAAATATATGTCATAGCTGAGGATGGAATATGCTGTGATAATGCTCAGCATACTATAAATGAAATCTCTAGAGTAGAGGCGAAAAAGCTGGTAGCTTCAACGATGGGGAAAGTTGTTCTGGAAAAGGATATAGAAATCCAGAGGGTTTTTGCAATGGTAGAGAATTTACTGGACGAGCTGCTTAGCCAAAAGGACATTTTGCTAAATCTAACGGAGATCAGAACAGTAGATGAGTATACCTTTGCCCATTCAGTAAATGTATGTATACTCTCTCTGATTACAGGCATTGCAATGGGCTACAGCAGGGACCAGTTGAAAACCTTAGGGAGTGGGGCATTGCTCCATGATATCGGAAAAATTCTGGTTCCGTTGGAAATTTTAAACAAACCAGCTCCTTTAACAGATGAAGAATATGTTATTATGAAAAAGCACACTCAGCTAGGCTATGAGGTTTTAAAAAAGTATCCTCAAATTGATGAAGATATTGCTATAATTGCACTTACCCATCATGAGCGTTATGATGGGAAGGGTTACCCTATAGGATTGAAGGCTGAAAAGCTCCACCAATATGCAAAAATCGTTGCTATTAGCGATGTTTATGATGCCATGACCTCTGATCGTGTTTATAAAGAAAAACTAAAGCCCCATCAAGCTATCGAATATCTCATTGCAATGGGGAATCATCAGTTCGACTATGAGATTGTCAAAGTGTTCACTCAACATGTGGCCAGCTATCCTATAGGAACCATCGTATTGCTAAGCAACGGATATAGGGGTGCGGTCCTAAGAATTGATAAGAACTTTCCTCATAGACCAACAGTAGGCTATCTTTATAATACTAAGGGAGAAAAAGTAGCTTCTGATCAAGAGGTTTCTTTGGCAGATTATCCTACCCTTACAATTGTAGATGTGTTAGAGAATATTGAATAAATTTGGTATAATAATAGGTATGAAGAATAGATTCATACCTTTATTTATTTTTATGCAGGAGATAAAATAATGACTAAGAATGAGCAAATATTAGCATATATTCGCAGTGTTCCTGTAGGGACAAAAATATCCGTTCGTCAAATAGCCAATGAACTAAAGGTCAGTGAGGGAACGGCTTATAAGGCTATTAAAGACGCAGAACTAGAGCAATTGGTCAGTACCATGGCAAGGGTAGGAACTATCCGAGTAGAGAAGGTGGAAAAAAAAGGAATACAAAAACTCACTTTTGCAGAAGTTTTGAACATGGTAGAAGGTACAATTATTGGAGGACATGAAGGGGTTTATAAAAGTTTTAATAAGTTTGTCATTGGTGCTATGGATATTGGTGCAATTAGGCGCTATCTCTCAGAAGGAGATATGCTGATTGTAGGGAACAGGGATGATGCCCATAAATTGGCCCTAGATAAGGATTGTGCCATATTGATTACGGGAGGTTTTGGCTGCAAGGAAGAAATCAAGCGAAGAGCCAATGAAAAAAAAATACCGATTATATCTACCAGTCATGATACTTTTTCAGTGACAGCCATTTTAAATCGGGATATTCATGAAAGATTGATTCGTAAAGAGATTCTTATGGCAGAGGATATTATGCCTAGAAGTCTTGATTACATTAAAGAAACAGAATCCGTTGGGGATATGAAAAAAAAGATTCGAGATACAGGACATAGCCGTTATCCTGTGGTGGATAGTCAAATGCAGGTGATTGGTATTGTTACGCCTAGGGATATTGCAGAGGCACAGGACGGAGACCTTATCAAACACAGGATGACTCAAGATCCGATTACTATATCTAAGGATACATCGGTGGCATATATATCCCATGTTATGATCTGGGAAGGGATTGAAATGATTCCCCTTGTTGAAGGAAAAAGGCTTATTGGAGTAATTACACGGCAGGATGTGATTCGCGGTCTAAAATATATTCGAAGCCAGCCCCATTTAGGAGAAACCGTTGAAGACATGCTGATTCATCACTTTAAAATTGAAGAAACTGAAAAGGGAATTCGGTTGATAGGGGATATTACGCCTATGATGTTGAATGAATTGGGAATTGCTAGCGCAGGAGTATTGGTAATGCTTATGTCTGCAGCAGGGTCCTTGGCTATCAAAAAAGAAAAACAGCTAGATAGCGTGATTGATAGCTTTATGATATATTTTATTAAACCCTTACAATTAGAAAATACCATTGAAATTTATGCAGAAATTATCAATGCCGGTAGAAAATTCTATAAAGTAGACATCCGTGCACAATATCAAAAGGAGATTGCTTCAAAGGCCATGATGTCGGCTAAAATACTAAAGAAATAATGAGGAAGGAGGAGCCCCCATGGGTGATTTTGTTCACTTGCATGTCCATACAGAGTACAGTCTGCTAGATGGCTCTGCCAGAATTAAGGATTTAACGGCAGCAGCTAAAAGTATGGGAATGAAAGCCATTGCTATTACAGACCATGGATCGATGTTTGGAGTGATAGATTTTTATAAAGCTGCAAAAAAGAATGGTATTAAGCCTATACTTGGTTGTGAAGTCTATACAGCCATGGGATCTATGAAGGATAAAGATCCGGTGAAAGATAAATCCCAAGGGCATCTGGTCCTTCTAGCGAAAAATATGACGGGCTATAAGAATATCATGAAAATAGTCTCAATAGGCTATCGTGAAGGTTTTTATTATAAACCACGGATTGATATGGAGGTATTAAGAGCCTATAGGGAAGGAATTATTGCTTTGAGCGCCTGTTTGGCAGGACAAGTACAAAGACAATTGCTCAATGGCAACTATGAAGGGGCAAGGAAAACAGCCCTGCAATTGGAATCAGTTTTTGGAAAGGATCATTTTTACTTGGAACTGCAGGACCACGGACTAAATGAGCAGAAAACGGTCAATGGACAACTCATCAAGCTCAGTAAAGATACAGGTATCCCTTTAGTTGCAACCAATGATGTTCACTATCTGAGAAAAGAGGATGCGGATACCCATGATGTTCTACTTTGTATTCAGACCGGTAAAACTGTGGATGAGGAAGATCGCTTAAAGTTTCCCACAAAAGAATTCTACTTCAAATCTTCGGAGGAAATGGAAAAACTATTTCCTGACAATCAGGAAGCCTTAGAAAATACCCTTAAGATTGCAGACATGTGTGAAGTGGATTTTGAGTTTAATCAAATTCATCTGCCTAAATATGAAGTTCCTAATCAAATAGAGCCACAGGAGTATTTGTACCAATTGTGCTATGCGGGATTAGAGGAACGTTATGGTGAAGGGGCGAAAAGCCTTAAGGAAAGATTGGATTATGAATTAAACACCATTGTGCAGATGGGATATGTAGAATACTTTCTGATTGTTTGGGATTTCATCCGTTATGCAAAGGAAAACAATATCATGGTAGGGCCTGGCCGTGGGTCCGCTGCTGGCAGTCTGGTCTCCTATGTATTAAGAATTACGGATATCGATCCCATTAAATATAATTTGATTTTTGAAAGATTTTTAAATCCAGAGCGAATTAGCATGCCTGATATAGATATTGATTTCTGTTTTGAACGCAGGCAAGAAGTGATCGACTATGTTATAGAGAAATATGGTCAAGAGAAAGTGGCTCAGATCATTACCTTTGGGACAATGGCTGCAAGGGCTGCTATCAGAGATGTAGGCAGAGCTTTAAATATTCCCTATGCAGAGGTAGATAGTATTGCAAAGCAGATCCCCATGCAGCCAGGGATGACCATTGAAAAAGCACTAGAGATGAATAAAGTGCTGAAGGATATGTACGAAGGAAACGAACAAGCAAGATATTTGATTGATGTGGCAAGAGCACTAGAGGGTATGCCTCGTCATGCCTCTACCCATGCAGCCGGTGTAGTTATTTCAAAGGAAGCCATTGATGAATATGTTCCTCTATATATGCATGAGGATAGTGTTACCACCCAATTTACAATGGGCACCTTAGAAGAGTTGGGCCTGTTGAAAATGGATTTTCTAGGGCTTCGGAACTTAACTGTCATTCGTGATGCATTGGATTTAATAGAAAAAGAACATGGTGTAAAAATTGATTTTTCCAACAGTACCTACGATGATCCAAGGGTTTATGAGCTTATCAGCAAGGGAGATACTTTGGGGGTATTTCAGCTGGAAAGTTCAGGTATGCGTCAATTTATGAAGGATCTAAAACCTGATAATTTTGAGGATATCATAGCAGGTATTTCTCTCTTTAGACCGGGACCTATGGAATCAATTCCCAAATATATACAATATAAAAACAATCCTAGTAAAATTCAGTATCTGCATGGTAAATTAGAGCCTATCCTAAATGTGACCTATGGATGTATGGTATACCAAGAGCAGGTTATGCAGGTAGTTCGTGATTTAGGGGGATATAGCTATGGGCGAAGCGATTTGGTTCGTAGAGCCATGGGCAAAAAGAAAATGGATGTAATGGAAGAGGAGCGTCAATATTTTATATATGGCAAAAAAGATGAGTTTGGTAATGTGGAGATATCTGGATGTATTCAAAATGGGGTTCCAGAGGATGCAGCCAATCAAATTTATGATGAAATGATAGATTTTGCTAAGTATGCATTTAATAAATCCCATGCTGCTGCCTATGCCGTATTAGGATATCAAACTGCCTATTTAAAATGCTATTATCCTGTAGAGTTCATGGCAGCCTTGTTAACCAGTATTATGGGGAATGCTTCTAAGGTTGCCCAATATATTCAAGATTGTAAAAAGATGAATATTCAAATCCTACCCCCAAGTGTCAACGAAAGTCAAGCTAAATTTACTGTAGAAGATGGGAAGATTCGCTTTGGATTAATGGCAGTAAAAAACGTGGGTTTAGGGATTATTGACAATATAGTCAATGCAAGAAGGGAAAAAGGAAGATTTATTAGTTTTATGGATTTTGTTGAGAAAGTAGACGGTAAAGAAATGAATAAGAGGGCTATTGAAAGCCTTATTAGAAGTGGTGCCTTTGATCAAATTGGTGCCTACCGTGCTCAGCTGTTGGCTATATTTGAAAAGGTAATCGATGGAATTCAGCAGGAGCGAAGAAGGAATATTGAAGGACAGTTTTCACTTTTTTCAAACTTTGATGAAGGTCTAACAGAGAATATTAAAGAAGATATATTGCCTAAGGTAGCTGAATTTCCCTTTAGAATGCTTTTGGCCATGGAAAAAGAAACGCTGGGCCTATATATTTCGGGGCACCCCTTAGCAGAATTTGAGACGGAGATTCAGCAAATATCTACTGTTCATACAGGTGAATTAATAGATTTAAAGGAAAGCGATGAAAGCAGTGATTTAAGGGATAGCTCCTATGTTCGAATTGCAGGTTTGATAGTTCAACGAACCAATAAAACTACAAAAAACAATAAAATGATGGCTTTTATTACCCTAGAGGATTTATATGGTACGATAGAGGTATTGGTATTTCCTAATGTTTACGAAAAATCGATTAACTTTCTATTGGAGGATCAGGCAGTAGTCATAGAGGGACGGATTACCATGAAGGAAGAGGAGGAGCCAAAGCTTATCGCTGAAAAAATATTACCCTTAACGAAGATGAGGCAGGTCACTTATAGTAGTATTGCTTTAAGAATATCAAAGGAGAAAGGACTGCAAGTGATGGAAAAAATAAAGCCTATTCTTCAAAGATGGAAAGGAAATGTACCTGTTTATCTTTATATAGAGGATCAAAATAAAAAAATGAAGGCCAATCCAGAGCTATGGGTTCAAGTAAACAGCAATTTGATAGCGGAATTGGGAGAAATACTAGGACGTGACTGTGTTAGAGTTTCTTAAGTTCACAAAACCTACATGAAAGTAAGTTAAAATGAAAATAATATTTATGAAGAAATGGGTATTTAAATCTAGGATGTATTGATATTTGAGCGAAATTGAATTAAAATAAAAACAAATTAACTACTCCAAAAGGGAGGGCCAATCAATGTGGACTGTAGTATATATGGCTCATAACCAAGCAGATGGACAGAAGATAAAGGAACTGTTAGCTAAAGAGGGATTTTTGGTAAAGATCAGAGGAATTGGGAAAGAAGAGGATCGGGTCTATGAAGTTTTGGTTCCCAATAGCGAAGTAGAAGAAGCTCATGATGTTTTAGTGGATTTAGGATACTAATAGGGTAATGTTATGAGGGAAAGTTCTAATAGAGAAGGGCTTTCCCTTAAGAAATGGATAGACATTTCATTTATAGATATAGAAAAAGTTAGGAGGGATAAGATGAAGAAAATAGGGGTATTGACGAGTGGGGGAGATTCACCAGGGATGAATGCTGCTATACGGGCAGTGATAAGGGCGGCGATTTTTAATGGTCTTCAGGTTGTTGGCATAAAGAGAGGCTATGAAGGTTTGATTAGTGGGGATATAGAAGATATGAGCCTATCCTCAGTGGCTGATATTATTCATAGAGGAGGAACCATTCTACGAACTGCCCGTAGTGAAGAATTTAAAACAGAGAAGGGATTCAAAAAGGCATTAAACGTTCTTAGCATTTTTGGTATTGAGGGCCTTGTGGTTATTGGTGGAGACGGATCCTTTAGAGGGGCAGAAAAATTGAGTCAAGCAGGTATCGCTACGGTTTGCTTGCCAGGTACCATTGACAATGATTTGGCTTATACCGATTATACTATTGGTTTTGATACAGCCATCAATACAGTAGTGAATGCAATAAGCAATATACGAGATACTTCTACTTCCCATGGCAGAGCAAATATAATTGAAGTAATGGGCAGACATTGCGGAGATATTGCTCTATACGCAGGCTTGGCTGGCGGTGCAGAGAGCATTATTGTACCCGAGGAAGAATATTCTATTGATGAAGTTTGCAAACGATTGATACAGGGTAGAAATAGAGGGAAACTACATAGTATTATTATCTTGGCAGAAGGCGTTATTAAGAATGCCCATAAATTGGCTGAAGAGATTGAAGAGAAGACAGGAATTGAAACTAAGCTTACCATTTTGGGGCATATCCAAAGAGGTGGGAGCCCAACAGCCTTTGATAGAATCTTATCTAGTCGTATGGGAGGCAAAGCTATTGAATTGATTCTAGAAAATAGAACCTCGCGGGTTATAGGAATGAAAGGCAGTGAAATTATCGATATGGATATCACAGAAGCATTATCCATGGAAAAAAAGTTAAATACAGATATTTATCAACTAGCAAAGGTATTATCCATATAAATTAGGGGGTTTTATAATGAGAAAAACGAAGATCGTGTGTACTATTGGACCAGCCAGTGAGAGCAAAGACATGCTCGAACAATTGATACAGTGTGGTATGAATGTGGCAAGGTTAAATTTCTCTCATGGAAGCCATGAGGAGCATTTAAAACGAATAGAAGCCATAAAGGAAGTAAGAGATGCGCTAAAAGAACCTGTGGCCATTCTTTTGGATACCAAAGGACCAGAAATCAGAACAGGAAAATTCAAGGAGCCAGAAGTATTCCTCCAGCAGGGAAAAGAATATACACTTACCACAAGAGATGTTTTAGGGGATGAAAATATTTGCAGTATTAGCTACACCGATTTGCCAAAGGATGTGGTGCCAGGCAACAGAATCCTTATTGATGATGGACTTGTTGAGTTGGAAGTTTTAGAAATTATTGAAGGAACAGATATTAGTTGTTGCATAAATAATTCGGGTACGATTAAGAACCACAAGGGCGTAAATGTTCCCGGGGTAAAAATTAATCTTCCAGCCATTACGCCAAAGGATGCTGACGATATTATTTTCGGTATTCAAAACGGTATTGATTTTATTGCTGCTTCCTTTGTCAGAAAACCAGAGGACGTCTTTGAAATTCGAAAAATCCTTGAAGAACACAATGGAGTAGATATACAGATTATTTCAAAGATAGAGAATCAAGAAGGTGTAGAGAATATCGATGAAATCATCGAAGTATCGGATGGGATCATGGTAGCCCGTGGAGATTTGGGGGTTGAAATTCCTACAGAGCAGATTCCACTGGTGCAGAAGATGATCATCCAAAAATGTAATGCTGTTGGAAAGCCTGTTATTACAGCAACTCAGATGCTGGATTCTATGATACGAAACCCAAGACCTACTCGAGCAGAGGTGACCGATGTGGCCAACGCCATCTTTGATGGTACCGATGCCATCATGCTATCAGGTGAGACAGCTGCAGGAAAGTATCCTTTAGAATCGATAAGAACCATGGCCAATATTGCCAAGACCACGGAGGATTCCTTAGATTACCGAGCGATTCTAAGAGAAAAGGGTGTTGGTAAGGAAAAGAGCATCACCGATGCCATTAGTCATGCAACCTGCACCAGCGCCCAAGATTTGGGAGCATCGGCTATTATTACAGCTACTTCCTCAGGTTTTACCGCTAGAATGGTATCTAAATTTAGACCAAAAGCACCGATTATTGCTACCACTACCAGTCAGCGTGTTGTCAGGAGATTGGCTTTAACATGGAATACCTATCCTGTACTTACCAAGGTAGGGAATTCTACTGATGAAGTATTTGAAGAAGCCATTCAACAATCCTTAAAACAAAAATATATCCATTGCGGAGACCTTGTAATTATTACAGCTGGAGTACCTGTAGGCGTTGCAGGAACTACGAATACCATTAAGGTGCATATTGTAGGAGAAGTGCTTATCAAAGGAATGGGAATTGGCAACAAATCAGCTGTTGGAAAAGTATGTATCGTAAATAATGCTCAAGAGGCTGCAGAGAAGTTTGAGGAAGGCAATATCTTGGTGTCAACAGCTACCGACAGTGATATGGTACCTTTTATGGAAAAGGCAGCAGGTATTGTTGTGGAAGAAGGCGGACTTACATCCCATGCAGCCATTGTTGGTTTGCATTTAGGAAAACCGGTTATTGTAGGCGCTCAAAAAGCAACTACAGTTCTTCGTGATGGGGGTACCATTACAGTAGATAGCATCAGAGGGCTGGCCTATCGCGGAAAAGCAAACGTATTATAAAAACACAGCAATAATAACCGAAGCGCTGGCTTCGGTTATTATTTTTGAGTGAATAAAGGAAAAAGAAATTAATATGAAGAATAATGAGAAGGCATACTAAAATAGACTGGAATAAG
>JBFNEZ010000097.1:0-13669 GCA_040797825.1 Thermotaleaceae bacterium | reverse complement strand
ATAAGCCAAACTCACTTCACGACCATTTGAACCATAGAAGAATTGTTGCTTAAAGTCCTCGGGTAATCGGCAAAAAGGCAGTTCCAAATCTACATTTAAATCATCAGCTAGGGCCAGTATTTCGCCTCGCATCCAGTTTGCATTAGGTTTCTTCCTATGTTTTCTTAAATCACCATATAATGATGAAGCGCTGTCTAATAGGGATATCTCCGGGTGCTCAACAATCTTCTCCTTATCAATGCACAGTTCCACTCCTAATCCCTTACAAACAGGACACATATAATCCGGGTGATTGTAACTAAAAACTTGGGGTGTTCTGTCAAACAGTATCTCACCACAGCCTTTACAAACATTGTCCTCCATAATAATTTGATGACACGACGGACATACCCGCTCTCCGATGATAGCAAATAAAAGCTTCAAAATATCTGCAGCCTTTGTTACCGTTCCTACAGTAGATCTGGGATTTGCTCCTAAGGTTCGTTGTTTAATAGCTATGGATGGTTGTAAACCCGTTATTTTGTCCACGTAGACATCTGAAAAAACGTCATTCAACATCTGATTTGAAAATACCAAATCCATAAACTGTTTTTGACTCTCAGCAAAAATCGTATCAAAGGCTAAACTGGATTTACCGCTTCCACTAACCCCAGTGATTAAGCTGATGCTGTTTTTCGGGATGGCTAGGGAGACATTTTTCAGATTATGAATACGCGCATTATGTATATGTATCTCTTCATTATCATATTCATCCTCTATAGCAAGCTTTGTCTCAAGTTCATCACATAAATAAATATTTGTTTCATTTATAGTGTTATGCCGTTGATTGTCTTCAAGTGGCAAAGGTATCTCTTTTGGACTATCAAATCTTCTGCATTGGGTCCAATGAGATACCCAGGAAGGAAGCGTTGCTCCCTCTACTCTGTCTACTGATGGCTGATAGAACATAATCTGGAAAATATTCGTTCCTTGAAATCCATCAAATCCATCGATATCAATTATTCCATTATCATAATCTACCTGCTGTACTCGAACCACTGTTGATCCTAAAGGATTTGGGCGAACTGGTGATCTTGTTGCAAATATCCCCGTTCTAGGAGCATTATTATATGGCGGTTTGCACATACGATTTTTGCGATAGGAGTCCTTATCAAAACGGTGAAACCACCATAACACTCTGATATAGTCCCCTTTCTTTATGAGCCTTCTGCGTTCCATATTCTTTTTCATTTCACACAGAACATCCTTATCTAATTGAATCACCGTTCTGTTCCCATACAAGGTATACTCTCCGATTCCATGTTCTGCATAATTCAAGCAAAATCTTTCCTCGGATTCCTCTGCCTCCAACACGACCTCTTCAGCTGGAAAATAGGGCTTTATGTCTACCAGTTGTCCTAAACCTTTTACCTTCTCCAATATTTCTGAAACCTCTGTCTCATCTTGTTTGTGCTGTATACAAATCTCAGGTGTTTTCAGTATGAGCTGTCCCATCTTTTCACTCATTTCAAGAATTTTCGTCACGTATACTTCAATCCTGTCTTCCAAAAGGCAATACAACATACAGTGGGAAAACATGTCTAGCTTATTCAATGCTTTTTCATATCCTCCATGTAATTTTACAAGAATTTCTTCCTTCTTATCCTCAACAGATAACGTACCAATTTCCAACCACTTCATCATAGTCCTCCTTCTCTCCATAATTATCTAGGTCCATCCTATCAAATTGTGGGGAGAAATTCTTTTCCATTCCTGCTATCCTTTGCCAGTAGGCACTAAGGTCATTTATCATCCTGATAATTTGCAAAGCTCACTAGCACAATCAGCCCAACAACAATAAATAAAGCAGCTTATAACAACAAATTTCTGAATGATATCCCCGCATATTACATTTGGTGTTGAAAAGGTGTGCCGTTTTACAAAATATCACCAAAACTAAAATAGCCTTTGAAAATGCCTGATTAATCCATTTCCAAAGGCTATTACTTTTTTTCTTTAGCAGATATATCACCTTCCAAGTGAAGTACCGCACTTAGAGCAAAATTGATCATCCTCAGCATAAGCTCCCCCATGACAATTAGGACATGTCTTTTTCTTTTCTCGATTTTGGGATGTATGTGCTAGCTCTTGAGAAATGATTCCTGTAGGTACAGCTATAATCCCATAACCGATGACATGGGTTTAATAATTTTCATATCCCAATGTCTTGCTATAATTCTCGATCCCTAGCTTTCCTCAGTAAATATCTCTTTTTATATTTTATACCAGTATATTTCGCTATTTTTTTTACGATCGTATAATTAACTACGCCTCCAACAACTCCAACAACTGGAATTCCTTGGACAAATTTTCCTACTAGCATTGCCTCCGCTAGAATTCCAGCTGTTTCTATCATTTGTGATTTTAAATCTATTTCCGTTTCCATCTGTTGATCTATTCGATTTCCCAAGCGATTGATCTGTTCATTAAATTTTTTTTGTTTTTCTCCCTGGGACATCGCTCCACAAATCATAAGAAGAATATATGCCTTTTCTTCATCACTTTTATAATCATATCCATAACTAAGGGCTGCTTCGTAAATAGTCCTCATAATCACCGCTATAAAAAGAGGGATATCCGGTAAGCCAATTCCAAAAAAACCCAACACACCTCCTTCCAAAACTGTAAAGGAAGTATTTAGGATTTTAGAATAATTAGCCTGTTTATCTAGTCTTTTAATATACTTCTTACTTAACGCTTTATCCATTGCATAGTTATTTAAATCATATTCCAACTTGATTTGATCTTTTTTATAGGTTTTCTCAATATATACGTCTCCTTTTTCAAAAACCAATTGAAAACCCTTTGAAAAAGCATTTTCTAAGGCTAATTTAAGCTTATCTGGTATTTTGCCTTGAATTTGATTTATTATAGGAGCTATCTTTGATTGAATAAGTTTATTTTCTTTTCTATTTAAAATCCTCTGTTCTTTTTTATTTAAGCGTTTAATTTGTCTATTGAATTCTTTATCCATGTTTCACCTCTTTTATCAAGGACCTGATTCTGCTGCGTGGGCTTATTAATATTATTGTATTAGATATAATTATTTGCTGCAATAGTACTTTTATTCATGCTCGTGACCAAACTCACTCTATACTAAAGGTCTTGAGCTGAGTCTTGCAGATAATATTTTTTTCTCTATTGGCATAGTTTTCAAATTTTTATTTCTTTATTGATTTTTTCTCGTATTTGTTACAAAGAGCAGAGAGTCCCCCCTTCTTCTCCTGGCAATTCAAATTACTTTGAAGTTTTTCTATCTCTTCTTCAATTTTCTTTTTATCAATACGTTCAAATAGAATCCCTACTTTATCTATTTTAGAACCTGTTGGTACTTCAGTATACCCCCACTCTATGGTGCTTATTTTTAGTATCTTATGAATCTCAGATGATGAGATTGGTAAAAATGGTTGCAGCAGCACTGAAAGGTTGGCAATAATCTGCACGCATGTATAAAGCGTTTCCTTACATTTTTCAATGTTATCTTTTACAGTAATCCAAGGCTGTTCTTCGTCAAAGTACTTATTTGCAGAACGTATAAAAGAAAATATTGCTTCTATGGCATCCTTGAAATTACCATATTCAATAAGTTCTCCTACGGTTCTATAAAGTTGGTACAATGCTTTACTGATATCAGAATTGCATGTACCCTCTGGCACTTTACTGTCAAAGGATTTTTGTATAAATACAAGATTTCTATTTACAAAGTTTCCATAGGCACCAAGTAATTCTCCATTATGACTTTTAATAAATTCTCTCCATGAAAAATCTCCATCTCTTCTTTCAGGTCCGTTGGCTATTAAAAAGTAACGGATCGTATCTGGATGATAGTGTTCTAGGAGATAAGGTATCCATACTGCCCAGTTCTGACTTGTAGATATTTTTCTGCCTTCAAGGGTTACGTACTCACTTGATATAATCCTATCGGGTAGATGCAAATCCCCATGAGCCTTGAGTAATGCAGATAAAATTATAGTATGAAATGGAATGTTATCTTTCCCATGGACATAATAGTGTATGGATTTTCCTGTCCAAAAAGAATCCCAGCTTTTATCGTTGTCATGAGCCCATTTTTTACTTGTTGATAAATAGCCTAAAACCGCTTCAACCCATACGTATATTTTTTTATCTCGGAACCCTTCTACTGGTACAGGTATACCCCATTCTAAATCTCTTGTTATAGCCCTATCTCTGAGTCCTTCATCCACATATCTTCGAGATAGATTTATTGCATTCTCCCTCCAACCAGAGGATGAGCTGATGTATTTCTCAATAAATTCATCTAGCCTTGATAATGCCAAATAAAAATGTTCTGATGATTTAAAAACTGGATTTTCTCCACAAACACCACATCTTCTATTTACTAAGCTAGATGGTTCCAAAAGCACCCCACAGGCATCACATTGGTCACCTTTTGCACTCGCTCCACAATTAGGGCATATTCCTACAACAAATCTATCTGGAAGAAATTGATTACACGCATTGCAAAAGGCTTGTTCCACAACTTTACTATATATATATCCGCTATCTAAAAGTCTTTCAAAGAATTGCTGAACAAATCTAACATGATCATCATCTTGGGTTTGACTATATAAATCGTAAGAAAAACCAAGTTGATTAAAGCAATTTTTAAATTCTATGTGATAATGATTTGCGATTTCTCCTGGTGTAACGCCTTGCTGATTGGCCCTTATTTGAATAGGTGTCCCATGGCAATCACTCCCTGATATATAGCATACATTATATTTTTTCAATCTAAAGTATCTTGCCAAAATGTCTCCTGGGAGTAAGGCAGCGACATGACCTATGTGCAGTGACCCATTTGCGTAGGGCCATGCTCCTCCAATTAATATATTCATCAATAGCACCTCCGAAGTTTTCTAATATATTCAACTATTTATTTGAAAAAAGAATACAAAAAAACCCTCACCTCCAGGTATTATCCTGGGGACGAGAGCATAAACTTCGTGGTACCACCCCGGTTCACCAATGTTTTACAACATCAGCCTTAACAAGTACGTCAGAATAAATGAATTCTGATTATACTCTGGCACTGTATCGGGTGCACCCGTCGCAGCCTAAATTCTATAATATTCGGTGCGAAAGCTCCGAGACCATATTCAGCTACATATTCTTTCCTCCTTCTCAGCTTTCCAGAGTTCTCTGTACAAGACATCAATAGCTTACTCTTCTCTTCATTGCATATTAATTATGATTTTAGAAAATTTTACCACAATTAGTTTTTCTATACAATAAAAAAACTAAAATTTAAAAGATATATTATAATTATAATATAAACTATTCTTTTTTATACCTTTATTCACATTTCAAAATTATACATAATTCTGAGCCTTCCTAGAAAGCACAACATGAGTGTCATGGAGATGTGACATGAGCACGTGTCAATAACCCCGTCCCCGTGTCACATCCTCCTTTTACGAATAAAGGCTTCCGTCTATATTCTCTATCATTTTTCTTTACTGGCGTTGGTATATTCGGCTCAGCTTTTTTTACTGCTCTATGCAATGGAGCAGTTTCTGCAACCCTATCTTTTCTAAGAACACTTCTACTCCCTACGGTGATTATCCTCACCTTGCCATTGATTATAGGAATTAATGGAGTTTGGTTGACTGTTGTGGTGGCAGATGGGATTGCCTCTTTTATTACACTTGGGTTTATTCTAAAGAAAAGAAATCATTATGGATATATTTAACCATAAATCGACCGCCATATTCAATGCAGAGAATACTTTTATTAACCTGCCCTCATCCACTTTGGATATCCGTACACCTTATGCCCACTCGGGGTAGTAAATAACTATTTTTATGCTAACCGTAGATTTTCAGATATACCTGTAGAAGCATTTACCTATTCTATAATACCCTTTAGTTTTATTTTCATATGATACAAAGTTTTTCTTTATAAGGTATTATTGTCAGAAGTAGCTTCTATTTTTGTCAATCCATCTTCGGTCTGGTACATTATAATTTCAGAGTTCATATTCATACTCCTTGCACACTTTTTTTATTATACACGTTTCAAAGGTATGGTTCCAGCAGAGTTGGTGAAAGAATTAAGACTTAATGAGAGCTGAGTTTATAAAATCTTAAGAATTTGTTTATGTGCACTTTATAATTAATTGGTATCATTAATCATGCATTCTCGAAGAAATGAAATTTAAAGGGAGATATTGTATGAACTTAGTATTTTATGCAGTATTTGGAATAATATTAACTATTTATAGCTTTTTAAACTATTATATTGGACTCAGAGTCTGGCAGTCCCTAGGAATATTCGTGCCCTTTTTAAACAGCAAGGCTTATTGGACTTTTTTCTGGCTGCTTGTTTTTGCGTATATTATTGGCAGGGCAGCAAAGGATTTTCTACCTTATGCGGTGTCCTATAGCTTAACTCAAGTAGGCTCCTACTGGCTTGCTGCTATGGTTTATTTTACGATGGCCTATCTCCTTATAGATATTGTCAGCTTTTTGGGTCAAAAAGCAGGAATTAACCTGTTGGATTTCAAGGCAGGCCCTGGTGTAGGCATTGCTGTATTACTCTTTGTTGTTGGAGTTATCTTATTTGGCTCATGGAGTGCCCGAAGTCCCAGAATTGTTGAATATGATGTAATGATCAATAAACCTGGAAATAAAGTGAATTCACTTAATGTAGTCATGGTCTCCGATATACATTTGGGGTCGATTGTCCATAATGGCAGACTTGTAAGCATGGTGAATCGTATTAATGAATTGAACCCAGATATAATCTTGCTTCCTGGAGATGTTATAGAAGAAAATCTTCAATATTTTATTGAACAAAACATGTCGGAAACCTTTTCTCGTCTAAATCCACCCCTGGGCATTTATGCAGTTATGGGCAACCATGAATATATTGGAGGACATGGGGATGAAATTGCCGTTCATTTAGCCGAGGCGGGTGTTGTTGTTTTAAGGGATGAGGTCGTTCTTGTGAAGGATAGCCTTTATATTATAGGTAGAGAGGACAGAGATAGCCAGCGCTTTACTGGACAGTCCAGAAAAAGTATAGAAGAGTTAATGGCTCATGTGGATCCTTCCTTACCCCTAATTTTGCTCGACCATCAGCCTAGTAATTTAAGTGAGCATAAAAATGTAGGGATCGATTTGCAGGTCTCCGGGCATACGCATCGAGGGCAGCTTTTTCCTTTTCATTTGATAACTGGAAGAATTTTCGAAATCGACTGGGGACATTTACAGGATGGGGATTATAATATTATTGTTTCTTCTGGTTACGGAACCTGGGGGCCGCCTATACGTGTAGGGAATCGAAGTGAAATTGTAAAGATAAATATTCAATTTCAATAGACTTATGAAAAAATAATTTTAAACGCCTTCCTTGTTAGTATTATTTTCGCTTTATAAAAAGGCAACACTCCATATGAAAAAACTATAGAAATATATTAACAACAGCAATGAATCTCATCTGTATTTCTTAAACAATTTCTTAAAATTCTATACTTTTTCGCGAAATTTCTTCCCCTTCTTCAAAGACACATCCCCTAAACAATCGTTTAGGGGAATATAATTAGACATTCCATTTTTATCCAAAATCTTCTGTGCCGCTGTTTTTAAGCTATTTGTTTTCTATCAATACCACACACTCCACATGGGTTTTGATAGAATGATGATAATATTTCCCATAAATAATAGACTTATGTGCTTTCTTATAAATGGAATCTTAAAATATAGTCACGTTTATTAACTTTCATTTGAAAGCATGTGTGCAGCTGTCTCGTGCATTTCTTTCATACCTGATACTTGAGCGTATTCAGCAACAGTGATACCACTGGTTGTTAGAAGTTCAACAATATGTTCATCCATTCTTGCCCAAGTTTTACCCCCGGCATTATCATAAGCACCGATTAACTTTTTCAGCCCCTCTTTACCAAAGAGTAGATAATGGGACATGAAATCTACAGACACATCGGCTATCCCTACTTCTGTCCAATCAATTATTCCAGTAACATGATTGTTCTTATCAATAAGGATATGACCTGGATGTAGATCTCCATGTTTTACCCCTATATGAGATGGCCAAAGAGAGTCTTCAGCTAACCAGGCTTGCCATCGGTCCCATAAATTTGGATTGACATGGTATTTTTCTTGTACACGTTTCATTCGCTGTTTCATTGAGGCTCTTAACTCACTAGCCCCAAGAATTTCAACACCGATATTATTGAATTCATCTTGAGGTAATGCGTGTAAGTTTGCTAAAGCTTTTCCTAATGAGTAGTAATATTCAGAGGGTACATTCGTTTCATCAAAACTCCATACATAACCTTGTTTTTTAATATCAATCGTAGCGGCTGGAATACCGTTTAGCTGCTCATATGCAATTAAGTCTTCTGAAAAAATAGACCAGTCAGGAACTTGAAAGCTTGCATAGTTCCTTATGATATCTAACGCTTTTTTCTCTTGTAGCGCATGTCTCATAGATTCCGGTCTCCGCGGAATCCTTATTATCCATTTATCCCCATTTTGCACTTTGGCATGAGCTACTAGAAAGTCAACACCAGATCCATTAATTTTTATCGTGTCTTCTAAAACATCTAGACCTTTATTATTTGCTAGTTGTTTAACTTTAAGTGTATTCATTTTCATTTCCTCCTAATATTCATTTTATTCTTGTCTTCCATAGGCAGAAAACCTGCCTTACATTTTAATTGATTTAGCTTCAATCTTATTGTATTGTGTCTGATAAATATGATTGGCTTCATCTATCATACACAACAGATAACAACCCTTATTTTTCTTTTTAAATGTAGAAACAACACAAAATTTGTATTTAAGATTTTCCTTTTCTTTTTTTATTCATTAATTTTCTCCCATCTCACTTTCTTTTTCTGTCCAATAAAAAACACAGGCTGGCTACCTGTGCGCTGAATAAAGGAGAAATATGTGACAAAATAGAACACTTTGTATTTCATCATAGAAACTAATTCTATTTTAGACACACAAAAAGAGGGTAGCTTTGTCCCTCCTTTTTAACATCATCTATTCATTAATACGGTTTTCTTAAAAATAGGCAGACCAATCCCGATTACGCTACACATAGGTAGATCCTTTAAGCACTATTCAATTAGTCACATAAAGTATTCAATCGAGATCTAAATATTCCACACATTTTTAAGCAACCCTCCATTCTTTTTAAATCATTAATAGGATAACATATTTATTTGTCTTTAGCAAACATAACTAATTCAAAAAATATTCGTTAAAGCAATATAGATTTTTTTTTAGCTTTCACTTACCTCTAACGATTGTTTCGCCATCTGTTCATATTCCTCCAGGCCAGATGTGATGGCAAATTCTGCAATGTCAACGGGGTATGCGGCAACCAATTCAATGATATGCTCTTTCATCTTTGGCCAATGGTATCCCCCTGCTTCTTTATAAGCATTGATAAGAGATTCAAGTCCTGCTTCACCAAAGGCTTTATACTGAAATATAAAATCATTTGATATATCTGCCACCTTTGCTTCAGTCCAATCAATTAAACCGGTTACATTAGCATCCTTATCCATTAAAGTGTGTCCTGCATGGAGATCTCCATGTATGAAACTTGTCTCCTTCGGCCACAATTCGTCGTTATTTAACCACATCTGCCATCTATTCCATAAGGATTCCCCCACTCCAAATTTAACTTTTACCGCATCCATTCTTTTTTTCATCAACTGTCTTACTTCTTCAGACGTGTAAACCACCAGTCCAGCCTCCTTTGCCTTTTCCTTTGAAATACTATGGAGCGCTGCCAATGCCTTCCCTAATGTCCGATGAAAGCAATCTGGAACATTATTGACATCCATTTCCCAAACATAATTCCCTATCTCATGATCAATTGTACCTGCTGGTATGCCATCTAATTTCTTATAAGCAATTACCTCATCTGTATAGATCGTCCAGTTAGGGGCTTGAAATGTGGTTATATATTGATTCACCAAATCTAGTGCATGCTTTTCAGCCTTTGTTCTAGGCATTACATCTTCACGCCTAGGTAAACGTAAGACCCATTCATTCCCTTCTAAATCAAGGGCAAATACCACCTGGAAGTCAAGCCCTGACTCATTGAATGCTAAAGTATCCTCTTTTATCTTTAAACCATGCTTTTTTGCTATTTCGATAACTTGCTCTTTGGTTCTACTCATTCAAATCACTCCTAAGCATTATTATTTTTAAATTATAAATCTCCCGTTTTCCTAAATAGCAAAATCACAATCCCTGTGAATGTTGCAATTATTAGTAGGACTGCAGAAAGCAAGGATAGGTAAAGATGACAGAAATGAAAAAATGCCTATCGTAGCAGCTGTACCGCCAATATCAATAATATATAGGGGCATAATCATCATCTGTATGGTAGATCCTGTATCAAATACCATCCTACCAATCAAATACAACATAAAATCTTTATTTATCATTTTCTTTTCAGATTTCATTGACTGATCACCTAATTTCAACTTCTCTTAAAACATCTTTTGAGGATTATGTTGTAAGTTCATTCGCTATCGCATTAAAAAAAATTTCTTGCACTTTGGGATAAATATCCTCACCAACATCCTTTTTATGAATAATCATTGCTAAAGTTGATCGAATAACACCAGCAATAACCTCAACATCTTCGTTGATTAATTTCTTTGACTCCTTATTTTTCATGATAAATTCCATGAGGGGAACAATACTTCTTAGGGTCTTAGTTCCTACATATTGGGGATTTACCTTTCGAGCTACCATTTTATATTCTTCTATGTCAGTGATTAATCTTTGTGTTAAAATATTTGATTCCAACTCAGAAGCCATTGCATATAGGTATGCTTTAATTGCATCCCGTACATCCATTGCTTGCTCCACCTTAGGCCAAACCTTTTTCTCAATTTCTTGCCCTTCAAGGGCTAATAGTTCGAGATAAAGCATCTCTTTTGATTCAAAGAAAACATAAAAACTACTCTTTGCTATCGATACAGAGGAAGTTATATCTTCAATAGATGTATTTTTCAACCCCTTTGCGATAAAATTCTTATGTGCAGCCTGCATCATTTCTCCCTTAATTCTTTCTTTTTCTATTTTTGTAAATTTCGGCATTATATTTTCACCTCAAATGAATAATTTTTGTGAACACAAAAACAATTTGTTAATTTGTTTTTATTATAGCAAAATCTTATTATCCTGCCAATCAGAAATAAGCAATTGCGCAAATACCTCTAGTTCTGTAGAAGGATGCCCTCCTTTGGCTATTTCCCGTTTGATCATTTCAGTGACATCCTTTCCATCCTAATCCTCTCCAACAAATCCGATTAAAATACTATTGTATTATAGCAGTAGCACAGGAGAACAAATAGTCTAGATTTACAATTTTTTACATGATATAATTAAGGTGGAGAAGAATAATTTTTCAAAGGAGTACACCTTTAAGACCCTAACCCGATGTTATGGTGCATCCTTTTGTGAACAAAGGAAAACCGTTATTTAAGGGAATGAAATCACGCAAAAATCTCTGATGAGAATTTATCATCAGAGATTTTTTATGGTGGCTGTCATTTAATGTCCGTTACCTTTTATCAATATTATTTCCTTAAGGTATATTCAAGGTATATAATACTACTGTCATATTTACTCCCGTCCCATTCTGCATAAGCAAGGGCTTCGCTTGAAGGACTCCAACTTGTACTTAGGTATTGTACACCCACAGCAACCTGAGTGGCCTCTCCCTTTAGGGTATCATAGATATAAAGACCATTCACAGTATTGCCATTCATATCGGTCTTCATATTATAGGCTATCAGTCTTTGATCCCCAGACCAGGAAACTCCGCTAATCTCATTGCCTTCAGCAATCGTCTTGCGGTTGCCGCCATTTGTATCACAGAGAAGCAGGCTTTGTTTAGCCCCACTGCCTTGTATTAGCAGCATTTGATTTTCATCTGGTGAAGGGAATACACGGTAGATATTTTTTAGGTTTAAATCTACAGTCTCCTTTGTAGCCAAATCAAGTCTCCATAGACTTCCATCAGAAGTTGTATTGTAGTAGATTTTATCTTTAATTTGTTCCACAATCACTAAGGCTTTTCCCTTTAAGCCCTCTATAGAAGTAATCTTGCCAGATATATGGGCTAAATAAGCTCCACCGCTATAGTCTGCTCCAACTACGGTTTCATTGTCACCCCACTTAGCGCTCATAGCTCCTGCTATATTAGGTCCTCTTATACTAAAGTCCTTCAGGGTATCCATATTCATCACAGAAAAAGCAGGGTCACCTAGGGTATATTCATAATACAATAGATTTTTTTTATCTGCTGACAGTGTAGCCTCCCCTAGATGTGTATTGGATTTTTCCTTCAAAAGTTTATATTCTTTATTATCCAGATTGAATAGATATAAGCTTCTAGGATGAGCATTTGCCAGCTCCGACAAGCTCATTTTTTCCAGTGTGGTATTTTCCCTTGAAACAATTACGGTGTTCTCGTTTAGCCAATCAGTAATTGACATGTTTTCATATCGATCAATTTTCACCACCGATATCACTGCTTCTCCTGCTTCATTATCTTTGTCATCAATAATGGTTATGGTTTTTCCCGGCTCCTTAATTATTACTCGATCCTCATCCATTTCCTTATTGCAGGCAGTTAATACCAATAGTAATGACATTGCTACTATTAATTTTTTAGCTTTTTTATTGTTCATTTATATCGCCTCCTCGATATGTATATCTTATCAAGGGATTATTTCTATTCAATATACAATTGTTTCAATCATGTAAACAAATACATCAATACTGCAAATTATTCTACTGTTTTAACGGAGGGCAGTATAACGCTAAAGACAGTGGACTTTGAATCACTCTTCATTAAAGCGATAGAGCCCCCCTGCCCTTCAACAGTTCGCTTGACCAACGACAAACCCAGGCCCGTTCCTCCATTTTCTCTAGATCTGTTTCTATCTACTGTAAAAAAAGGCTCGAAAATTCTTTGGGCAGCCTCTTCAGGTATACCCATACCGGTATTGGCGATCTCAACGACTACTTGATTATCCTTCTGATAATTCTTCACATGAATATTTCCTCTTGTATGGTTATATTTGATTGCATTATCTAATAGGTTGACCAGAATAATTGTTAAGCTGTCTTTATCAGCCTCCACATAGGTTTCTTTTAAGTCCGTCTCCAGTTCTATACCAAATTTTTCAATTTTACCTCTCAGGCTATTGATTACCCCCTCAATTACCTGACCAATCTCCAGTTTTTCCTTATTATATTCAAAATCATACTTTTCCATGGCTGACAGCTGAAGTACCTTTTCAACCATTTCATAAAGCCGTTGGGTCTCGCTTTTGATATCTGTTTTTGCCTTTTCCAGCAGCTCAAGGTCATCGGGATACATTTCTAGTAGGTCAACATAAGCCTTTATTGAAGTTAGCGGTGTTCTAAATTCATGGGTTACATTCCCTATAAACTGCTTTTGCTGCTGATCCAGCAGAGACAATTTATTTATAGCTACTTTAAGTTTTTTTTGTTCCTCTTCCATATCCTGAATACTTTTCTGAATCCTTTCGCTCATGCCATGGATCCCTTGGCTAAGGCTTCCAATTTCATCTTTGCGCGAAAGC
>JBFNEZ010000096.1:0-13709 GCA_040797825.1 Thermotaleaceae bacterium | reverse complement strand
GGCAACATTTAAATTGCTTCACTTTTTTGTCGGCATTGAGGACATTTTCCATAAAAATACAGTTGCTGTTTTTCGATAGAATAATTGGTGTACTGCAGCACTTTATCTGACAAATCAGAAAAAATATGTACATCTAAATCTTCTACCTTACTGCACTCCGTACAGATAATATGGGGATGAGGCGCCATATTGGCATCATAACGAAAGCTATACTCCCCTACATTAATTTCCTGTACTAATCCAGCTTTTTTAAAAGCTTCTAGCGATTTATAGACCGTTGCTAAACTCATTGTGGGATAGATGGGTGATAATTTTTTATAAATGATTTCTGCACAGGGATGATCATGAGTTGCTTTTAGCACCTCATAGATTGCCAAACGCTGTGGTGTAACCTTCATATCTAAAGCTCTTAAGGTCTGGGTAAACTCTTTCAAAAAAATCCCCCCTTACTTTCCAGCGAACTGGTTGCTATTTCCTTGATTATATAATAATTACTATTACTTTGTCAATTCTTGGACATTAGCCTATTAAAAATTTTAGTTTATTAAGTAAAGAACAGGGTATATATAATAAAATTTACGGAAAATAATTTAGTAAAAAATAAAATAAGCTATGATGAATATCAATATACAGTTAAGAAGGTGTAGGTGAGTATAATGGAAAGGGTAGCACTGATCTCTTGTGAAGCCTATGATATAGAACAGGTACGCAGCTCAATTCAGGAGGCCTTCAAGTATTTAGGAGGAATTGATACCTATATTCAACCTGGAGATAAAGTCTTTTTAAAAGCCAATTTATTAATGAAAAAAAAGCCAGAAGAAGCAACGACCACGCACCCAATATTTATTCAAGCTCTAGCTGAGATTCTCATCCATCATGGAGCAGCTGTAACCATAGGGGATAGTCCAGGAGGGCCTTTTACCAATAGACATTTAGAAGGGATTTATAAGACCTGCGGAGTAGAGGAAGCGGCTGAAAAAAGTGGAGCCTCCCTAAATTATGATTTAACCCATCAAGAGGTAAAAAGTAATCAATCAAAACTTGTTAAAAATATAACTATAATGCATGCCATTGAAAAAGCAGACAAGGTTATATCCGTATGTAAGCTGAAGACTCATGGAATGGCCCTTTATACAGGGGCTGTGAAAAATATGTTTGGAATTATCCCTGGGTTATTAAAAGCTGAATACCATTTTAAGATGCCTGATATCAGAGATTTTTCTGATTTATTAGTGGATATTTGCCAATATGCAAATCCAGTTCTATCCTTTATGGATGGAATTGTGGGTATGGAAGGAGATGGACCATCTGCTGGTGAACCTAGACAAGTGGGCGCAGTGCTTGCTTCTGCAAGTCCCTATCATCTTGATGTAGTTGCAGCAACGATCATGGGCATAGACCCATCCAAGGTGCCCACAATTGCTAGGACAATTGAACGAGGATTTTGCACTGGTAAATTAGAAGACATCGAGATTTTAGGAAGCAGAATAGACAAATTTATTCAAAAAGATTATAAAATCCCTAGTATAAGGAGTGTAGGCTTTTTAAAGGGAAAGCTGCCACAATTTATTGAAAAACCTATCAATGAGCTATTGCAACCAAAACCTAGATTCATTCATGAGTTGTGTATTGGTTGTAGAGATTGTGAAGAAAGTTGTCCACCAAAAATCATTAAGATGGTCAATCAACGGCCTGTAGCCGATCTAGAGCATTGTATTCGGTGTTTTTGTTGTCAAGAGCTATGTCCAAAGAAAGCTGTACAAATTCATAGACCATGGATTTTAGGTAAGCTACTAAAATGGTAACAAATAATCATCCTCCATAATAAAAATTGCATACTTTCTTCTCTTAATTTCAATACTAACACCATAAAAAACTTTCTTAAATAAGGACATAAAGAATTTTAGGGAAAGGATGCAATGGAGAGATATGCAGAGGAAAAGAAGAATAGAGGAATCCATCGTTGCTATAACAAAGGATTCCCAGGAAGAAGAATCTATCCAGAGGGCACTTGAATTGCTGCCTATTCATGATATTATTCAAGCAGGAGATAGGGTTGTGATTACCCCCAATTGGGTAAAGGCGCAGCCTGCTTATACAGGAACGGTAGTAGGACCACAAACATTACAAACTCTAATACGATATATAAAAACGAAAAATCCTTCGGAAATTTATATCGCTACGGGATCCGGTGGGGATCCAACGTCAAAGGTTATGGAGGTTGTAGGATATAATAAGATTATTGAAGAAGAACAGGTGAAATTTGTTGATTTAAACTATGGCCCCTATGTTGAAATCCAATTAGAACACGATAAGCCTGAAAGAACGAAAATAAATGAACTCCTTATAAATACAGATGTGTTAATATCCTTTACTCAGCTTAAGCAGCATGAAGAGGCAACTGTCAGTGGAGGCATTAAAAATATTGCTTTAGGCTGGCCACCAGCAGAAATCCATGGTTTTCCTAAAAAGTCACTGGGTATTCATGAGGATTTACATGGATTCATAGTTGCTATGGCTAAAAAAATACCTATTGATATTACTATCGTAAGTGCAGATAAGACCATGATTGGTACAGGACCTTCTGATGGAAAGGCTGTGGATACCCCCTCTTTGATTCTTGCGGGTACGGATCCTGTAGCTACAGACACCATAGGAGCAAGATTATTAGGCTTTCTACCACAGGCAGTACAATATATTTACCAACTCTATATCCAAGGATATGGTGTTGCAGAACCAGAAAAAATGGATTTACGAGGGATACCCTTAGCCGAGGCAGAACGCATATTTAGTATGGCAGCATATCAACAGGAAATCATCTTGGACAAAAATGGAATAAAAAACATCCATGGAAACCAATAAAAGAATAATTACGACGAAAAATGACTTTTATTTTGAAATACTCTTTTTTTATGACAAATTATGATATAATTATTTAATACGAGATGGTAGACAAATGAAACAGATGAGGGGATGATGTAATGAAGGCAGAATTGGTAAATCCTTTTATTAAAGCGAGCAAAGACATTCTGTTGCAAACATCGATGGTACCATTTGAACTAGGAAAAGTATATATGAAAGATTCCCCATTTTTAACGCAAAATGTTGCAATACTCATCGGCCTGACGGGGGGCTTAAAAGGGCAAGCAATTATAAGTATGAGTGAAGACATGGGTAAGAAAATAGCTTCTAGTATGATGGGTGGAATGCCTGTAGATGTATTTGATGAAATTGCAAAAAGTGCTATTTCAGAGCTGGGAAATATGATTATGGGGAATACAGCTACTCTACTCTATAATGAAGGCGTAATCATTGATATCACACCGCCCACCTTGCTAACAGGGGAGAATCTGTCTGTGTCTAATGCAAAAATTAAAACGCTATGTATACCCTTACAGAGTAATATAGGGGTAGTAGAAATTGACATTGCGGTAAGGGAGTAGAGAATTATGGCATTGAATGTGGTTCTCTTTCAACCTGAAATTCCCCCAAATACTGGTAATATAGCTCGTACTTGTGCTGCTACAGCTACAAAGCTGCATCTTATTAAACCTTTAGGTTTTTCTATTGATGATAAACATGTTAAAAGAGCTGGTCTAGATTACTGGGATTTATTGGATTTAACACTGTATGATAGTTTGGATGAATTGTTTATAAAATATAAAGAGTCTAGATTTTTCTTTATAACTACGAAGGGAAAGAAACTTTATACAGAAGTAGAATACATAGATGGAGATTTTATTGTTTTTGGACGAGAAACAGCTGGTTTGCCACAAGAGGTACGTCAAGCCCATGAAGAGACCTGTCTTCGGATTCCAATGATTGAAAATGATAAGGCCAGATCATTAAATTTATCTAATTCAGTGAACATCGTTTTGTATGAAGCATTAAGGCAGACTGGATTTAAAAGCTTGATTTAGAGAGCGAAAGCGCTCTCTTTTTTATTTGATGAAAAAAGAAAAATGGGGAAAAATACTTAGAAAATAGATAAGCAAATATTAAAGGATAGGTTAAATATATTTTTAAAAATTAACATGGATTTAACAAAAAACAAACAAAATAGTGTATTATATACAAGGGACATATTCAAAACAATGAAGCTGGAGGAAAATGATGAAACTTCTATTTGAATTACTTGGTGGATTGGGGTTATTTCTTTATGGAATGACAATCATGGGAGATGGTTTAGAAAAAACTGCCGGAGACAGAATGAAAAGAATTATTGAAGTGCTAACCAATAACCGTGTAATCGCTGTAATTGTAGGCGCACTGGTAACCATGATTATCCAAAGTAGTAGTGCCACTACAGTTATGGTTGTTGGATTTGTAAATGCTGGAATCATGACGCTGACACAAGCCACTGGAGTCATTATGGGTGCCAATATTGGGACAACCGTTACTGCTCAAATTGCTTCACTAGATATTAGTGCCATTGCACCGATAGCCGTTGGACTTGCTGTAGCCGTATGGATGTTTTCTGACAATAAAAGAACTAAAAATATGGCTGAAATATTTATTGGCTTTGGTATTCTTTTTATTGGTATGGACTTTATGAAAGAGGCAGTTAAACCGCTGCGCCAATATGAAGGCTTTACAACTTTGCTTCTAAGCTTTGGAAACCAAACCTTCCTAGATTCTCTATTAGCTATACTGACTGGATTTGCCATCACAGCAGCAGTACAAAGCAGTAGTGCTTCCACGGGGATTTTGATTGCCTTATCCAGTGAAGGATTATTGCCCATAGAGGCAGCTATGCCTGTTGTTTTTGGAACAAACATCGGAACCTGTGTAACAGCAATGCTATCCAGCATTGGTGCCAATCGAACAGCCAAGAGAGCTGCATTTATCCATTTTTTATTTAATGTCATTGGAACCATATTTTTTATGATATTTTTTAGGGGGATAACAATAGATCTTGTAAAAAATATATCCCCTGACAATGCTGCCAGGCAGTTAGCAAATGCCCATACCTTATTTAATATTACAAATACTATTTTATTATTACCCTTTGCAACCTTGTTGGTAAATTTGGCGAATCGGGTTATACCAAAGAAGGACTATGAGGAATCAGAAATCAAAGGAATTAAGTATCTCGATGATAGGATTTTGGAAACCCCCTCCATTGCTTTAGTACAAGTAATGAAAGAGACCCTTAATATGGGAGACTTAGCTTTAGAAAGCTATGAGAAATCCATGGAAGCCTTCTTTAAAAAGGATGAAAAACTAGCTCAAGAGGTATTTAGGCTGGAGAAGATTGTAAATGGCATGGAACGCTCTATTGCTGAATATTTGGTCAAGCTTTCAAATACTTCTTTGTCTGCAGAACAGCATGAGTTGGTAGATAGCTTGATCAATACAATTAATGATATAGAACGAGTAGGAGATCATAGCGATAACCTTGCTGAACTAGCCATATATGCTATTGATAATGACATAGATTTCTCTGAAGAGGCCACCAATGAATTAATTCATATGAATGATCGGGTAATCAAGTCCTATAAACAATCCATCTTAGCATTAAAATCAAATGATATACGGATTGCTAAGAAGGTAGCTGAAAGAGAAGGAGAAATAGATCTATTAGAGAAAAACCTAAGAGCCAGTCATATTGCAAGACTGAATAAACAGGCCTGTGTGCCAGGAGCAGGCGTTGTTTTTCTGGATATTATCAGCAATCTTGAACGTATTGGAGATCATGCTGCAAATATTGCACTTACAGTAATCGATAAAAAGAAAAAATAGAGCATAAAAAAGCGTCCTTAGACGCTTTTTGTATGCTCTTAAAAATGTTAATGAAAATTTTAAAAAATTAACACAAAATTAACAATAACCCCAAAAAAATGTCGTATGATATTCAAGAAAAAGTGAATATAGGGGGGCAGTGAATGAAAATAATAATTGGTCTGATAGGTGGTTTAGGGTTATTTCTTTATGGAATGAAAATAATGGGTGATGGTCTGGAAAAAACTGCAGGAGATCGGTTGAAGCAGCTTATAGAGATATTGACCAACAACCGGGTTATGGGTGTTCTTGTTGGTACATTGGTGACCATGGTCCTACAGAGCAGCAGTGCTACTACTGTAATGGTGATAGGTTTTGTAAACGCGGGGGTTATGAAACTGACACAGGCTGTGGGAGTTATTATGGGAGCAAATATTGGAACAACCGTAACTGCCCAATTGGTATCCTTTAAACTAATGGATTATGCCCCCATTGCAGTTGCCATTGGAGTAGGAATTTGGTTATTTACAGATAATAGAAAAACAAAAAATATCGCTGAGATTTTTATTGGGTTTGGTATTTTATTTATTGGTATGGATGCCATGTCTGATGCTATGAAGCCCTTAAGAGAATATGAAGGCTTTCATGCTTTGCTGATTAGTTTTGGAGAAGACACATTAATTGACTCGTTGTTTGGGATTCTAGCAGGCTTTGCCCTTACTGCCATTATACAAAGCAGCAGTGCGTCTATTGGGATACTCATAGCCTTGGCTAGCCAAGGGCTGCTCCCCATCGAGGCGGCATTACCCATCTTATTTGGAGACAATATTGGAACCTGCGTCACAGCTATGCTATCTAGTATCAGCGCTAATAAAACGGCGAAAAGGGCAGCCTTTATCCATCTTTTATTCAATATTATTGGAACCATACTGTTTGTATTTATACTTAAAAAACCAGTGATATATCTTGTAACCAGCATGACTCCAGGGGATGCTGCCAGACAAATTGCCAACGCCCATACCCTGTTCAATATTACAAATATGTTGATACAGCTTCCCTTTGCAGGGGTATTGGTTTATATTGCTAAAAAAATAATACCAGAGCAAGAGGGTGAAGAAGAGGAATCCGTGGGAATTAAATATTTGGATGATAGAATCTTGGAATCGCCTTCTATTGCATTGGGACAGACGGTTAAAGAAGTGCTCCATATGGGACATTTAGCTCAGGAATCCTATCAAAAATCTATGGAGGCATTCTTTACAAAAGAAGAAAAAATAGCCCATGAAGTATTTAAATTGGAAAGTGCTATTAATCATTTAGAAAGAGAGATTGCCGCATATTTGGTTAAGCTGTCAAATACCTCCCTTTCCTCACAGCAACATGAAATGGTCGATGGGCTGTTCAATACCATCAATGATATGGAAAGGGTAGGTGATCATGCAGACAATCTAGCAGAGTTAGCCATATACCGCATAGAAAATAAGTTGATTTTTAGTGACGAGGCAATAAAAGAGTTGGAAATGATGCATGAACGAGTTCTAAAATCCTATAAGCAGGCATTATTGGCCTTAAAAACAGGGGATATCAATATAGCAAAGCGTGTAATTGAAAGAGAAGGAGAAATTGATCATCTTGAGAAACATCTTCGGGCTAGTCACATTGCACGGCTTAACAAACAACAATGCAGTGCTGGAGCAGGTGTTATCTTCTTAGATATTATCAGCAATCTTGAACGAATTGGTGATCATGCGAATAAAATAGCTTTTGCAGTGATTGATGCTACAGGATAATAGAAAGCAGTATTTTCTCTATTGACAAAATATAGAGAAAATACTGCTTTTTTCAGTTTGGAGGAATAAGCAGAAAATTAAGTTGTAAAATAATAGCATTGATAATAAAATATAGGTAGCAATATGAAAACTAGAGGTGATTGAATAATGATTAGAATTGTGACAGACAGTGTATCTGATATACCGATAGACTTATGCGAGGAATTAAATATACAAGTAATGCCTTTAACTGTACACTTTGGGGACAAGTCCTACAGAGATGGTATGGATTTAAGTCATAAAGAATTTTTTGAACTCATGGGAAGCAGTGAAAAGCTTCCAACAACTTCCCAGGTTTCTCCTCTTGCTTTTGTTGAGGCTTTCAGAGAAATAGCCAAGGAAGGAGCTAGCATAATTGCTATTTTAATGTCTTCAGAATTAAGTGGAACCTACAATTCTGCAAGGACAGCCAAAGAGATGCTGGAGAATGATGATATTGAAATAATCGACTCTCAAGGAGTAACCCTAGGCTATGGTCTTTTGGTTATAGAGGCTGCTAGAATGGCAAAGGCTGGATACCATAAAGAAGAAATACTAGATCGCATTGAATATATGAAAGAGAAGATAGAGTATAAATTTGTTGTAGACACACTGGACAATTTATATAAAGGGGGACGATTGAGCGCAGCTAGTGCTATGATGGGGAAAATATTAAATGTTAAGCCCATATTGAGGATGGATGAAGGCAAATTAGTTCTTGAAGATAAAGTAAGGGGAAGAAAACGAGCGATTAAATGGATTATAGATTGGATAAAAAATAAAAAAATAGATCTCTCGAATCAGACCATTGGAGTCAACCATTCCAATGATGAAGCCTATGCCTTAGAACTTATTGAGGAGATTCGCAAAGAATTTTCTGTAAAAGAAATCATCCTTTCACAGACAGGATCAGTTGTAGGAACCCATGCGGGACCAGGGGCTGTAGCTATATATTTTTTAAGAGAAAGCAACTCCAATTAAGTACAAGAAGGTGGAATAAACCTTGAAGCCCATAAAGGTAATAACCGATAGTTTATCGGATATTCCTAAAACTGTGATACACCAATATGAGATTGGCGCAACCATTGGAACCCCTAGGGGGACAAGGCTATTAGTACTATTTTATCTCCTTAGAAAAAATAAGGAGATATTTTTTTACTTAGAGTTAAAAATAAAGATTGTCACCAGGTATAGGAATATCATATAATGGTAATAGAAAGAATCTATGGAAGCAATGGATGTAATTAATTTTATAAATAGTTATCTGGTTGATGAATACGGGAGAGTGTCCAGATTGGATCGCCGAAGGAAAAAGCCGAGGATAATATGCCCATCCTCTAGTGAAATTCTCAGGCAAAAGGACCGTATTTTGACAGAACTCTGGAAAGCTTCTGTTTAGAAGCACCGAAGGGGCAATTCTAATCTTAGAAGAAACTCTCAGGTTATGATACAGAGGAGCATGGCAAATGGATATTTGTCATGCTCCTTTTATATTTTTATGAATCAATGGAGAGGTATAGGAATTCTCTATTTTTTAAAAACTACAAGAGAAACGTTTGCACTAAAAATTCCTTTGTTAGAGGTGAAGGATTTGAAAAAAATGTTGGTTACTAATAATTCAATGGTTTTTGCAGATTATAAGGATAGGATAGATGTCATTTATTTTAGTGAGTATAGCTATTTAGATGTTCTTTATTACGTTAGAGATAGGGTTCATGAGGGTTATTATTTGTTAAGTCATCCCCTTTCAGGGAGCATAAAGCCTAATGAAACACCTTATAAAACCGTGATGATTAAGGGGAATAATAAGCAATTAGATTTAGATTCCCTCTCTATCATTGAAGGGAGCATTGAAACAACGAAAAAATTTATAAGCAATAAAGCCAGGCCACAATGGACAAAAAAGATATTACAAGATTTTCAATTGATTGACTATTATCTCATACAGGCTGCTATAGATAGTATGGAACAATCCTAAGAAAAAACACTTTAGATTTCTTATTATTTCTGTCAGATAAGCAAAAAAAACTAAGTATTGTTGTTGAGGAGGTAAACGAATGGATAATGTTTATGATGTGGTTATTATTGGTTCAGGGCCTGCTGGGTTATCTGCAGGGCTGTATGCAGCCAGAGCTAAAATGAAAACCCTAATATTGGAGAAAAACAAGGTTGGTGGGCAGATTTCTACAACAAATGAAGTTGCCAATTATCCAGGTTCTATGGCCAATGCTACTGGACCAGGTCTTACAGCTAGAATGGTGGAGCAAGTAGAAGAGTTTGGTGCAGAGCGAAAAAAGGATACAGTTCATGGAGTTGATTTTTCTGAAAAAATAAAAACGATTAAAGGTGAGCAAGGAGAATATCGGGCTAAATCTGTAATAATAGCCACCGGTGCAGAACCAAAGCCCATTGGATGTCCTGGAGAAGTGGAACTAACTGGAAAAGGTGTGTCCTACTGTGCAACCTGCGATGCCGATTTTTTTACGGATTTGGAAGTTTTTGTAGTAGGCGGTGGTGACTCCGCAGTTGAAGAAGCCATATATCTTACAAAATTTGCAAGAAAGGTTACCATTGTCCATCGTCGTGAGGAACTTAGGGCAGCTAAGTCTATTCAAGAAAAAGCCTTTAAAAATTCTAAAATAGATTTTTTGTGGAATACTACTATTAGAGAAATTAAGGGTGATGGAATCGTTGAATCTATTGTATTTAGGAACACCCTTACAGATGAAATCCAGGAATACCATGCCAGTGAAGAGGATGGAACCTTTGGAATCTTTGTTTTTGTTGGATATCAACCCTTAAGCGATCTATATACAGGACAAATTGATTTGGATCCCGCTGGATATATTCCTACAGATGACAATATGAAAACCAATATTCCTGGCGTTTTTGCAGCAGGAGACATACGCGTAAAATCTTTACGGCAGGTAGTTACTGCTGTGGCAGACGGGGCTATAGCTGCTGTTCAAGCAGAAAAATATATTGAACATCACTTTGAAGCATAATTTCAGAATAAAAAAACTGCTACTATAAGGAGGTGAAAAAATGTTAGTTGTGGATAAAGATACTTTCCAGGGAGAAGTTTTGGATGCAAAAGGGTATGTTCTCGTTGACTATTGGAGTGATGGCTGTGAACCTTGTATTGCCTTAATGCCTGATGTTCAAGCTTTATCAGAAAAATACGCAGGAAAAGTAAAATTTGTAAAACTTAACACAACCCAAGCTAGAAGATTAGCAATTTCTCAAAAAATATTAGGGTTACCAACTATTTCTCTTTATAAAGATGGACAAAAGATAGATGAAGTAACCAAAGATGATGCACAGAAATCAAAGATTGAGGCAATGATTGAAAAACACATTGAATAAATACATCCTTGAGAATGTATGACAAAAGAGTAAAAGCTGCATGCTATAAATATGTGAGGAGGTGAATTTTGTGCGCCTAGAATTAGGAAAAATAAAAATTAAGGATATTCAATTAGCTGACGCAACGAAAGTCGAGAATGGAGTTCTTTACATCAATAAAGAAGAAATCATTGGCTTGATTATGGAAGATGAACGCATTAAAAAAGTAGATATAGAGCTTGCAAAACCTGGTGAACAAACGAGAATTACGCCGGTAAAAGATGTGATTGAGCCAAGGGTAAAGGCAGAGGGTCCAGGAGGAATGTTTCCTGGAGTAATTAGTAAGGTAGAAACCGTAGGAACTGGACGTACCCATGTATTAAGTGGGGCTGCTGTGATAACCTGTGGAAAAATTGTAGGCTTCCAAGAAGGGATTATTGACATGTCTGGTCCAGGGGCAGATTACACCCCATTTTCTAAAATCAACAATATTTGCTTGGTAATAGAACCTGTTGATGGACTAAAACCCCATGAGTATGAAGCTGCAGTTCGTATGGCTGGGCTAAAAACAGCAGCATCTATTGGAAAAGCTGGACTGAATATACAGCCCGATGAAGTGGAAATTTATGAAAGCAAGCCCCTTTTAGAAGGTATTGCACAATATCCCAATTTACCAAAGGTAGGGTATGTATACATGCTTCAGACTCAAGGACTCCTTCATGATACCTATGTATATGGCGTAGATGCAAAGAAGATTGTGCCTACAATATTATATCCTACAGAGGTAATGGATGGAGCTATCCTAAGCGGAAACTGTGTTTCTGCCTGCGATAAAAATACCACTTATCATCATCAGAACAATCCTATCATTCACGATTTATTCCAGCGCCATGGAAAGGACATTAATTTTGTAGGAGTAATCATCACAAATGAAAATGTTTATTTAGCAGATAAAGAAAGATCTTCAAACTGGACTGCAAAACTGTGTAAATTTTTAGGGTTAGATGGAGCGATCATATCACAAGAAGGTTTTGGAAATCCGGATACAGATTTAATTATGAATACAAGAAAAATTGAAAATGAAGGAATTAAGACTGTAATTGTTACAGATGAATATGCAGGGCGAGATGGTGCGTCACAATCTCTAGCAGATGCAGATCCAAAGGCTGATGCGGTTGTTACAGGTGGAAATGCAAACCAATTAATTGAATTGCCACCTATGAAAAAAATTATTGGTATGCTGGATTATACAGATAAGATTGCTGGCGGTTTTGAAGGGAGCTTAAAAGAAGATGGAAGCATTGTAGCAGAAATTCAAGTCATTACAGGAGCAACCAATGAGCTTGGATTTAACCCCATGTCAGCAACAACCTATTGATAAAAAATTTTTAATTCTATAAATAGAAAGGATGGGAACCATGAGCATGTTTAATGGTAAAAAAGTCATTATTATTGGTGACCGGGATGGTATACCAGGACCTGCAATGGAAGAATGCCTAAAGAAGACAGAAGTAGAGGTAGTATTCTCTGCTACAGAATGCTTTGTCTGAACGGCTGCAGGAGCAATGGACCTGGAAAATCAAAATAGGGTAAAAAGTTTGACGGAGAAGTATGGAGCTGAAAATATCATCGTACTTCTTGGAGCTGCAGAAGCAGAAGCTGCAGGCTTAGCTGCTGAAACGGTTACAAACGGAGACCCCACTTATGCAGGTTCATTGGCAGGAGTCCAGTTAGGACTCAGAGTATATCATGCAGTAGAGCCAGAATTTAAAGAAGCAGTTGATGCAGATGTATATGATGAACAGATTGGTATGATGGAAATGGTACTGGATGTTGATGGTATTATAGCTGAGATGCAGTCTATGAGAGAACAATTTACAAAGTACTAAATAGAAATGATGAGATTATAAAACAATTCCCTATTGTGAAAATAAGAGAGGGGGGAAAGAATGAGTAAAATAAGAGTGGTTCACTATATCAATCAGTTTTTTGCTGGAATTGGTGGAGAAGAAAAAGCCGATATAAAGCCAGAAGTGAGAGACAGTCAAGTAGGACCAGGTGCGGCACTCAATGGTGCCTTTGGCGGAGAAGCAGAAATTGTTGCCACCATTATTTGTGGAGATTCTTACTTTAATGAGAACGTGGAAGCAGCAAAATCAGAAATAATGGAGATGATTAGAAAATACAACCCAGATTTATTCATTGCAGGTCCAGCCTTTAATGCAGGGAGATATGGAGTAGCCTGTGGCACAATTTCAAAAGCTGTAAAAGATACATTGAAAATTCCAGTTGCCACAGCTATGTATATAGAAAATCCAGGAGTAGATATGTATAAAAAGGATTTATATATCGTAGAAACTGGAAATTCTGCAGCATCGATGAGAACTGCTGCACCAGCTCTGGCAAAACTGGCATTAAAGTTGGCAAAGAGTGAAGAGATAAAAGCACCTACTGTAGATGGATATATTCCCAGAGGTGTCAGAAAAAATATTTTTACAGATGAAAGAGGTTCAAAAAGGGCAGTGGATATGATGCTTAAGAAGCTTAAAGGAGAAGGCTTTATAACAGAGTATCCTATGCCGGATTTTGATAATGTAACACCGAATCCTGCTGTAAAAGATATGTCAAAAGCAAAAATTGCTCTAGTTACTTCTGGGGGTATTGTTCCAAAAGGAAATCCAAACCATATAGAATCTTCCAGTGCATCTAAGTATGGGAAATACGATATTGGAGACCTAGATAATTTAACAGAGCAGACCCATGAAACGGCACATGGAGGGTATGACCCTATCTATGCCAATACTGATGCGGACAGAGTCCTTCCTGTAGATGTGC
>JBFNEZ010000095.1:0-13774 GCA_040797825.1 Thermotaleaceae bacterium | reverse complement strand
CTATACAGACACTAGACTTTAAATCTGGAAAACCAAATTCAATACAAATATATCCGGAAATGAGTTTTTCTAAGTTTCTTTTAAATAGTACAGATATAAGCTTGGATATAAAGTTAAATGATGTGAAGCCTCCGATTAATCAAAATACATATCTGGGGCAAGTAACAGTTCTTGAAGATGGAAAACCTATATTTACTACAAATCTAATAAATAAAGAAGAGGTTGATACTGTAAATATATTGGATAAGATATTTAACTTCTACGATATCCTATTTAGAAAGCAAAATGAGTTATTTAAATAATATATTGAAAAATTGACATTTTAATTTTTATAATGTAGAATATTATAGTGTGATATATGCGCCCGTAGCTCAGTCGGATAGAGCAGTGCCCTCCTAAGGCATGTGCGGGGGTTCGATTCCTCTCGGGTGCGCCACATTTTAAATGGTGATCTTATGGACGAATACTATATGAATGAAGCTATAAAAGAAGCATTAGGCTGCACCTACGAAGTACCTGTAGGTGCTATTATTGTACATCAGGGTAAAATCATAGGAAGAGGCCACAATCTAATAGAAACGGACAAGGATCCTACTGCACATGCAGAAATATCTGCAATTAAAATGGCAAGTGAATACTTGGGCGGCTGGAGACTATTAAACTGTACAATGTATGTAACCCTGGAGCCATGTGCGATGTGTGCTGGTGCAATTGTTAACTCAAGAATAGACAGGCTTGTAATTGGAGCAATGGACCCTAAAAGAGGATGCTGTGGCTCAGTTGAAGACTTGGTACGGCACCCAAGATTTAACCATAGAGTAGACTTAACTGTTGGAGTTTTAGAAGAGGAATGCAGCAAGATATTAAAGGATTTTTTTAAGGAACTAAGAAGGACAAAGGGACAGGTTTAGTGTCCCGCAAAAAATAATATGTGGAGAGATGTCCGAGCTGGCTTATGGTGGCGGTCTCGAAAACCGTTGTGCAAGACAACTTGCACCGGGGGTTCAAATCCCTCTCTCTCCGCCAGATATCAAACAGAGCCCCTGTTTTACTTGTTTTGATAGTAAGATAGGGGACTTTTTATATGCCAAGTAAATGTGCATTATTTGTGTAGATTTGCTCAGTTATAATAATACAGGATGTTAGTTTAATCTTAGGCTAATATCCTGTATTTGTAGTTACACTACAAAATTCATGATAATATTAATTAGTCCAAGTAACTGTAAAAGCATATAATAAAAAGGTAAATGCTGGTATAATGTAATTAAAGATTATAAAGTACTTGTAGATAAATGTCATTTACTTTAAACACAAAATGACGTGGGGATGTCTATTTGTCATATTTTTATTGTCATTCTTTAAAAGGGACAGCGGGACAGGACACTTGTCCCACTATACGCCAAAAGACTTGAACACTTGTGTAACATGATTCTTTCGTTTTGTAGAATTCTCGAATAGTAGACTCTTTGTACAAAGTGTTGAGGTGGTCATATAGTACATAGGATTATAAAATAAAAGGTGGGATTTCCATGAAGAATATACTTGGTAGAGTTCTTATATCTATTGTTTCCGTAGCTGCTTTACTTATTGTGGGCTTTTTAGGGGCGCTTATAACAGCCTTATCAGGGGGGAGTCTATTTTATTCTCCGTTGATAATTATATGTACAGTTGTCCTGATTGTTTTTGTAATTTTAAAAGTGTTTCAATTAGTCAAACCAAGGCTGTATAAAATTCTGTTTCTCTCATTTGGGGGGATATGTATCCTGTCCGTCGGAATCTATGAAATTAACCAAGCTTATCTAAATAGTATAGGAAGGGTTAATGAACAGGGAGTGAATCTTGAACTATATAAACCCTTTACTGAGAATACGAAAGCGGTAAGTCTGGAAGAAGAATCAACACTTAAGCTGGAGGACAACTTGCCACGGCTAGATGGAGCGACAGCTTTACTCTTTTCTCTTCTTTGCATCGGAAATGATTCAAAACAATGAGATAAAGCTGCTTGAAGTGGATGGAGTTAAGCCTGATAAAAATACCATTGCAAGTGGTGAGTATCCACTTTCAGCCGAATTTTATGCAATTACCGCAGGAAGTAATAATCCTAACATCGATCGATTCATTGAATGGATATTGTCTCCGCAGGGACAATATTTAGTAGAAAAGACAGGTTATACTTCTATTAAATAATGGGACAAAGGGACAGGTTTAGTGTCCTACCAGGATAGATGTCCGAGCTAGCTTATGATGTTCTCGAAAACCGTTGTGCAAGAGAACTTGCATAGGGGTTCAAATCCCTCTTTCTCCACCATCATGGAGCTGGTAGTTCTAAAGATTAGCAGCTCCAACCTTAACTAAGTGAAAGATAAATATTATTTTCTAAGAGGGCTGGAGGTAGAAATGAAGAACATTCCTAACTTAATTACAATAACAAGAATGCTTGGCACAATTGGCCTAGTGGTTTTAAAACCATTTTCGCAACGATTCCTCATTCTATATTTTTTATGTGGTATTAGTGATGTTTTAGATGGAATGATTGCACGTAAGATGAATTTAACAAGTAAGACTGGCCAAGTCCTTGATAGTATTGCAGATTTTTTCATGTTTACAGTTTTGTTGATTATATTTATGTTTAATTTTAAATTACCTTTATGGATTATATATTGGATAGTCATTATTTTCACTATTCGATTGTTATCGTTATTTGTTGGTTTTATGCGCTATAAGCAGCTTGCATTTTTACACACTTATGCTAATAAATTAACAGGGATTGCTTTATTTTGCTTTCCGTTTCTATATACTGGATTAGGGATATATACAACAACTATTTTACTTTGTTTTATGGCAAGCATTTCCGCGATAGAAGAATTAATTATTAACATTATTTCTAAAAAATTATGTAGAGATATAAAATCTATATTTTCATTATGAAAATATAAAAAGTTTTCAAATTCCTATTTGTTAGTCTAATAATGGGTATCATAAGAAATTTTGTGTAACGGAGGCGGATTGTCGCCGCTACACACTGTTATAGTTCCACCGCCGAAGTAAGCTGTTTGAGAACGTTGAATATCCGGTCCCACAAATTCAGCATAATCTTTTTGCAGGACCGTAATATCGAACGGAAGCAAGGGCAATATCCAGAACTACCTTTCGGAATATAACTCTTCTCTATAAAGCCTCATAGCAAGTCATTACAGACTGCTTGGCTAAAGCTATAGACGTACGTACGGTTTAGAATATGAGTCAAGAGAGGTTGGCAGAGCTTACTGGATTCATACTAGTCATGCTGAAACAGGAAATACAAAGGTGAGCCTCCCCTCGCTCATAAAGATTGCAAATACTCTTGGGGTTTCATTAAATCAGCTGGTGTGCGATAGTATCATTAATGGACGAGAAATACTTGAAGGTGAACTTACAAAAACACTTAGTGACTGTGATGAGTTGGAAGTCCGAGTAATTTGGGATATGGCAAATGCTCTCAAATCAATCTTGCGTGAAAGAATAAAAGTTCAATCTGAATAACTGTAAAGGGACAGCAAAACAGACTAAAAAGCATACAAGCTTCTATCTTTTTTAGTCTGTTTTTATATGCTATACTATTAAAAAAAGCGAGGGGGTATTTTTATGCTGGAATTTCCGGAGGTAATTAACATTGCCGGACAATTAAGAAAACATGTTCAAGGTAAACGGGTATCTCATGTTTTTCCTCCAACAAAAGAGCACAAGTTTTGTTGGTTTACCGGCTCTCCAGAAGAATATGATGCTGCACTAAGCGGCAGTACGATTGAATCTGCTGAGGGCTTTGGAATTTTCGTGGAAATGTCCTTTAATAATGGAAAGCGATTATGTTTTAATGATGGGGTCAATGTGCGGCTTATAAATAAAGATAAAGAACCCAAAAACTATCAGCTTTTAATAATCTTTGAGGATGATACGGCCTTGGTTTTTACTGTAGCTATGTATGGAGGGATTATTCTTCATGATGGAAATTATGATAAGGAATATTATGTTAAGAGCAAATTAGCAATATCTCCGTTTTCCGATGAGTTTGAATCTTATTATCGTAATTTGATGGAGAGCAGCAAGGCAACTCTTAGTACAAAAGCTTTTCTTGCAACTGAACAACGTTTTCCTGGCATTGGGAATGGTGTATTACAGGATATCCTACTTATGGCACATATACATCCAAAACAAAAAATTGGTACGCTTAGCAGAATGGAACAGGATAATCTACTTTTCAGCATAGTTTCTGTTTTGCGCAATATGACAGATAAAGGTGGACGTGATACAGAAAAGGATATCTTTGGACTACCTGGGGGATACATAACAAAACTGTCCAAGAATACCGTAGCTTCTGGATGTGTACAGTGCAAAGGATCGATTGTAAAAGAAAACTATTTAGGCGGTGCCATCTACTACTGCCCATTTTGCCAAAAATTGATTGATCGATAAACACATTGTTGATGAGAAGGGACAGGTTTAGTGTCCCGCAAAAATAATATGTGGAGAGATGTCACTAAAAAAAGGCATCATATGATTACTTTTTTAGTGACATTGTTTTTTATGACTTTTTAAAATAAACATCTACGGTATAACCTGGCTTCAATATTTCATTCGGGTCGTTTGGCTTTACCAGTACACAAACAATGCGTTTACCATCTTTCTCTACTGCTAACTCTGGAATCTGCGTGACAGTACCATCCAGTGTGACATCAGGCATATAGGCCGGCACAATTCTTACTGTATCTCCAATCTCAATATTGCTAATGAATTCTTCATCTACTTCTGCACTGATAGTAATGGAATCCATATCCATAATTTGAAGTACTTTGGTTGGGGCACCTTGGGTACCTAAGTAATCTCCAATATTAATTGTGACACTTTTGACTATACCGTTCTTTAAATCAGAAACGATTTGATTGTCATTGATATAATTCTTTGTAGTTTTGGATATCATTAAGCTCAAATCTACTTGAGCAGAAGAAATACCACTCTGCTGCTCTGTAACACTTGCGGCATTTCCTGTCTTAAGCTGAGAAAGTTGTACTTGTTTTGCTTTGAGTCCAACATTCAGTTGATCCAACTCGTCTTTCAGTGCAAGCTTTGTCTTCTGGATATTTTCTTGCACATCATTCAATGCTTTCTGGCGTTGTTCCACTGCATCCCCATATTTATTGAGCATTTCTTTCGAGATGGCTCCTGTATCATATAGTTCCTGATAATTTTTCAGGTCATTTTGGGCATTGGCAAGCTCTTTCTGAGCAAGCTCTAAAGTATTTTGAAGCAGTTTCAAATCTACGTTTGTGCCATTGTTGTATTCTTGGGTCTTGCGTGAGATTTCCCGTTGCATTTGGTCAATGTCCGCCTGTAGTGCTGAAACATCCTGCTTTGTTGCAGGTAAAGCCGCTTCATTAGCTGCAAGCTGTTGTTTCAATTTCTCAACGTTTCCGTTGTATTCTGTAAGATTCAGCGTCACCAGTGGCTGTTCAAGGGTGACACGATCCCCTTCTTTAACCAGGACATCCGTTACAAATGCTGGGAAATCAATGTTTATATTCTCTGTACGTGTACACTTTACTTCTCCCCACGCGTTAATCTCGTTGGTCTGATTGGCCAAGGGCTGTTCATCCTCCGTTTTTGAAGCAGGTGTAGTGTTCTTCCGGTAAAGAGAGATTCCTGATATGGTAAGAACTACTGCTAGCACACACACCCCAATTAGTAATGCCTTTTTATGGGATAAAATCCAAATTTTCATAAATTAAGCCTCCATTTTTATCATTCAACGCTTTTGAGCGCTTCCAACATTTCAATTTGTTTCATTTTCCGAGCTATGCTGCTATTGGTAATCCAAGCAAAACATATAGTCATAGCGGTTGCAATCAGAACGTTTGGAAATGTGATAGTACCTAGAAGATCCATACGTTCATCCAGACTGCTGGCAATCAACCAGGAGATGAACCTACCTACGGGAATGCCTAATATGGTTCCAAGCAGAATGGAAAAATAGTTCTCAACCAGCACCAGATTTCGAATTTCTCGGTGGTGAAATCCAAGTACTCTAAAGGTCGCCAGATCACGAATCCGTTCTACAAAATTCAGGATACCGGTATTGTATAGCACTACAAAGGCCAGCGATGCTCCCATAACAATCAGCGCTGCCACAGCAAAATTTATTACCCCCATGCTGGAGGACAATCCTGAATGTTGGCTCTCACGTGTAGCCCAGTCCGTTACCACATCACTTTGTAGAAATCTTTGATTAGGCGGACCATTCCATTGAATTAGCAGAGCCGTCGGTAAAAATTTTTCACCTAGGGATTTCCAATAACTATCGGTTACATAGATTCCTTGACCTGAAGCCATATAAGCGATTTGAACAATTTGTACAGGCGCATAATCCTTACCTGTGAGCTTAATTTGGATATTGTCACCTTTACCTATGCCTAGAGTCTTACATAATTTTCGAGTCATAAGAATTCCATTTTCCGGTAAGGAAATGGTATTACCATCAACACCCTTCATCAGAATTAGTGGGCTGTCTATAGTTGTGATGGTGATAGGCTCCATTTTCTGATCACCGTTAGGGTATATTACTTCAATGGCAGACTCCTGAATTAACTGTGTAATTCCATTGAGTCCCAAGTTGTTGAGATAACGAGCGTCAGCCTTCTTAGGATCTATGAGAATCTTTTGATCGTAGGTGAACGTGTCTCCATATACTTGGTCGGTTATTCCCGCTATGGTACTTCTGACGGTCAGTGCTGCGATAATTACACCCACACATCCCATGACCCCTATAATACTCATAATAAGACGCCCTTTATTTTTTAGGGTGTTCCGTACAATCAGCTTGTTGCTAAACTTCATTTTATCCCAGATAGAGGGCATGGATTCTAGGAAAATATGTTCACCTTTTTTTGGCGGTTTATCACGAAGAAGCATCGCTGGGGTATCCCCTTGAAGCCTCCAACAGGCATAAAAGGAAACACCTCCTGTGCATAATAGAATCAGAAGGAGTGCAAAGACAAAGTTCCAGTAATTAATATAAAGGCTGTAGCTACTTAGCATCAATTGCAATTGCGGCACTAAAATCCGACCAAAGAGGTTAGGACCCAACACAAGACCAGTAAATGAACCCAGCACGCCTATCATAACACCATAAGAGGTGTAATGCCAAAGTATGCTTCGTTTACTATAGCCCAGTGCCTTCAAAATTCCTATTTGCATTCGCTGGTTTTCCACCATACGTACCATTGTACTTTGCGTAATCAACGCCGTCACAAGGAAAAACAAGATGGGAAACACCAAAGAAAGTATTTTAAACTGCTGTATTCGGCCATTAACATTGCTGACACTGATACTGTCTTTTTGCATGGTAAGACCTATGAGCTTATCTCCAATAATAGAATTCGCCTTTTGAACTACTTCCTTAAGATCTGTACCCGGTGCAGTTTTTACACTGATTTGATTGTAAATCTTCTGACCATAAACACTCTCTAGTGCACCAGTATGGATTACTATAAAACCGTATATAGTCGGATCAGGAATGAGGGTGGCGGAGTTCTTAACGACAGAGACCTGTTCACTGCTTATGGCCAGTCCATTTATGGGTAATCGTATCCAAATGCCATCAAGTTTGATGGAGATAGTATCACCAACCTTTAGGCTGTGGGCTCTTGCAAATGAACTGTCCAGTACCGCGCCGCTTTTGCTGAATCTGCCCTCTTGAATCTCAGGTTGGTCTAGAGTACTGCGATCATTCAAAGCATAGACGCGCAGGGTGGCATTTCCGGGTAGATTCGTATCGGCTTCGGCGGAAAAGCGCTTTTCTACCTGTATAACCCCAGCGATTCTGTTTATGGCCCAGAGATCCTGCTCAGATGGGTTTTGCACGGTAACCCAGAGATCTGATAGGTTCGTAGCCTGGTACATGATATTCGCATTATTCTGAACGGTGAACCATATACTGTCGAGGCCTGTCATGATTGTTACGGCTAGGGTCGCCATAACAAATAGAGAAATAAACTGCGCTTTTGATTTTTTCATATCACGCAGGGATTTTTTGAACAGTGCACCCCTTACCATATGATTTCCTCCACATCTTTGGGCTGCTCATGAAATTCTGTTTTGGAAATTTTGCCGTCTCTCATATGAAGTACCGTTTGGGCCATTTCAGCAATAGGTGCGTTGTGTGTTACAATAATAACTGTCTTGCCAAGGTCGCTGGAAACATCACGAATAAGACGCAATACCATGCGGCCAGTTTCCGAATCCAGTGCACCAGTCGGTTCATCGCATAGTACGATTTGGGGGTTCTTAGCCAATGCCCTGGCTATAGACACACGCTGCTGTTCTCCGCCTGACATCTGACTCGGGAAATTGTTCATTCTTTTTTCTAGACCCACTCGCTGCAGCATTTCACGTGCATCCAATGGATTTGGAGAGATTTCTTCGGCTAGCTGTACGTTTTCAAGTGCTGTCAGATTCGGCACTAGGTTGTAAAATTGGAATACAAAGCCAATTTGTGTGCGGCGATATTCCGTAAGCTCATACTCCGATATACCAGAAATCTCTTTATGGTTCACGATGATTCGACCAGAGGTAGGTGAATCCATACCTCCCAACATATTTAGCACCGTGGTTTTACCCGCACCACTTTGTCCCAGTACTACGTTGAATGTACCTTTGTTTAGAGCAAAGCTAATGCCGTCTACTGCCTTAATGATGGTATTTCCCACGTGATATTCTCTTTCCACATTTTCAAATGTAATAAAATCCATACATAATCTTCCTTCCTCCTGTAGTCTGCTTATATGCCGAAAACATAAATTAAATATGATTCTATAAAACATACTTACTTGACATCTAATTATTATGATATATGATATATTATAATGACACTATGTATATTTCACAATCATCAGATGATTACATAACGTTTGTTTCACAACAAATTGATATAAAAGTGTTGATTTTAAAGTAATATTTAAAAATAAATTAAGAAAAGAGGGCTGATTTGTGAAGGAGAATCGGAAAACACGTTATACGAAAATGGTTTTACAAGATAGTCTGTTTGAATTAATGGAGAAAAAACCAATTACAAAGATTACCATTAAAGAACTGTGTGAAAATGCAGATATTAACCGTACTACCTTTTATTCACATTATAGAGATCAGTATGACCTTCTTTATAAAATAGAGAATGAAGTTCTTTCATGGGTTAAAGAATCGTTAACTAATCTTATTTGTGAAAGGGACAAGGATGAAAAAATGAAGGCCTTCGAGAAAATATTCCAATATGTTGTGGATAACAGCAAACATCTTCAAATTCTAATGAGTGAGCAGGGAAATATTGATTTTCAGAAGAAGATATTTAGTCTAATATATCAAGAGTGTGGGATATTGTCTTCAACTGAAAAAGAGGTGGACTTGGGGATTAGCGAGGATTATTTTATATTTGCAGTGAATGGGAGCGTTGGTCTATTACAGCATTGGTTAAAAAATGGCATTAATCTGTCTGCAAAGGAGATGGCTGAGGTTATTCAGAATATGACTTCCTATGCTATGTAAACCCAAAATTTCTACATTTGCTTAGATACATGGATTTGTAGATGCCTTTGAATAATTAAAAGAATAGTCACCAGACTATTCTTTTTTACACTTATAATTGTTATAATTAAATAAAGGAACATGTACCAGCAAAGGGGGATATTTAATGAAAAGGCTAATGACAGGTAATGAAGCCATAGCAAGAGGTGCATATGAAGCGGGCTGCAAGATAGCCTCAGCATATCCGGGAACGCCTAGTACTGAAATACTTGAAAACGTTTCCAAGTATAATGAAATCTATTCAGAATGGTCTACTAATGAGAAGGTTGCGTTAGAAGTAGCTGCAGGTGCATCTATAGCAGGTGCCAGAGCCTTGGTTGCAATGAAGCATGTAGGTCTTAATGTAGCAGCAGATCCGCTGTTTACAATTAGCTATGAAGGTGTAAATGGAGGCTTGGTAATAATTACTGCTGATGAACCAGGGATGTATAGCTCACAAAATGAACAGGATAACAGATTATATGCGAATCATGCTAAGGTAGTGATGCTTGAACCTTCTGATTCTCAAGAGTGTAAGGATTTTGTTAAGCTTGCCTTTGATATTTCTGAAACATTTGATACTCCTGTTATCATTAGAGTAACTACTAGAGTATGTCATAGTAAAGGTATAGTAGAATTAAATGATAGAATTGATTCTCCAATAAGAGAATATAAAAAGGACATCAAGAAGTACATAATGGTACCTGCACATGCTCAATTAAGACATGAAATTATGGAAGAAGACAGGATTCCTAAGCTTAAAGAGATGTCCAACGCCTCATCTATTAATCGTATAGAGTTAAATGATAGCAAGATAGGTATTATTTCAAGCGGTATTTGCTATAACCATGCCAAGGATGTATTTGGAGATAATGTTTCATACTTAAAATTAGGACTTACATGGCCTTTGCCAGAGAATCTTATCAGAGATTTTGTGTCTAAAGTAGAAAAAGTGTATATAATCGAAGAAACGGAAGCCTATATTGAAAACTTCATTAAAGCCATTGGTATTAACTGTATTGGAAAGGAAATCTTCTCAGTAAGAGGTGAAATAACTCCAAGCATAATAAAAAAAGTTCTACTTAATCAAGAGTTTAAGCCGGTTTACAATTTAGATTCAGTACTTCCTAATAGACCTCCTGCTTTATGTGCTGGATGTCCGCATAGAGGTATATTTTATACCATAGGAAGATTTAGAAATAAGATTGATGTTACAACTGATATAGGCTGCTATACACTGGGCATGGCTCCTCCATTAAGTGTAGGAGATACCCTTATATGCATGGGTGCAGGAATATCGGCTGGTATTGGATTTAACAAGGTAAATGAATTAGCTGAAAGGGATAAAAAAGTTTTTGGTATAGTAGGAGATTCAACATTTTTCCACTCAGGAATTACGGGACTAGTAGATGCCGTATATAATAAGAGCAATATGGTTCATGTAATATTGGACAATAGAATTACTGCCATGACTGGACATCAGGAAAATCCAGGAACAGGCAGAAATATAAAGGGAATAGAATCACCTTCCATAGACCTTGAAGCTCTTATTAAATCAATAGGAGTAAAAGAAGATAATATAAGAGTAATAGATCCATATGATATGGATGCTAACAAGGAAGCAGTCAAGGATGCATTAAAGGCTGAGGAAAGTTTTGTAATAATTACAAAACAACCTTGTGCACTTCTTAAGGATGTTATGAAGGCTAGGAAGGGTATGCATTGTGAGGTAAATCAGGAGAAATGTAAGAGATGTAAGACATGTATAAGAGTTGGCTGCCCTGCCATATCCTTTAGGGATGATTTCATACACATTGATACTGCACAATGTAATGGTTGCACAGTATGTCTACAGGTATGCCCATTCAATGCTATAGAAGAAGGAAAGAGGTGTTAATCCTATGGTAAAGAATATATTATTAGTAGGTGTAGGAGGACAGGGAACTATTTTAGTTTCAAGGATATTATCAGAAGGACTAGTGATGGAAGGCTATGACGTAAAGATGTCAGAAATTCATGGGATGGCACAAAGAGGAGGCAGTGTTACTACTCAGATACGATATGGGGATAGTGTATATTCTCCATCAATAACACCAGGGGAAGTAGATGTACTAGTAGCCTTTGAAAAGTTAGAAGGTTCTAGATACGTCAATCAGCTTCGAAAGGATGGAACTCTTATTATTAATGAAGAAGAAATGTATCCATTACCTGTATTGGTAGGTACTGAAAAATATCCAGAAGGTCTGCTAGAAGAGATTAAGGAAAAGGTGGAGAATACAATTTCATTAAATGCAAGAAGATTAGCTGAGGATTTAGGTGAACCAAGAGTTCAGAATATAATAATGCTTGGAATGCTAATTACAGCCTTAGAGCTAAATGAAATTGATTGGATAAGCTTAATAAAAGCTAATTTACCAGAAAGAGTTCATGAAGTAAACATTAAAGCATTTGAATTGGGAACTAGTTTGTTAGGAGCAGCTAACAATTAATAGATAATAGTGAATAGATAATAGTGAATAGTGAATAGTTAAAAAACAATACCCGAGATCCTTCGAAAGTGAAGTAATTCTGTCCGTCTCAGAATGACACCAGCAGTGATGCTAGCCTTTAGCAGAATAATAACTGCAGTAGTCATTCTGAACGCAGTGAAGAATCTCGGGTTTAATCATTTCATTGTCAATTGTCAACTGCTCAATTGTCAATTGATCTAACTATGGCTTTTTAATAATTCATCCTTAATATCCCATAATGGTTTTGAAAGGTCGACGGCATATTCATGCGGTTTTTCAAACCTTTTAACCTCATCCCATAAGGAATCAATCTGCTCTTTACAATATTGTTTAATTTCGTGTATATCAGGACTCTGGTAAATACTCAATCCATTCTCAAATAGCTTCACTAGTAGTTTTCTAGCATAGAAGTTTTTAATAGTCTTTCTCTTCCATGTATACAATGGGTGGAAAATTTCATAAGGCTCATTTTCATTGATTATCTCATCATGAAGAGTTACAACGTCAGCAATAGCCTTGTTTGTCTTTTTTTCATATAATCTGTATATCTGTTTAAATCCTGGGGTTGTAATCTTACCTACATTTTCACTTATTTTAATCTTAGGAATGATTACACCATCATCTTCCACGGCAGTAAGTTTATATACACCACCAAAAATCGGCTCAGATTTTGCTGTAATTAATCTCTCTCCAACGCCGAAAGAATCTACCTTTGCTCCCTGGTTCAAAAGATCTCTAATGACATACTCATCTAGGCTGCTTGAGACCAATATTTGACAGTCTGAAAATCCTGCATCATCCAGCATCTTACGGGCTTCCTTTGATAAATATGCTAGGTCGCCGCTATCAATTCTGATGGCTTTAGGCCGATATCCTGCAGGGACAACCACTTCGTTAAAACATTTAATCGCATTGGGAATTCCTTCATTCAATGTATTATATGTATCTACTAATAATACACAGCTACTTGGATAAATACTTGCATAGGCCTTAAAAGCATCCAACTCACTATCAAACATTTGAACCCAGCTATGGGCCATGGTACCCAATGCTGGCACATCAAAGTCTCTATCGACAATTGTATTGGCAGTTCCTATGCAACCACCTATATAAGCAGCTCTTGCACCTAAAATGGCAGCTTCATATCCTTGAGCTCTTCTAGAGCCAAATTCCATTACAGCTCTTCCTTTTGAAGCTCTAACAATCCTGTTAGATTTTGTAGCTATCAAGGATTGATGATTTATGGTCAATAATACCATTGTCTCTACTAGCTGAGCTTGAACTACTGGACCTCTTACTATCACCAAGGGTTCCTGAGGAAAGATGGGAGTACCTTCTGGAATAGCCCAAACATCACAAATAAATTGGAAGTTTCTCAAATAATCTAGAAATTTTTCCCCGAATAATCTCTTACTTTTGAAATAAGCAATGTCCTCTTCGCTGAATTTTAGATTTTTTAAATACTCAATTATCTGTTCAACTCCTGCCATAATTGCAAATCCACCATCATCTGGAATTGCTCTAAAGTACATATCAAAATAAGCGATTTTATCCCCTATACCATTTTCTAGGTAACCGTTTGCCATAGTAAATTCATAATAGTCGGCAAGCATTGTTAGGTTCCGCTTATCCTTCCAGTCGAGTTTATTCATCATCATTCCCCTATTTAAAAAATT
>JBFNEZ010000094.1:0-13805 GCA_040797825.1 Thermotaleaceae bacterium | reverse complement strand
AACTCCTCGTCTACATTATACCACTAAATATTTTGGGGGATGGCTGCAAAAATCACAGGTGTGGGGACTGGTCCATTCGGTGAAGGTGACCTTATCCAATTCGTAAAGGTCTGGGGGCTGTTCGTAAACCTCCACAAACTCGTCGATGGCTTCCGGTAAATGCTCCGTACAGACTACATACATCTTGTTCACTCCATGTCGCTTTTCCATTATTTTTTCATTTATCCTTATAACTTATACATTGGATTTTATCCAATAGGTGCCGCTTCCAATGTGACTTCTATTTGAAGAGGCTTTCCTTGACGGATAACCTGTACGGTGATGCGGTTCCCTGGTCTATATTTATACAGCTCTCTAACCAATTGACGCATGGTATCTATCTTTTGCTCCCCAATAGATATAATAACATCCCCATCTATCATGCCCCCCATAGCCGCTGGAGAGTTTGCCATAACTTGATGCACAAAGACTCCCTGTTGGATATCTAGGTTGTTTCCTGTGCTGCGAATATACTGCTGGGCATTGATTCCCCGAATACCCATATGGACCTTTGTAAATTCTCCATGGGCTATAAATTGATCCACAATGGGCCTTGCAATGTTGATTGGAATAGCAAAGCCCAAGCCCTCCCCAGTTTGTATCTTCGCTGTATTGATGCCGATTACTGCTCCCTCTGCATTCAGTAAGGGGCCCCCGCTGTTTCCTGGATTGATAGATGCATCGGTTTGAATGAGTCCCTCAATACTTTCAAACTCCGTAACAGGTATGCTTCTATCTAGTCCGCTGATAATACCTGCCGTAACAGTACGCTCAAAGGTCAACCCTAGGGGATTGCCTATGGCAATGGCGGTTTCTCCTACGGTTAACTTGTCAGAATCCCCTAAATCTGCTACAGGAAGATCCTGAGCCTCTACCTTTAGTACTGCCAAATCCAATAGGGCATCATTCCATAGTACATTAGCTTTTAAGTTATTTCCTTCATAGAAGAGTACGGTTACTTCCTCTGTTCTGCCGTCATTGACTACATGGGAATTGGTAAGGATATACCCTCGGCTGTCTACAATAACGCCCGTTCCTACCCCTTCTCCTCTCCGAGTTCTAGAAAAAAAATCTCGCTCTACTGTAACGGTGGTGATTCCAACCACAGAGGGCATAGCCTTTTTAACCACCCCTGGCACCACTGAGAGTTCTTCACCACGGGTAATGATCTCAATGTTTTGTCTTCCTCCACCGGGTATCTGGGGATAGGGAATATATCTTCCATATAGATAGGTAGGCGCTACAAAGGCACCCATAAGACTCCCTACCATAGCAGAAATAAGGGCTATTGCTATCATAAAGAAATAGGGAGGCCGCCTCTCTTTATAGTAGTATGTGGGCTGAGGCCTGCTTACATAATAGTTGGATGAGGACTGTTTATTATCTTCTTTTTCTTGTTCTTCTATTCTCTTAGTAAAATCATCCTCATTCCGATCCCAGTTGTTAAAATCCAATTCAATCCCTTCCTTCTATCGATTTATTTGTCTATACTATATACCCTGCTTAGCTGGTCTCTATAGGTTAAATCGATATTTATATCTAAACCAATTTTAATTTTTCTATCAGCTAAAATAGATTTAACCGTTTCATAGGCCAATTCGGGAAAGTTATTCTCCTTGCTTAGGTGGCCCAACAATACATGAGCAATACGTCCCTGCCCTTCTAGCAAATCAGCTATGACATGGCCTGCTGTTTCATTGGATAAATGTCCAAAATCTCCCAATATCCTTTTTTTCAAAAACCACGGATATTTTCCCATTTTTAGCATCTCCACGTCATGATTGGACTCCAACATGAGCAAATCTGCATCACGGATTTCTTCCATAATCCTGTCATCTACATGGCCAAGGTCTGTAGCCACACTGATTTTTGCCCCTTCATGATGAAAGGAAAAGGCTACAGGTTCCACAGCATCATGGGATATGCCATAGGTTTTAATCTTTATATCTCCTATGGTAAAGCTTTCTCCCGTTTCAAAATATCTCTGATTTTCTTCATGAATAGGGCCAATTTTGCCAACCATTTCTCTCCAAGTATTATTGTTGGCATAGATAGGTATATTAAACCTTCTTGATAAAATTCCAATCCCTTTAATGTGATCACTATGCTCATGGCTGACCAATATACCCTGTATTTTTTCCCCTCGTTCCCCAATAGACTCCAAGGCGGAAACAATTCGTTTGCCAGCCAGTCCAACGTCCAATAATATCTTTGATTCTTCACTGGCAATAAATTGACAGTTTCCACTACTACCACTTGCTAAGGAACAAAATTTTAAACCCATAATATCCTCCTAGTCGGAATCTACTGTTGCTGTAGATGGATCTCAAAGCCTTTATCAAAAAAGACAGGCTTTCCATTGCTGGGCCTGTCCATTTATTATACTCGTTTAATCTTTGCCCCTAGATACAAGAGCTTATTCTCAATACTATCATAGCCTCTGTCTATATACTTTACATTTTCTATTTCTGTTATGCCATCAGCAATAAGTCCTGCTACTACCAGAGCAGCTCCTGCTCTCAGATCTGTAGCCGATACAGTGGCCCCTGACAGCCTATTTGTTCCTTCGATTACAGCTACACGGCCTTCTACCTTGATATTGGCACCCATACGCTTTAATTCATCCACATGCTTAAATCGCCCTTCATAAATGGTCTCTGCAACGATACTAGTGCCCCGGGCTACTGTCAACAATGCTGACATAGGTTGCTGCAAATCTGTAGGAAAGCCTGGATAAACGAGAGTTTTTATATTGCAGGACTTTAGCTTTCCACTACTAACTACACGGAGAGAATCTCCATTTTCTTCTATCTCCATTCCCATTTCCCGCAGCTTGGCTGTAACAGGATCTAGATGCTTGGGTATCACGTTGTCTACAATCACATCCCCACGGGTAGCTGCAGCCATAATCATAAACGTTCCTGCCTCTATCTGATCTGGAATGACACTATAGGTAGAGCCATGCATGCTTTCTACCCCATGAATTTTGATTACATCCGTTCCTGCCCCTCGTATATCTGCACCCATAGAATTTAAAAAGTTAGCCACATCCACCACATGGGGCTCCTTGGCTGCATTGTCAATAATAGTCGTTCCCTTAGCCATACAGGCTGCCAGCATAATATTGATCGTAGCCCCTACACTGACCACATCTAAATAAATCTCTGCACCAACGAGTTCTTTTGCTTCAGCATAAATAATACCATGCTCAATGGTTACCTTAGCACCTAATGCTTCAAATCCCTTTATATGCTGATCAATGGGTCTGGTGCCAATATCGCACCCCCCTGGAAAGGCTACCTTGGCCTTTTTAAATCTTCCTAAGGCGGCTCCCAATAGATAATAGGAAGCTCTCAATTTTTTTGCCATTTCATAGGTAGCATGACATCCTTCAATAGATGTACTATCAATTTCCATCACCTTGCTCTCACCATCAAAACTTACCTTTGCACCCAGTTCTTCCAAAATCTCTCCCAATACATGTACATCACGAATGTTGGGAAGATTCTCTATTATACATTTATCTGCCCCTAAAATAGCAGCGGGAATAATTGCAACTGCTGCATTTTTAAATCCACTTATATTTACCCTACCTGTTAGTTTATGGCCACCCTCAATTAACAATTTACTCATGCACGCTTTCCAACCCTTCCAACAGATGAATATTTATGATCATATGTATTTATTTCATATGATTTGAATTTTGTATGTCTACATTTTTTTCCAATTATACCTTCTGTCAATCTTTCATCATTATACCATCATTAGAGGCATTTTGTCAGTATTTATTCTTTGGAAATCTTTTCATTTTGTCAATGAAATAATAAAACAGAGGAATATTTATAATTTCCTCTGTTTTATTATAAAATTAATAATCTTCATATGCATCTATAAAGAGGGTTTCCCCATCCTTTAACGTAACTCGCCAGGCCGGGAGGGCTCTCCCTGACTTGATATTTTCCCAATTGGTCAAGCTAATTCTCGAAGGATCAAACAAATACCCCAGGTGAATATCTGTAATAACCACTTCCTTGTCTCTATCTTCTAGCATTTGCATAGCCTTTAGAAGGGCTTTGGTAGCAGGCATGATTTCATTTTTATAGGTTCCAGTACTTACAGGAGTTAACCACATCCGCTCAAATTCTATTACGCCAGTAACATCTATCAATAGACGCATGTAGCTTTTTTCTAAAAAATACCCTTTATACTTTTGTTTGAAAATCACTTCATATTGCCCATCCCTGTGGAAAGTCTTCCAATACTCAACATCACTTTTCATATATTCGTGATCTTTAATGTATTTCTCTGCCACCTCACGGGCTTTATGCTGACTTAAACCTTGAATGGATGGTGAATTTCCATTTTCTATTGAGATGAATATTTTATTTTTTGTAACTTCAATATTCTTTTCCTTATTTTTTGGAGAAATACCTCGCCCATGACTAAAGCGCATTCTCACCTTATCTTCATTATAGGTCTCATACTCTACATCTAAAACCGGCATCTCCAATAGGATTCTTGGAATTTCTGTTTCTATCCGGATACCTTTTTCTGACAATATGCTTATGACATCCTCAATGTTTTTCTCTTTTAGGATGACCATGGAATTATCTTCATATAAGCCCTTTTCTATGCTAAAAATCAAAAACAGATTTGTGATGATAAAGGCAATAATCAGTATATTTTTTGCTTTTGACCAATCCATTCGGTTTTCACCATCCGTTATAATTCAGACCTATTCAAAATCGTTCCCTTATAAGCATCAAAATAATATAAGTAATTATTCACTTTCATAATCCATATGGGTATCAGTTTATCCCTTTCACCCATGGGCTGGTCATAATAACCCAATTTCACATCATAGATAGAAGAAAGTATTTCTCTTAAAAGTTCCTTTTCTTCCTTCCTTTTATTCTCTTCATCGGCCCTTATAAATAAGCTTTTGATATCCTCAAAGTTTTTATCTAGTATCTGTTGGGGAGAAAGAATTTTATCATTATCTAGCTTCTCTAAGAAACTAACGTCAATTTTTTCTCTTTTGACATATCTTCTGTAACGGGTTACTTGACGCCCTGTTACCTCTACTTCAATTGGTGCAGGCACAATTTTCTCATAAAAATGTACAGGCAGTCCATTGATCCGATATCCAAAAATAAATACATAACTCTTCTTTTTATCTTTTTCAATAATCTCCTTTAGATAGGCATCCTTCGGCCAGTCTGCATGCTCTGTTACGAATCGAACAGCTATACGTAAAGCTTCAGATAATTCTACTGAAGAAGATAGCCTTTGATTGTCTACCTCTTCATTATACTCTAATATACCAGAAGCATCAACCTTGAGGGTTTTTTGACCATATCCATACATGTAAATAACAGCACCGCTGGTTTCAGTAATTTTACGTACAAAATCAAAGTTTTCTCCAAAAAAAGTTCCTGCAATGGGCTCAATTTGCCTCATATTGGAGGGGTCCATCTCTTGAACCACTTTAACTTTAGGAATGTTTTCGTTTAATTCGATGGGCATCAAGGTATTGTTTTCTCCTCCCATGATGTCCTTAATAGCAAAGTAATGATCAAATCCATTTTCCTCCACAGCCCTAATAACCTCTGCGATGTCGCCATCAACTTGATCAACCTTTACACGATAATATTTGTTATCTATGGAATTGCCGATATAAAGGGTACCTTCTTCTGTTACAGGAATCACAATACTCCTCAATGTGCTGATCTTGCCTGTCAATCCCATATCTTTTCCCTGGACAATAGTCTTTAAAACACTCAGTGGCATGTCATAATCAAAATCAAGCCGAACTGAACGAAAATCATTGATACTGATCCATCGTTCTTGAGTGATTTCCTCCAGTACTACTTCTTGATTGAAATAGGCACTAAGAATAGGTATCGCTTCTAGCCAGATATTATATCCATCAGAAAAAAACACCGTATGATAACCGCCCCCAAAATTTATAGTAAAACCTTGAGGGCTTATTACGTTCATCATAAGTGTTGTCATATCATAAGTATTTGTTTCATTATTATCATTATTCTCAACAGTCTTTGTAGAGGGTAATATCTCCGCTGCAGGAACACCCATCCAAAGCTGTTGGGTTAACCCTAAGCTTAGAATAAAAAGTACTGTTAACAAAAGGGTTTTAAAACGTTCCTTACCCATATCCATCCTCTCACTTCAATTCGCTTATTTGTTGTTAAATAGGATGTCTTTTAATACATTGGTATTCATAATGTCATTAATAGATTTTGTCATTTCTTCTTCTTTGTTTTTAACTGTAAAATATTTCACTACGGGATCCTTTTTATTGCCATCCTTATCTTTTACTTCAAAAACCATTCGGTATTTGCCAGGAGATAGATCCTTGAGCTGCTTGTTATAAAATTTAAGATTTTCTCCTTGATCTACTTTTTCAGGTCCAAAAATAAGCGCATCCTCTGATTTCTCAGAATCCTCTTTAAAAATCCTTAGTGTTACAGATGCACTATCCAGTACCTGAACAGAAATCAATAAGCTGTCTTGAACGATAACATCTCCCTTAGGACTAATGATCTCCAATACATCTTGTTTGACTTCAGAAGCAAATCTATATTTGGCAAAATGCCTATGGGCGGCATAACCTGTTGTTTGTGAAGTTCCTATGATCACCAGAACCAAAGCTCCAGTAATTGCCTTTTTAAACATATGGATTCCTCCCAAAATATGCATTCATTGGTGTGCTATATTTTACATTATACTCTATTATTATTACAAACGTATTACACCCATTTTAAATTCCCATTACACAACTTTTTCCTGTAAAGGTAAATTGATCACAACCTCTGTTCCTTCTCCATAATTACTCAGGATCTCTATTTTTCCTCCATGGGCTTCCACAATTTGCCTAGCGATAGACAGACCTAATCCTGTCCCTCCTAGTTCTCGAGCTCTAGCCTTATCTACACGATAGAATCGTTCAAAAAGTCTTGGCAAGTCCTCAGGGGGGATACCAATTCCATTGTCTATCACGCGAAGTTGGGCCATTTCTTCCTTTTGCTCTAAAATAATGCGGATTTTCCCGCCATCAGGAGTATATTTGATGGCATTGCTCATGATATTTAGTGCCACCTGTTCAATTCTGTCCATGTCCATATAGCCCAACATTGAAGAATCTACATGACTAAATTCTATGGCTTGTTGTTTATTCTTTGCAGTCATTTCCAGTTTCAATACGCAGTTCTCGATGATTTTTACTAGATCTACTTCTTTTTTATTCCATTTAACCTGCTTATAATCCATACTGGAAAGCTGGAGCAAATCCCTTACCAAACGACTCATCCTATCGGCTTCGCTATTGATGACCGATAAAAAGCTCTCCGAAATCTCTCGGTTGTCCAAGGCTCCATCTAACAAGGTTTCTGTATAACTTTTGATACTAGTTAAAGGGGTTTTGAGTTCATGGGAAACATTGGCCACAAACTCTCTTTGCATGTTGTCCAGCTTTTGCCGTTCAGTGATGTCCTGCAGCACCATAACAATACCTGCCTTTTCACCCTTTTCATCTTTAAAGGGAGCATAATTAGCTTGCAGAATAGAGTTCTGATAAAGGACCATTTCACTACCCATCCAGTCAGAATCTCTTTCTTCAATGTATTGCATGGTTAATTGAGGATTCAAAGGACCCATCATTTCGTCATAGGGTTTACTCTCTAAATCCTCTTTCGATAAATTTAACATTTCTACAGCAGTAGGGTTGGCATGAACAATTTGACCTTCATTGTTTACAGCAATCAATCCATCGGCCATGTAGTTTAGAATGGTTTCCAGTTTGCTTTTTTCGCTGGATATTTCCGATAAGGTAATCTTAAGCTTTTCACGAAGGTAGTTAAACATGGCTGCTAGTTGTCCAATCTCGTCGTCGGATTTAACCTCAACCCGTTGTTCAAAATCCCCTCTTGCCATCCTAGCCGCCTTTACCGTTACATCACTAATAGGCTCCGTAACACTTCTAGCAATCAGATACCCTAAAACTACTGTAATCATCAAGGCCAATACGGTAGCCCGTATTAGGATCATACGAGATTCATATAGGGTTCTATGAATTTCCGATAAATCAGCACGAAAATAAAGGAGACCTATAACTTCCCCTTGAGCATCCTTTATTGGAAAAACCATGTTTTTTGCATTGATAGGATTTGGCGTATTTACATTAATGACTTTATCAGCTTCAGAGATCTGCCCCCTTAGGGCATCTAAAAGCAGCCGGTGCTCTAATACGTCCACAGCACTCTTATCTATTAGATTTTCATTATTCCCTGCAATGATCTGAAATTGTGTATTGACAACAAAGACATCTTCTTTAAATTTCATACCCTTCGTATAAATATCAATTTCATTTTGTATCTCTTGCCTATTATCATTTAGATTTTCATATTTCTCAAATAAGGGAATAAGGTTATCCCTTGCAATTTTCGTTAGATTTTCACTCACAACCCCTAAATGATAATCCTGAAACTGCTGAATAATAAAAACACCTACAAAGACCATGGCCATAAAAACCAATAAAAAATAAATCACGATAAACTTCCATCGAATACTTTTAAACATTTTAAGCCCTCCTAAAGTAGTAACCTATCCCTCTCTTGGTTAAGATATATTTAGGATTGCTGGAATTATCTTCAATTTTTTCTCGTAATCTTCGTATCGTCACATCTACGGTACGAATGTCTCCATAATATTCGTAACCCCACACCTCTTCCAGTAGCTGCTCTCTCGTAAATACCAAATCCTCTTGAGTTGCCAGGAACTTTAACAGTTCAAATTCCCTTAAAGTTAACTCTACTACTTCATTTCTCTTTTTTACTTCATACTTTGTTAAATCTACAGATAGATCTCCTGAAGTAATCACATTGGTTTTTCCGTTGATACCCGTTACCCCAACCCGGCGGATATTGGCCTTTACTCTAGCCATCAGTTCTCTAAGACTAAAGGGCTTTGTGATATAATCATCAGCCCCCAATTCAAGACCCAGCACCTTGTCCACCTCTTCTTCTTTGGCCGTAAGCATCAGGATGGGTGTATTAAAACTCTCTCTTATTTTCTTACATACTTGAAATCCATCCATTTTGGGCAGCATGATATCTAGTAGAATCAGATCTGGTTCAAATTGATAGACCTTACGGATCGCATCTTCTCCATCAAAGGCTACATTTACCTCATAGCCTTCCTTTTCTAAGTTGAATTTTAGAATATCTGAAATAGGCTTCTCATCATCTACAACCAATACTTTTCTATTCATTTCTATACCACCTCATCATTATTCTATCCTGTTTATATTCTGTGTTTTTGTTGTGAATCCTTTTACCCAATCGATTTTTGTCTAATTTTTCTTGTTTTTTCTCACTGGTTTTATACCGTCTCATCTCTTCCTTATCTATGTATAAAACCAGTTTTAGGACTTCTGCCCTAGGAATATCCTACAAAAATATTATGTTTTTTTCATTTCTTTTTCGTTATACTATACATAACAGAAAAGCAGCTTCTTTGTTGGCTGCTAACTACTTTTTTCTTTCTAGACTTTTTATAATTTAAAAGAAATCTTCCTCCTTTCCCATAGATGATTTTGCAGGATATGTTGTTTTCAACATATCCTGCTTAGTTATGGATACAAATTCAACACATCTATCTGAAAGGCTTCTTTCTTGGCTTCTGCTAAAGGGTATCCCTTTCCCAGATTTCTCAAAACTTGGTTCATGTCTTGAAATCCATAGGTTTCAATAATTTCCCTTACGATTTCAAAGGAACGTTTATAGGCCAGCATCTCATCTAATTGATGAAAGCTATTGGTCAGCTCCTCAATCGTATAGGGCTTTCCTTCTGGATACTCTAAATTTTTACCCCATTCATAACCTGTTTGCACATACTCTTGATATAATGCCATTCCTTCTGTAAACCATAGGGGGTAATTGCCTCTGGCAATGTCATCCACCAGTAAGTGGGTAAACTCATGTACCATAGGTCCTTCATTTAGAAATATTTCTTCCATGCCTTGGGGGTTCTTTACCCATAGACGGGGAGAAAGTATCTGGACCGTAGATGCATAGTACACACCCATAGGCGGCTTTCCATGTCCCAGATTTGCATTTGCCATCAACTTCATTGCATCATCATAAACAATGACCATGGTTTTTCTCTCTGGATAGTAGTCAAATAAATCACATATATCTTTATAATGTCTTTCGGATGCTCTAGCTACTAGATTGATAACCTCTTGATCTTCTCCCTCATATCGTATACGAAAATGTTCTGTTTCTATCTCTGAAAGTTCTCTGGTTTTGAATAGGATCCAATGGTATTGAATCTCTCGTAGATAGGGATACAGAGCAGTCTTTAGCCCTCCCTCATGGAAAGAGCTAAAAAAGATTATAAAGGCCAGTGCCAGCAGCCATCCATTTAAGGTGCTTTTTTTTAATACTCTTTTCATGTGTATCCTCCTCCTTTTATAAGAGTATGTATATGAGGACACACGCAGAACGGTAAACTTACAATAAAAGTATACTGAATTCCTACTGGAAATTCAATGATAAGAAATTACCAATAGGCTTAAAAACTAGCTCCCTACCCCTCTATGCAAATTTAAAAATATTAACCCTTTTGTTGCTTCCTGCATACATTGTATTGAAAATACAATGATATGGAGTGAGCAATATGTCAATGAGATATACGCCCAATCGATTTATAGACCCCGTTGTAGCAACAAAAATGTCTGCCGATCCAAATAAAATGTTACCAGTCATTGTTCACAGCAATAATAGTTGTGACCAGGTTCACAGATACATTGAATCCCTTGGCGGCAGAGTAAAATATCATATTTCTTTAATCGGTGCAGTGGCTGCTGAGGTCCCAGCCAGCCAGATCGAGAAACTATCCCAAGAACATGAAGTAGAATATATTAATCATGATTCTAATGTATTCAAATGTATGGATGTTGCTTCCCTCGCTGTAGAATCAGATTTCGTAAATGAGAGTGGTTATACGGGAAAGGGGATAGGGGTGGCCGTCATTGATACGGGGGTCATCCCGCACGAAGATTTTGTAAGACCTACCAACCGTATTATAGCCTTTAAGGACTTTGTTAATGGTCGTTCCATTCCCTATGACGACGATGGCCACGGTACCCATGTAGCTGGTATTATCGCGGGAAACGGCTATGTAAAAGAAGACTACAAAGGCATTGCTCCAGAGGCCCACATCATTGGGGTAAAGGTGCTCGATGAAAACGGCAGTGGTAAAACATCCGATATTTTAGCTGGATTGCAGTGGGTTATGGATACAAAGGATATGTATAATACAAAGGTAGTTTGCATGTCCTTAGGTTCTCCTGCTGAGAATGCCTATAGCAAGGACCCTTTAGCAAGAGCTGTGAATGCTGCTGTACAACAGGGACTAACAGTAGTAGTTGCTGCAGGCAATAGCGGCCCTGAGCGTCGTACCATTACCAGCCCTGGAATCAGCCCTGCTGCCATTACCGTTGGCGCAACGGATGACAACCGTACCGTAACCCTATCTGATGACTTCATTGCCCAATTCTCTGGCAGAGGTCCCACTATAGATGGAAATGTGAAGCCTGATGTAGTCGCTCCTGGCGTGGATATTATGTCCTGCTCCCACAAAAGTTCATCTGCCTATGTAGCCTATTCTGGAACTTCTATGGCAGCTCCCATTGTAGCAGGTGCAGCCGCATTGTTATATCAAAAATATCCCGATATTTCTTCTGGGGAAGTAAAATCTAGAATTGTCCGTTCAGCTGTAAATATTGATAGAAATCCCTATGCCCAAGGATCTGGTTGTATTCGTATTCGGCAAATCATGGGGATTGATGCTAAAGAAAACCCTCAAGGAGAAGCCAACGAAAATCTATCACCCCAGCCCAATCGACGACCGGTTCCCTACTGGTGGAGATACTGGGGACGAAATAGATATTAGTTTTTTCAAAGCATAAAGAAGCCTGACAGCTTGTGTCAGGCTTTTATTTTAATATTTTACATAGGATAAAGGATTTACAGGCTTACCATTTTTTCTTACTTCAAAGTGTACATGGGCTCCTGTGGTTCTTCCTGTATTTCCTACTTCACCAATCTTCTGTCCTTTATGTACCTTATCTCCTTTAGATACTAAGTTTTTACTGTTATGGGCATAGTAGGTTTCCATCCCGCCACCATGATCGATAATTATAAGTTTTCCATAATTACCATTCGTACCAGAAAATACTACCTTTCCGCCATCAGCAGCATGAATAGGTGTCCCAATTTTTGCTGCAATGTCTATGCCTGTATGCATTCTTCCCCAGCGGGATCCAAAGCGGGAGGTCAAGGTACCTCTGGTAGGATTGGCCAAAACTCCTGTTCCTACCTTTGGAGGAGGCTCTTTGGTTCCCTTTAGGACCACTTGCTTGCTTGGATCATCAAGGATATCCTCTTCCAATACATTTCTTGATACTTCTACTCCATTATGCTTTACAAGCTCTACGACCACTTCTCTTTTTCCGTCTTTACCCTGAACTTTAATCTGGGTTTCTCCCTTAAACAAGGCCGCTGTTTCTTCAAATTCAATTTCAAAAGGAATTTTCTCCTCTAGCCGGGCTTTTTCTAGTGTTGCAATGGTTATCAATGGCTTTGGCACTACCAAATTGAGCTTCTGTTTTAGCTGCAGCTTGGAGGGATCCACATTGGGATTGGCTGCCATAAGATCATCCACTTTTAAGTTATACTTTTTTGCAATACTCCAAAAGCTTTCTCCCTGGTCAATTTCATGGGTTTTTACTTCCTCTGTGCCCTGCTTAATGAACTTAAGTGTATCTTCATAGCTTTTGAGGTTTTTAGCCTCTGTGTGAGTCTCTTCAACCATTACATTTTCTTCAAAGTATACTTTTTCAACACTTCCATCTTGGCTGACCGTATAGCCTTCTTTAAGGCTCTCTAAAACGCCATTGGCCTCTTCTTCATTGGCTAGAAATGCAATCATCTCGTTATTGACCTTAATCCCATAGGCCTTAACTTCAAAATTCATCATTTCCTGAACTGCTTTTTGCAAGGTCTTTGTATCTGTCAAATCCTTATCCTTTGCCCTGGTTTTTTCAAAGGTTATATCTTGATAGATAACTACTTCTACGTTGTAGGCATTATGTAAGTTCCTCTCCATTCTCTCAAGAATATTAGAGAAATCTTCCTTATTCCTGACAACTCCAACAGCTTTTCCATCTACTTTGATAGTAAAAGCCTGATTTTGATGATACGTCACTCCAAATACTAGTAAAACCATTACAGTAATGCTTGCAGCAATGATTATTTGTCTTTTGTTTTTAGAATTAAGCTTTTTATAAAATTGAGTTATCTGTATGATCAATTTTTGGATTTGTTCAGGGAATTTACTCTTGGATATCAACAAAAACTCCCCTCCTCTTTTCTATAGTTCTAGAGTCCTAGAATTCTACACTGGATCCTTAAATTCCTTCTTTTTTGTAATCAATTTGTAACATTTCTTTACCCAACTTTTTTTATTATATCATAGTTTTTGGTTGGTTCAACCTTTCTATCCTATATTTTAAAATATTCATATCCTAAAACCTACCATAGCTCTGTATTTTCAACACTTCTATGAAAATATTTTTTTTGTTTAAAGACATGCTTCTCTATTTATGTTATGCTAAAATATGGATATTATTCCTAATTATAGTTTAGCCAATTTTGGAAGTACTCTTTTAGAGATCTATCGGC
>JBFNEZ010000093.1:0-13832 GCA_040797825.1 Thermotaleaceae bacterium | reverse complement strand
ACTTAGAAAATATTGTGGAGCTCAGTTCTATGGATGTGCAGTTTAAAAAACTGCTCTATCAATTGATAGAGGTTCCAGAGGAAAAACACAATAAAGATGTTGTCCTGTCTAGCATTGAGCAACTGGCTCATTTGCCTCAGGATATGCTAGCCTATCTGGTAGATCAAAAGACCAAAATTCGTTTCATCAATGGTTTCATTACCGAGGAGCCAGAAGTACAAGATATCTATGATGAGGAAAAGAATATTCATATTCGAGATGTGGATGGTGTATATGTCATTGAATCAAATCTGATTCTCTTACGGATTTTGGAGAAGGATACACCCTTGACCATGCTTCATGAAATAGGTCATGCCTATGAATGGCTTACAAAAAAATTATACAGTCAATCTCCAGAATTTATAGAAATATGGGCTCTTGAAGCCGAAAGGGTATTTAAACGAAAGAATAAAGAATCCAGCTATTGGTATAAACACCCCGATGAATATTTTGCTGAATTTTTTACTTCCTACTTTACGATAGATGCCTACCGGTTTTCATGGGATTCCCATCATTCAAAGGAAGAATTAAAAAAGATAGCCCCTTTGACCTATGATCTATTTGATAAAGAAATAGCTGTCTTTAACTATGATGCTAAAAAACAGATAGGCCAGCCCATAAAAAAAGCCGTGAATAGATAATATTTTCTTCTACCTATTTACGACTTTTTGCTCTTTTTGACTATTTAACAACCTTCAGTCTCTCTTCCACAGGCTTAAACTCCTTTTCTCCTGCTGGAGAAGTTGGTTTTCCAAAGGGCATTTGGGCAATCAGCTTCCATTTTTCAGGTATTCCCCATACCTGCTTCACTTCCTCATCAATCAATGGATTATAATGTTGCAGTGAAGCTCCCAATCCCTCTGCTTCTAAAGATGTCCATACAACATATTGAAGCATTCCACTGGAATGTTGGGACCAAACAGGGAAGTTATCCTTATACAAGGCAAACTGAGCCTGAAGACCCTCAATCACCCCTTGATCTTCAAAGAATAATACAGAGCCATATCCATTCCGGAAACTGTTAATTCTCTCTTCCGTCTGAGGGAAATTCTCTGGGGGAACAATTTTTCGCAGTGTTTCCTTGGTGATATCCCACAATTTATCATGCTGTGTCCCTAAAAGCAATACAATCCTTCCACTCTGGGCATTAAAAGCAGATGGAGTATGCAATAAAGCCTGCTCAATCACCTCTTGAATACGTTCATCGGAGATGACCAATTCTTTGCTGATACCATATATGGATCGCCGCTCTTTTATTGCGCTATATAAATCTGTTTTCATAGGTAATCCCTCCAAAACATTTAATATATGTTGCTTTTTCTATTTGTTACCCATAAAACAGGTCGTTATTCAATAAACTATTTCCTTTTGGGGGCATCTATGAAAATTTACTTTTTATTGAATTTCTATTTTTCCATAATCGAAGAAACGAGATGTATGATCAATTCCATTCTCTCCTATGGTCCATCCTGCTACACTTGCTCGATAGCTAAAACCTCTATCATCCTTGGCTGTAATAAAAATCTCAACAGTGTCATTGGTTTTGCATGGAATTTCATAGGCTTTGAGTTGTATAGTATATCTTTCCATACCATATGAATTATCATTTTTAACCATAGGCTGGACAGCGGTCACTCTATCGTTTACTGCAATTTCCAATTGCACATCTCGGAGTTCACCTCCCTGTTCATCAAGTTTATTTCTATGATGCATAAGTTCAAATTCAAAGGTGGTAACAATAGCACCCTTGCCTTTGTCGTAGGTCATGGAACCGCCTATAGGATGGGCATTTAAATTGGCTGTGAATTTTTCTGCTAAATAATAAATCCCCTCTAATTTTTCGGTTTTTTTTGTTTTTCCATCATCTATTACCAGATCTAATTCCATATCCTCGAAAATAGACATGTTGATTGTTCCACTGAAAGTCACCCCATCTTGAGACTGTAGTTCTAGAAGCTGGGGACTGTGATCTTTAATTGTATAAGAAATATATAGTTTTTCCCCTTGAGTATAGCTTTTAGGTTTTAATGTCATTAACACATCTACCTTTTTATCCTCATATCTTCCAAAGTCATATCGAAACTCGGTAATCAAGCTGGCTTCTTTTTTAAGCATTTGATCGATTTGGTTTATATTGCTTGAGATTGTATTGTTGATGGATGTGTTTATGCCATAAATATTGTTTTGCAAATTATTTATTTCATTTTTCATAGAATAAACATTAAACAGAAGAACGGTGTTGATTCCTAAGGACAGGGCAAGCAGGATCGTAACCCTTTTTTGAAAAGTTACCCTTTGATTTTTTATTTCATTGTTCTCCATATACCATTTCCCCCTTATCCAGTTTATAATCCTTTTAGATGAATTATTTGGGTCAGCATGGCATTCCCTTTAGCTGTCCAATGAAGTCCATCCATATACAGTTCTTCTTTGTTTTCTATACTTAATTCTTTTATTACATTTGTATAAAAATCAATTACTTCAAAATTTATTTTTTTTGCAAAATCTATTATTCCATCTTTATATCTTTCAATTTCTTGATTCACCCTTTGAAAGTCTGTTATGGAAGACCAATACTTTTGAGCCATTTCTGGTTCAGTAGGTGTAGGGATTCCAATTATAGGGATAATCCCATAGGCATGGGCATGATGGCCCATCGTAAATATATTGGCCCGCACCATTTCCCATGATAGCCCCATAATAAAATCATTGGTGCCTCCCATGATGAGCACATGAGAAGGTTTTTCCAATACCACATCCTGCTGAAATCTTGCCAGCATTCCACCGGTAGAATCTCCGCAAATTCCCTTATTGATTACTTCAATATTATATTTCTTTTCTAAAAGGTGGGTCCAGGCCTCGCTTCTTCTTATCCTATAACCATAGGTTAAGCTGTCTCCAATGCACACTATCCTCATTTTTTCTCTCCTTGATTTATTCCCTTATTGTGTTTATCAACATCTCCATTTCTATTGATTATATACACAAAGCCGTCCTATATGTCAAGTAAACAAGGTTTTTCTTATTTCTCTTAATCATCTCAAAGTCTCAAAAAAGAAAATCTGCTAGGAAATTTTGTTTTCCTAGCAGATTTGTGGCTTACCGACCTTCTTGCATGAAAGTAGCACAGTCTGTTTCTTGGGTGCTGTGTGCATTTCTTGGTTGAATTTCAATCATTTCTGCTGCACACTTGTCTCCACTCATATAGTAGTGACAGGTATTTACTACACATTTGATTCCTTGGTTCGGATGATTCATTTTGTTTACTCTCATCTTTTATTTTCCTCCTTAATAATATAAAGAATATGGTCTAACAAGATTAGTTTTAACAAATGAGAATTTTTCATTCGCTCTAAATTTATCTTTTTTTATAGTTTATACCAGTATGATTCCTTGCTATTCTTTTTCCATATTGCATTATCAATTTTATATTATAAATGCCTGCTTATTAATTTACTAAAAAACTTGAATACTAACCTTATACATGTTATGCTTGTATCGCATACCGATATCGCTAATTTATATTAATTTCTTATGAAAAGGGTGAGCAAAAATGCAGGAGGCAATTTTAAGGAAATTTTTTCTTGGTTTTATTCAAATTCACATCCTTCATCATGCAAAAAAGGAACCCTTCTATGGTTCTTGGATGATTGAAGAACTTCAACACCATGGTTATGAAATGAGCCCTGGTACATTATATCCTTTGCTTCACACCATGGAGTCTAAGGGACTACTCTGTAAAGAAGAACGCATCGTAGAGGGAAAGATTAGAAAATACTATGGCATCACGGCTGTTGGTATAACTGTTTTGTTTGAAGCTAAAAAGAAGGCCTATGAGTTATTTAAGGAAATCAAAGACGAATAGTGGATAGTGTCTTTGATGGGCTATCCTTCCAGCAATAAATTCCATGGTAGGTATTCTGGGGAGTGTTGCTCTAAGCCTAATTTCTTTTGTCTAATTTGCATATAAAACTTTTTTAAACGAGAAAAGTCAATTGATTATGGAAAATTAAGTTGTTAATATTTTCCTTAGTTTTCTAAAGTATTCCTGTGAGAAGCCGAAAAAGTTTATATAAGAAATTATTAATTTTACACAGGGAGGCTTTACTTATATGAATATTCATGGCTCTACAAAGGGCATCCAATCTATTTTTTGGCAAAACCCTCAACAGGGATATCCACGACAAAATCTGAAAACCAACAGAGCATCAGAAATAATTGAATCGAAGATCATCAATAAAGCTGTAAGTTTAGAGTTGAGTGAAGAAGCGATTCAAAAGCTTAAGATCAGAAATCTATATAGGACAGAAAAGCTAGAAAATAAAATTCAAGAGTACTACGAATCCATTGAAAGAAAAGAAAAATTCTTAACAGAAGTAGATAAAACTTTGGATGAGATTTTAGACAGCCTGAAGACTTTTATGGAAAAAACGAAGGAAGAAATAAATCCAACTGAAGCTATTGAAGAATCGCAGTCAGATTTATCCCCTAATGAACTTCTAGAAGGCGAAAAGCTAAAAGATGAGCTTCTCACAGAAGCAAATACAATAGAAGATAGGATGAAGACTATAGCGGATATGATAGAGGCCGTGGAAAGAATGAAGGCTCAAAGAGAAGGAGGCACTTATCAGCAGGAAGGCTCCTTGGCTGAACAATTCAGAAATGCAGACTTGATAAATAATTTTGCAGCAGCTACTAAGGCTGTTCATGAAGCTAAAGCCATGATTGCTGAAGAACTGGATGAGCTTTACAAAAAAATCGCTGAAATGGAAGAAGATATAGAAAAAATGATGCAAAATGTAGATGCAAAACAGTTAAATGGCCTATCTGAAATGAAAGCCATGGAAATCCTTCAAAAATTTATAGCTAATGAAGATATAACCGCTCTTCTCTAACGATAACTTCTATAGCCAGATAGTAGTTTCGCTCATTTCTAAAGTAAAACAAACTTTACTCCTTGTAATTTACAAGATGAGTAAAGTTCGTTTTATTTTAAAGCTTGAGCAATATTTTCCCTACACTTTTTCTGCTTTCAATGGCCTGATGGGCTTTTGGGGCCTCCTCAAGGGGATAGGTCTCACTAATGAGGAAGTTAATCTTACCCTGCTCAAGCAGTGGAATCACATGTTTTGCCGTCTCTTGCAGAGACTCAGGGCGGTGTTTTTGAGTTGTTCCTATACTATAGCCCAGGACCGATCGGCATGTGGGGTGGATTTGCTTGGTATTGACCGTTCCCCCTGTACCGCTGGAACTATTATAATTAACGATCCGTCCATACATGGCAAGACAATTGAGGCTTTCATTAAAAACTTCACCTCCAACAGAATCTAGTATAATATCAACACCCTTTCCATCGGTTGCTTCATTGACCTTGTCGGCAAATTTTCCTTCTCTATAGTTTATAACCATATCCGCACCCATTTTCCTTGCCACAGCTGCCTTCTCATCGCTGCTTACAGTTCCAATCACCTTGGTGGCACCCAATAGCTTTGCAAATTGAATAGCTGTGGTGCCTATTCCTCCTGCTGCTGCGTGAATTAAAACCGATTCTCCAACGATCAGCCTGCCTACCTGCTTTAATAAATTGTAACTGGTAAAAGCTACGATTGGGCTGGCAGCGGCTGTATCGAAATCAATGGTATCGGGTATTAAATAGGTAAGCTTTTCATCCGCTACAGTATACTCTGCATAGGATCCTTTCTTTGGAAATGCGATGACACGATCTCCCTTTTTCAAGGTTGTTACCTCAGCTCCTACTTCTTCCACCGTACCCGCCACATCAATACCTGGTATAAGAGGAGGCTTGCCTGCTCCGTGATATTCTCCCTTTCTAGTCTTTATATCCGCAAAATTTACACTGGCTGCCGCCACCCGAATTAGAACTTCCTTTTCTGTAATCTTAGGGATATCCATATCCTTTAGGGTGAGTACTTCTGGCCCACCAAATTCTTCTATTACAATAGCTCTCAACAAAATACCTCCTCGTCCTTTTAAAATAGAATTGTTAGGTAACAATTTATTTTTATTCTACCCAAAATCCATAGATACAAGCATATTTATTTTTTCAGTTTTACAAATCCTTGATGCCATGATACATTAAATATATTACCTTATGTGGTAACCAGACAAAATAGGTTAGGAGGATTTAAAATGGAAGACAACATGGATTTCTCTGTAGAAAAACAAGGACTAGAAGTAATTGGGGCATTGCAGAAAAACAGATTTCATGCTGCTTTTTTCAAAACCACTCAAGAAGCCTTAGAACAGCTTTTCGCTGATATCCCAAAGGATGCAACTGTTGGCATTGCTGGTTCATGGACTCTCCAACAATTAAAAGTGGTCGAGGCTCTTGAAGCTCGGGGCAACGTCGTTTATTGTCATCACAAACCTGGCTTAAGTCCAGAAGAAGTATTGGATACCCGTCGTAAGCAGCTTACATGTGATGTATTTTTAACTGGATCCAACGCCATTATTAAAGATGGCAGGTTGGTCAATACCGATGCAACAGGCAATCGCGTAGCTGCTATGATTTTTGGCCCTAAGAAGGTCATCGTACTTGCTGGAGTCAATAAAATTGTTAAAAACATAGAAGAAGCGGAAGAACGTATCCGCACGACTGCAGCACCTCTAAACAACAAAAGATTAAACCGGCCTAATCCCTGTGTAAACACAGGAAGGTGTATGGACTGTCAAGGTCCAAGCCGTCTATGCAATGTGACCACCGTACTTCACAAATGTCCCCCTGCATCAAATATCCATGTATTTTTGATTGGTGAAGAGCTGGGGTACTAGATAGACGGGGTTTCACAATGGACAGCCTCTGCCATTATCCTATTAAGACAGAATCCTATGCTATGGGGATTCTGTCTTTTCTTTTGCCAAGGATTCTTTCTACAAGCCACATTTTGCAGTTTTCAATAGAAAGATAGATGACAGGTATAATGAGCATCGTCAGTAATGTAGATACAATTAATCCACCCATGAGAGCTACGGCCATGGGGCTAAACAATTCACTATCAGAAACTGCTAAGGGTACCAACCCCATTAATGTAGTAATGGAACTAAGCATGATGGGCCTAAACCGTAGATCCACAGCATTGATGCAAGCCGTTTCATTTCCATCTCCTTTTTTTCTGGCATCTTTAATGTAGTCAATTAGTAATATCCCATTATTTACTACGATTCCCATTAGACTAATTACACCAAGAAAGGCCGTTAATGATAGCGGTTTTCCAAATATCCAGAGTCCAAGCATAGAACCAATCAAAGAAAGGGGTACCGTCAACAATATGATAAAAGGTTCAACGAAGGATTGAAATTCCATAAGCAATATACTGTATATCAAAAAGAATATCAAAATTCCCAAAGCTCTCATACTAGAAAAATTCTCATTTATCTTTTCCCTTTCTCCCTCAAAAACGATTTTGATGCCATCCAAGTCCATATTCCCTAACACCTTGTTTTCTATGTGATTTTCAACATCCACAGGACTAAAGCCAGGCTTAACATCACTGCTTACCAAAACGTTTCTTTGCTTTTTAAAACGTCTTATGCTATCAATTTGAGGCTCCAACTTGATTTTGGCTATTTGTTTAAGGAGTACCTTTTCCCCTGTAAGGCTAGACTTGATAGCTAGATTCTCCAGTTCTGTTACACCCTTTATATTGCTTTTTAATTGAATGTCATATTCCTTGGCTGCCTTTCTAAATACTGCATTTTTACTGCCAAAAAGAGCAGTACTTATCTCCTGTTGTATATCCGAATTTAGTATCCCCATCATTGTTGCCTTATCCGTATCTGCATCCACCAAATATTCATAGGTATTTTCACTGGCATTGCTCTTTACATTAATGGTTCCGGGAATCTTCCTAAGCTCCTTTTCAAGTTCCCAAGAAACTGCCTTTAATCGGTTCATATCTTCCCCCAATACCCGTATAACCACAGGTGTTTCCGTATCGGTCATTTCCAGCATCTTAACCGTAGCTGTAGCTCCAATGATTTGGGCATCTAATTTCTCTTGGAGATAAAGAGCTAGCTCCATTTTTGATTTAAAGCGCTGGCTCTTTTTTAGATCAAACTTCAATATTGCTCGTGTATAATTATCTTTATTGGGAAAGGGCATCATGGTCGTATAAAATTTTGGCATGGAAGTACCAATGCCCGTTGTCACATCCAATATTTCTGCTTCCTCCATCATTATTTGATTGAGTTGTGCTGCTATTCTTTCTGTATGCTTTAAATCTCCCACCTTCTCAACAAATGTATCTATATAGAGAACATCCTTATCTGCCTTCGGAAAAAAAGCCACCTTTAGTTGAGGCATTACAGCACCCACCGTCAGCAAGAACAAAAGAAGGGCAATCGTCAATGTTCTCCCTCTCCTTTTTATAGCCCATTGAAGTAAATCCATAAACCTTGCTTTTATCTTTCCCGCCCCCCTATCCGGAGATTCCCTCCTTTTTATGACCATAGTCAGCATGGCTGGTGTCACAAAAACAGCAGAGATAAAAGAAGCTGTCAATGCAAAAATAACAACTTTTGGCAAGCTCGATAAAAAGCTGCCTACATCACCGGGTATGAACAATAAAGGCACAAAGGCTGCTAAGGTAGTAAAGGTTGAGGTAAAAACTGGCATGGCCGCTGAGCTGGCGGCATTAATGGAGGCCTCCCTCTTGCTTTCTCCACTAGAATACCTGACTGCTATTCCATCGCTAATGACAATGGTATTATCTACAATCATTCCCAATGCTATAATCAGACCAGCTAGAGAAACACTTTGAAAGGTTACCAGGGTAGCCTTCATTGCTATAAAGGTCACTGCTACGGCGAAGGGAATCCCCATGGCAACTACTAAAGCATTTCTAAAACCCATCCCAATCAATATAACTGCTACAACCAAAACCATACCTAAAATGAGATTGGTAGTAAAACCCTTCATGCTCTTTTGAACATCCTCTGGTTGAAAGATTACTTCTGTTAAAACCAGATCCGAAGGTAAATTCTCTTTTAACTTTTCTAGGGTTTCTCTAACCTTTTTTCCAATGGGTATAATGTTTTTATCCTCCCTGAAATAACCTGCAAGAATAACTGCCCCTGACTCCCCTTGCTTAGTTTTCTCAACATCTTCCTTTAGCTCCATCTCTATGGAGGCAATATCTTTCAGCCGAAGAATGCCCCCATTTTCTAGTGAAGCTCCTACAATGGTATTTTTAATATCCTCTATAGATTGGTAAAAACCCTTGGCCCTCACATCGAGTTTTCCAGCCTCATTCTCTAATGCGCCATTGGGAATTTCCAGGTTTTGTGCATACAGTATTTGATTGATTTCACTAAAGGATACCTCTGATTGATTAAATCGATCTATATCCACCTTTACAGTTATCTGTTTATCTACATTCCCTATCAATTTTGTTTTATAAATTCCGTCTATTTCGGCAATGGCATCCTCTATTGTTTCAGCATAATGAGACAACTGCTCATAGGTATACCCTTCTCCATAAAGGCTGATAAGCATTCCAGCTGCTTCTGCCAAATTTGTATCTATCTCCGGCTCTAGGCACCCCTTCGGCAATTGACTTTTTACACTATCAATTTTCTCCCTTAATTCTTGATTGGCTCTGTCAATATCTGCATTTTCCTGATATTCAACAATTACCACCGATACATTTTTTGAAGACTCTGAAGAAACCTGTTTAAACTCTGATATTTCGGAAACTGCATCTTCAATCTTCTTCGTAACCAGCTCCTCCATGTCCTGGGGAGAAGCTCCAGGATAAAGGGTTGTTACCATAGAAGCCGTTACCTTTATATGTGGATTCTCTTGTTTTGGTATCATACTATAACTATATATTCCAAAGATAGCCGCTAGCAGGGCCATAAACAGTACAATCTTTCTTTGTTCAACAGCAATTCTTATCAAAGCTCTCATCTTCTTTTCCCCCTACTGCCTGCCATCATTCTTTGATGTTTTCATAGCCACTTCATATCCATCTTTTATGCCTTTCATTCCTTCTGTAATCAATAGTTCTCCTTCCACCACTCCATCTATTAGCACCCTATCTTCTTGTATTCTTGCTAGCTTCACATTTCTTCTCTTGGCCCTTCCATCCTCCACCATAAAAACATAATCTTCTCCATCATTGAGTATGTATTGGATCGGGATCCATATACCATTTTCTTCACCAACTGGGATAGAAACCTTGATGATTGCACCCATAGTTATTTCCTCCAAGTGATCCAGCGTGATATCCACGGGATAGGTTTGGGTTTTTTCATCAGGTATTTTTCCTATTGCAGCAATCCTCCCCTTTATTTGTTGAGCATTCATGTCTACCATTGCCTCACTACCTACATGCACTTTTGAAATATCCTCCTGAGTTAAACCAATGCGTCCCTTATAGGCTGCGCTGCCTATAACAACTACAGGATAGCCTGCTCCAGCAATTTCACCAGATTTTCCCAATATACTAACTACATAGCCATCACAGTCTGCCGAAAGGAGTGCATCTTTCACTAGTTTTTCCTTGGCGTTAAATTTGGATTTTGTCATTTCATACTGCTGATACAGGGCTTCCAGTTCTTCTACCCTGGCACCACTTTGAGTTACTTTATATACTCTTTGGGCCTGTTCTAAACTAATTTGAGCTTGTTCTAGCTGTAATTTCCCTTCTTTTAGATCTTGCTCTGATATTCCGCCACTCTTATATAATGTCATTGCTTTTTCATAATAATCCTTAAAAAAATTATACTTTTCTTCAGCTTTATCTACATCTAACTTTATCATTTCTATCTCTTCAGGCCTTAAGCCGTTGAAGGCTTTGTCATACTGGGCCTTCGCAGCATCCATCTGTGCCTTAGCCCCTTGCAGCGCAAAGCTTAATTCTTCCTGTTCAAGCACTGCAAGACTATCTCCTTTTTTTACAGATTGCCCTTCTTGTACAAATACTTCTCCAATCCTTCCTGCAGTTTTAAAGGAATATTTTATCATATCCTTAGCTTCTATCCTCCCTATATATTGAAGAGTAATCCGTTGAGATTCCTGCTTCACCCTCATCACTGACACGGGTTTTACAATTCTTTCTTCCTTTGCATCGGCTCCACTGGCCGTACAACCAGTCAATAAATACAATAAAACAATTCCGGCTATAGCCGTACTCCAAAGCTTTTTCATCCATTTTTGCCCCCTTCTTTATTAAAATTCATTCAAAACCAATAACAACCAATCGGTCTTTTTTAAATAAAAAAATTTAGCTGATTGAATCAGCAAAAAAATAGGAATACCCATGGATATAATAGCCTACCAACATCTTTATATTGCTTTGAATCCACTCATCACTTTGATTATGTCGAATAATTTCTAATAGGCCTTCTATTAAACTGGTGGATATATAGTGAGCAAAAAACCAGTCCTCATTCTCCAAGCTAATATGGTATTGCTTGAATTCCCACTTCGAGTGTTCCTCTAAACGATGAATGATTTCATCTTTGATATTTTCAAATTTTGTTCCCTTAGAACGATCTAAAATCAGCAATATTTCCTGTCTGTATTTTGTTAGCAATCCAATCAGTTCCTTTGTCATCAATGCAGTAAATTTTTCCAATTGAAAGCATTCTTCTGAGTCATGCTTCAACAGATTTTCCATAGTATTTACGATGTGTATATAGGCATCCTCTGTCAACGTATAAAATATTTCTTCCTTAGATGAAAAATAATTATACACATTACTTTTACTAATGCCTGCCTCTTTGGCAATCATGTTCATTGATGCTTTCTCAAAACCAATATCCAAGAAAAAAGTTTTTGCTGCCTTTAGTATCTGCTCCTTTATGTCATCCTTTAGTGTTTGCATTAAAGACCTCCTATTCTTTTTTCATTTTTATTATATAGCACTTGGATATTCTTGTAAATAAAAATTTACCAGCTTTTGAAAAAAGCTCTATAATAAAGAAAAAACATCAATGGCTTTTACATTGATGTTTTTGAACCGCTCCAACCCTATATCCTTTCCCATCCTTTACACACATCTACCCATTTTTTATTAAAGGCATATGTATCCAATTCATTGCAGGTAAGTTCTATAGCCGAATTGCTGCTGCCGCATGCAGGGAATATGGTATCAAATCGTTTTAGTGATACATCTAAAAATACAGATATATCATTTTTCAATCCAAAGGGACAGACGCCTCCCACAGCATGTCCAGTATATTCAAGTGCTTCCTCTGATGTCAGCATTTTTGCCTTACAACCAAACTCCAACTTATATTTGCTATTATCTATTTTAGCATCTCCAGCAGCCACCACAAGTATAGCCTCTTCTCCTTTTTTCAAGGAAATAGTTTTTGCAATTCTTCCCGGTTCAACATTTAGGGCTTTTGCAGCCAGCTCTACTGTAGCACTAGAGGCCTCAAACTCCCGTATGTCTCCCTCTCTCTCCCATTTTTTAAAATGCTCACGAACGCTATCAATTGCCATCTTTTGTCGTCCTTTCTTCCTTTTTAAAAATACGCTTTAAATACCTCTTGTTATATTCTACCATAAGCTGCTGCCAAATATAACTAAATATTGAAGCCTCTTGTGCTCAAAAAAGAGAGAAGAACTTATTACCACATTGCAATTTAAAGAAATTTTTAAGAAATAGTCTATAGACTGTTTAGAATAATTGGATATAATAAGACTATAAAATTTAATTGGGTTGATATAAAGTGAGCCCAAATTCTAGGGCCTTAGAGATAGGAAGGGTGTAAATCAAAGATGCATTTTATAAGCTATGAGCAAAAACTGTTTTTAAAAAACTTTATCCAAAAACCCAATATGGTGGGTTCTATCCTGCCTAGCTCAAAATACTTAACTTCTAGTATGTTAAAAAATATAGATTTTTCAAGCTGCAAATCTATCGTAGAATACGGAGCGGGTACAGGTGTCTTTACTAAAGAAATCATCGGTAGAAAGAATAAGGATACGGTGTTTATTTCCTTTGAACTAAATAAAAGTCTATTTAATCAATTAAGATCTTTCCATGCCCCAAACCAAAATATATACATTATCAACGACTCCGTTGATAATATCATGGGACATCTCATAGGCCATAATATAAAAGGGATTGATTATATTGTTTCTGGTCTGCCCTTTGCTGTACTGCCAAGGGATTTAACTTTGCGAATATTAGACAATACATTAGAAATATTACGGGAAAATGGTGAGTTTGTAACCTTTCAATATTCATTACAGCTCTTTGATACTCTAAAGCATTTTTTTCCTCAAGTAAGCTTGAGTTATCAATTGTTCAATATTCCCCCTGCTTTTGTTTATCACTGTAGAAAATAATGATAAGAAAATTTCTTTTTCTTGTTCACTATAGCGTTGCACTTTCAAGAAATTTAATAAATTTCTTTTCTGATAAGATTTCATTTGTAACGAATTTGCCATCATAAAAAAGACTGTATGTAGTAAAGGGTGCTGGGGATTTTTGAGCTTCTTCTTTGCTTTCATACTTTTTCAAACTAAAATCTATTCCTCTTATTCTAGCAATATCAGCAACTAAGGATGTATATTTTTCTGTGTGAGGACATTGATTGGAGTAGTATAAGACAACCCCCTTTTCCTGTATTTCTCCTTTTTTAGCACATTCTTTAAATCTAGGCTTCTCTGCTGTTTTCTCAAAAGGCAAATACAATAATTCATAGTAGGGCTTTGCTGTATCACATACTTCAAAACCTTTATTTTTTAAATATATGGGATCTGACAGAAAGGGCATTTTCTTTTTAGAAGATAGAACAACCAGCCCCTTTTTTCC
>JBFNEZ010000092.1:0-13881 GCA_040797825.1 Thermotaleaceae bacterium | reverse complement strand
TGAGCTTCTATGATTTTCCAAATACGGCTTAGTTATTTGTACAAAACTTAGGTAATTAATAACAAATGGATATTGTTTGAAAGAGAGTAATAACTATAGTTTTTCTTAATACACATCCTTCTTACATTGTGTCACAGAAGTAGAAAGTTGTGATATAAGCGGGTTGCAAGGTTTGCAACCCCTACGTGGAGGCATATGCCAGAAAAGAAAACCTATCCGCTTATTACTTATAAACCGTAGGGAACGCATCTTATGCGTTCCGTCATCGAGCATCCAACAGAAAGGTACACAGGGCGGGAGGCAGGTCTGCTGCCCCTACATTTGCAATGCAAGATTTCTGTAGGGGTTGCAGACCCTGCCGCTCTATGGCGCAATCTTCTTATATTAGGCCACTATAGTCATATTATATGCAATTAAATCTTTTAAGGTAAGGTGATGACATGAAATCTATTCCCAACTGAATATCGATTAGTAGAATATTTCTTTCTTTGATTTTGATCTTTGTTGAACCACTAGGGGCAGCTTTTTACGCAATATATGTTATCTGTGGACTCAGTGATATTATGGATGGATTTATTGCCAGAAAGTCAGGAACTGCAAGCAGCTTTGGTGGAAAGCTTGATTCTATAGCGGACATGGTAATGGTGGGCGTCTTTTTTATTGTCCTTTATCCAATCGTAAATCCTCCAATAAAAATTGTTATTTGGATTATTTCTATAGCCACTATCAGATTCATATCGATGCTTATAGTTCTAAAAAAATATAAAACTTTTGCAATTCTTCACACTTACGGAAACAAAGCCACTGGTATGATTTTATTCGTATTTCCAATATTACTTCCCTATATGAATGGACTTGTATTAATGTATACAATTTGTGTTGTGGCAATTTTATCTGCAATCGAGGAATTGATTATTCATGTAACATCAAATCAATTGCAATTAAATAGAAAGTGCATAAGTTATAAAATAAAGAAAAATAGAGCAATTGCAAGTATTGTAATGCTATTAGCTGTATTTGCAGCATGTTGGGTATATAATGATGAATATAGTATAAAAGATAAGGATGTTAGTATAGAAAAAGCCATTATGGAGTTCACAACACCTTTTGAAAACAATCGGGGTGTTAAGAATCCAATTATCATAGACCGCATACAGGTAGATGACAAACTATTGGTTTTTTATGGGGATAGAGACGTAGATGGTCTCTTTGGATTTACTCCATTGCATAGAGGTTTAAATGGAAAATACCAGATAAGAAGCACCAATTATGGTGGTGCCAATTTTTATATTATGGGCTATGGTTTTACAACTTCAAAAGGGAATTATATAGCCGTTGGAGGCAGTGGCTATAGCAAAAGAATCTCATCTTATAAAGGTTTTCCAGGGTTTTTAACAGAAGATGAAGCAGCATTATTCAATGATAATGTTGACGGAAACACTTTTCTAAATATATACAAAGTGGATCGTGAAAGCAATTTCCCAACTATAAAAATATATGATGCAAATGGAATAGACATATCTAGAGCATTATGGAATGATTTTAATCATGTTCCTAGGGCTGGGGTAGGAAAAGCAGAGTTATTTATGCTTAATGTATTTATGTTTATTATTTTAAGTATGGGGTTTATTATTTCAAAATATTTCTGGGAAAAGGAGAGACAAAAAGGAGAATAGGTTCATTAAAAGACATTATAAAGATGTGAGAATATAAGAGGGAGCGTTGAATTTGAAGAAAAAAAATTGGAGGTTAATATTCTATCTAATTGCTGTTAAGTAGAGATGGATATTTTACCTAATGGCCGCATTAATAGTTTTTGTTCCTATGTTCATAGTAATGATTGGCGATAATGCCTTCAGTTCACGCTACAGTGATATCTTTATCAACACTGCAATTGCTTTTTTTATCATAGGGAAAATATTGGGTGCTTTTAAAAATACAATTGAAAATGGAGAGATTCCTTGGCCTCCTATTGGAAGTATTACAGTTTTTTTTATTGCATTGATTTTGAATGTACTGAAAAGAATAAATTCATGAAAGTGAATGTAGGGGAGGAACATGATGAAAGAAACTATGCTATATGAAACTATTTTTAAGCGAAAATCCATTCGAAAATATGATTTAACACCCATGAATGAGGATGTACTTAATGAAATCTCTAATCATATCCAAAATTTAAAGCCAATGTATGAGAATATCAAAACAGAAATAAGTGTTGTGGCTCATAAGGATATAAAGGGATTGATGGCCATTAAGGCACCCCATTATATCGTAGCATACTCTGAAGTAAAGGAAGGCTATCTACCCAATATAGGCTTTATGCTTCAGCAGATAGATTTATATCTTTCTGCAAAGGGCGTTGGAAGCTGTTGGCTTGGCCTGGCAAAGCCCGCTAAAGAAATTTTAGCAAAATCACAACTTGAATTTGTGATTACTTTAGCCATTGGAAGGGCAATGGAGCCACTCCATAGAGAAGGTGTTTCAGAATTCAAACGAAAAACACTAACAGAAATTACAGATATAAAGGATAGGGGAGAACTACTAGAAGCTGCTCGCCTGGCACCCTCTGCAACCAATAGTCAACCTTGGTTTTTTAAAGGTGGAGAGGGTCTTATCCATGGGTATTGTATAAAACATAATCTTGTAAAGGCCATGATATATGAACGGTTGAACAAAGTAGATATGGGCATTGCTTTTTGTCATCTGTGGCTAGCGGCGAAAAATCAGGGGCGGGCTGTGGTTTTTATTGCAGATGAGACTGCAAGGGAGGATAGACCTAAAGGATACGACTATACTGCTACAGCGAGTATAGAATAATAGAGATGGATAATTTATGGATTGGTGGTTGTCTCAAGATGATAAAATAATTTTCTTGGGGCAGCCACTTTTACTATTTCCCCTAATTTAAGGACAAGAGAATTTTTTACTATCCTTTAATTATTATTTATTGTGTCTGTAAGAAAAAGAATATTTAAAAATTACTGGCATATATAAAAGAGAGGAAGAGACCGTTATAAACTGTGATAAACCTAGCATATTTCTATCATAGGGGGTAGCTTTATGGGGGAAGGAATAGAAAAGGAAGAAGTTTCAAAGGAAGACATCGGGAGTGGGGATGTTGAAAAAGAGGAAGTGGAGGGAGCGGAAAAAGGCTTAGAAGAAGCAGTAAAAGAAGAGGAAAGCCATAAAAATAAGGAAGAGAAAAAAGTTTTATCTACAAAAGCTATAAAAATTATTCGAACAAGCGGCTTAGCTATCTGTTTTTTGTGCTTTTGCATAAGTATTTGGATAATCGGATTCGTAAAGGATGTTATCAAAGATGTGCCAGATATTGATCCTAAAGAAATAAATAGTCTATTAAGTGAACATTCTATTATTTATGATGCCAAGGGTCAAGAATTGGAAATGATTCAAACCATTGAATTTCGAGAAATTATTGAGATTAGTAAAATCCCAGACCAAGTTAAAAATGCATTTATTGCCATTGAAGATGAGCGCTTTCGGACACACAAGGGAATAGATATAAAAAGGATAATAGGCGCATTACTTATCAACATAAAACAAAAGTCTCCTGTACAAGGAGCCAGCACCATAACCCAACAGTTGATTAAGAATTTATATCTTAGGGAAGAAGTGGATAGAGAGAACTTGGTTAATGATATGAAGCGAAAAATTAGAGAAGCCTACTTAGCGATGGAAATGGAAAAAGAATTGAGCAAAGATCAGATTCTGCAGACCTATCTCAATACCATTAATTTGGGACAAGGAGCCTATGGTGTGCAAGCGGCTGCTAAAACCTATTTTGATAAGGATGTAGAGGAGCTTACCATTGCTGAGGGCGCTTTGATAGCCGGCGTTACAAAAAATCCATCAAAGAATGCACCCTATCTGCTGCAGTTATCGGAGAATATTGAAAATAACAATCAAAATCTAATCGGACATATTTATCTAATCGGAAAGGACTATGGGGTACTGTATAACCCAGATTCTTTAGAAAGGCAGAAAATAGTACTAAATAAGATGAAGGAACTAGGTTATGTAACAGAAGAAGAATATCAAATGGCATTGGATGAAGATATCAAAGAGAGTTTAAGACCTAGGGAAAGAGAAAATACAGAGATTACGTCTTTTTTTCCCGATTTAGTTCAAAAAGAAGCAGTAGAAATACTGATGAAACAAGGTATGACGAAACAAGAGGCAGAAGAAAGACTCTATAAAGGGGGATTAAGAATATATACGACTCTTGATGTGGATATGCAGAAGAAGATAGAACAGGTTTATGAAAACTTTGGAGAAATTCTTGCCGGGAAAAGAGATAAGAAATCGGCTCCAATTTTAACAGAATGGCGCAGATACAATGGAAAGAGCGGTAATCTAGACCGCCAGAACAATTTAGTCGATCACCAAGGAAACCTCCTATATTTTAACGGAGAAAATATGTTTACAGAAGAGAAGACCTTAATCATTGAAAAATCCAATTATACACTGGAGAAGAACACACTGGAAATAAAGAGCAATAAATTTAAACTTTTGAAGAACGCTATCGGATTGAAGAACTTCTATAGTGTCGACAAGAACAAGAATCTTGTCCTCCATCAAGGAGGGATGCTGAACATTTCTGATGATGATTACAAAATCGGTGGAGAAGGACAGATTATTATCAAGAGTAGTTTTTTGAAGAAGAATCCTGATTTTTATGAAATAGACGATCGGGGAAATCTGCTTCTATCCTCCAAATATTTTACAATAGACGAGAGAGGAGTAATACAGCCTCAGTCAGCCCTAGTTATTTTAGATCATACTACAGGAAAAATCAAAGCAATGATAGGTGGGAGAGATGTTACGGGTAAAAAAGTATTAAACCGAGCTACCGATGGATATCGACAACCAGGTTCGGTTATGAAACCCTTAGCCGTATATCTGCCAGCTTTAGACAATGGATACACAGCAGATTCTCTGATTGATGACAGCCCCCATTATGATAGGGATGGAAAACTCTGGCCGAGAAATTGGTATTCAGGGTATAGGGGACTAACGCCATTAAGAAAGGTAGCCGCTGATTCTATGAATGTTGCTACGGTAAAATTATTAGATGCCATAGGTATTGATACTTCTATGGAATATTTAAAAAAATTGGGCATTATCAATGAAGAAGATCCCCTTAGGGATAGTTTTATAAGCCGACAGGAAAATAAATATGTAAATGATGAAAACTTAGCCGCACTAGGATTAGGAGGCTTGACCCGGGGACTTTCTCCCTTGAGTGTAAGTGCAGCCTATGGTGCAATTGCCAATCAAGGGGTTTACATAAAGCCTAGCACCATTGAAAGAATATTAGATGCAAAAGGCAATATCCTTTATGAATATCAACCAGAAAAACGAATTGTAGTGGAGCCAGAAATTGCAAATATCCTTACGAATATATTGCAGGATGTTATTTCTTATGGGACTGGAACAAGAGCCAGTTTATATCGAGGCAATAAAAAAATCCCTGTTGCTGGTAAAACAGGGACCACGACCGCAAAGGCAGATGCTTGGTTTGCAGGATATACACCCTATTATACAGCAGCCCTATGGATTGGCAATGATCTTCCCCAGCTTAATTTAACCGATGGCAGTAGAATGGCAGCGACTTTGTGGAGGGAAGTTATGTTTAGAATTCATGAGGATTTAGAAGAAAAAAGCTTTAATCAGTAGAGGCAGATTCGTCTGTCTCTTTATTCTATTCTATTATAGAATAGGAGCCATGTTGGTAATATGTGGAGAGATATATGAATATCAGCAGAGAAATTCTACAGTTTTCAGTTAGTTAATCAACAAAGAGGAGTTTCCTTTCATCCATGAATACATACCAGGGTTCCTGCCAATATTGCAGCTCTTCCCACTTCTCTCTAGGAACTTCCCATTGGAGAAATCCCAGAGAACTATTGTTTTGCTCTGTAGTTCTAAAAAAAACAGTGATAGTATGAATTCCTTCGGTGATATGGTTGACCCAGCAAGGAAATGAGTTTTTTTGGGAAGGCTGGTTACAGATTTCCAAATGATGGGGTCTTATACCCATGTAGGATTTTTGGCAAACTATAGGTGAAGATAGTTTAATCATATATCCCCAATCCAGGGCCTTTACCGTTTTTTCATCTACATAATCTACTTTCGAGATATTTTTACATCCTGTTAGTTTGGCAGCCGAGAGAGAAGGAGGATTATCAAAAATATCTTTCTTTGTTCCCGATGCGGTTATCTTTCCATCAGAAAGAATCGTAATATTTTTACAAATACGATAGACCTCCTCCATATAATGAGAAACAAAAATTGTAATCCCTTGGTAGGACTGAAGAGCGTTTAAAAGCTCGAGCTCCATCTCATCACGCAGTTGTGTATCTAGGGCGGAAAAGGGCTCATCCAGTAGCAGCATCTCAGGTTCTATGGCCAGTGCTCTAGCTAGGGCCACGCGCTGCTGTTGGCCCCCGGAAAGCTGGCTAGGGAACCGATTTTCTAAGCCCTTTAGATGCATTCTTTCAATCTTCTCACTAACAATCTGAGTGCGGTGAGATTTGGGTAAACGATGGAGGGCAAACTCGATATTTTCTGCTGTGGTCATATGAGGAAACAGAGCATAATTCTGAAATAAAAAACCTACCTTTCTTTTTTGGCTAGGCAGATTTATTCCCCTGTCGGAATCAAATAAAGTACGTCCATTTAAAATGATTCTTCCTTTAGTTGGCGTTTCTAATCCAGCAATGCATCTAAGGGTCATACTTTTTCCAGAACCAGAGGAACCGAGTAAACCCATAACCTCTTGATTAACAGCGAAGGCAGTTTTTAGTGTAAATTCTTTATATTTTCTTTCTATATCTACAATGAGTTCCATGGGGATTCCTCCAATCGCAAGACTGCATTTATATATCCCTTGTATAGTTTCTTATATTTGGAGATAAAAATCTCCTTTGATAATCGGACCAATAATTCATAAGGATGATAATGACTAAGGAGATTGCAACGATTAAAAGTACCCATAGGAAGGCCAGCTGCATATTGCCCCCTTCTGCAGCAAAAAAGATAGCTACGGGTATGGTCTGAGTAGTACCTGGTATATTTCCTGCAATCATTAAAGTAGCACCGAATTCTCCCAGTGATCTTGCAAAAGCCAATACTGTTGCAGCAGCAACTCCAGGCCAGGATAAGGGCAGGATCACTTTCCAGAATATCCTCCATTCAGATATCCCCAAGGTTCTTGCCGCATGAATCAGATTTTTATCCATCTGCTCAAAAGAACCTCGGGTTGTTTTATACATTAAGGGAAAGGATACAACAGTTGCAGAAATAACTGTTGCATACCATGAAAAAATAATCGTAGTATCAAATTTTAAAAGCAATTTTCCTATGGGACCGTTCCTTCCAAATAGAAGAAGTAGAAGAAACCCTACTACAGTAGGAGGTAATACAAGAGGGAGATTAAAAATACTATCAATAATTCCTTTACCCTTTCCTCTATAATCAGTCATCCATTTTGCAGCAGATATTCCTAAAAAGAAAGTAATAAAGGTGGCGGTAAAAGCGGTTCTTAATGAAATCCAAAGAGGTGACCAATCCATATGCCTATGTATCCTCCTTACTCAATATGATAAAATAATAAATGAAATAATAACGAGTTATGTTATGTAATGTTTAGTTCGGTTATGTTATCATTTGATTATATACCTAATATTCTAACAAGTCAATAAATAGGTTATATTGAAAAATGAATGATTACAACAGTATAGTACTTCATAAATACTGAATGTGAGAAATTAAAATTGAACAAATTTATTATGCATTACTTGAAAAAAAAAACAACTATTGATATAGTGGAGTAAAAATATAGGGCAACAGACTAAAAGGAGTATTTTTATGGATGATCGTACATCACTAACACCCCAAGAAGTTGCAGATTTATTGAAAATCGCCAAAAATACAGTTTATGAGCTGATTAAGCGAGGCGAATTAAATGCCTATCGAATTGGAAGAAAGGTAAGAGTAGATTTAGAAGATGTAGAGGCCTATAAGAACAACACAAAGAGCATTAAAAATCTTTCACTTACTAGTCAAGCTATTGCGCCTCTTGCCTATAAGGATAAGGAAGATTTTCTATATGGAAATACTTTTTCCAAAAAGGATTTTGTCATATGCGGACAAGATGTGATTCTAGACATACTGTCCCGTTATCTCCAGCAGCACCCCAGGGGTGTTCGCGCTTTGCGTTCTTACGTAGGCAGTTATAATGGTCTCTATGGATTATATCTTGGAGAGGTGCAGGTAGCAACGGCCCACCTATGGGATGGGGAGACAAATGAATACAATGTTCCCTATGTACGCCGCCTAGTTCCTGGAATTTCTACTGCAGTCATACATTTGGCTGTTCGAATGCAGGGTTTCTATGTAGCAAAGGGAAATCCAAAAGGAATCAAAGGCTGGGAGGATTTGAAACGACCAGATATTAGGATAATTAATAGGGAAAAGGGTAGTGGGACGAGGATCCTTCTGGACGAACATTTGCGGCTTCTAGGAATTCAAGGCAAAAACATAGAGGGCTATGAAAGAGAATGCCTCTCCCATCTGGCTGTGGCCAGTGCGGTTGCTCGAGGTGGTGCGGATTTGGCTTTAGGGAATGAAAAGACAGGTTTGCAAGTACAAGGAATCGATTTTATTCCACTGCAAAAAGAAAGATATGATATGGTTGTAAAGAAGGAGGATTTAGATACTCCTCCCTTTGAAGCTATTCTTTCTATCTTACATTCCAGTGATTTTGAAAAGGAACTATCAGGAATTGGAGGGTATGATTTAAGTGATCTTGGAAAAATGATAATTATTTCTTAGAAGAAAGTAAAACAAAGATAGAAATAGAATTTTCAGATATAATGTCCTCTTTGACTTCATAGAGTATTAAAAGAGAGCCAAACTTTATAAGGGCTAAAAGGTAGTTATCTGAGGGAGGAGTAAGATGACACAGAGGTATTCGGATAATTACCAAAGAGAAAAATATAATGTAGGGATATACTGTAGGATAAGTAATGAAGACAGCGTGTTGGGAGAGTCTAATTCTATCTCAAATCAAAAATCCATATTAACAAAGTATGTAGTAGACAAAGACTGGTGTATTATAGATTATTATATTGATGATGGATATTCAGGATTAAATTTTGATAGACCAGGATTTCAAAAACTATTAAGGGATATTCAAGAGGGAAAGATATCTTTAGTAATCACCAAGGATATGAGTCGTTTGGGAAGAGATTATATTCTGGTGGGGCATTATGTTGAGAAGTTTTTTCCAGAGAACAGAGTAAGGTTTATTGCTATAAATGACAACATTGACACTGGGAAGGAACAGGGAGACAATGATATTACACCTTTTAAGGCTATTATCAATGATATGTATTCCAAAGACATCAGCAAGAAGGTAAGAAGTGTCTTAAATATGAAAAGGCAAGAAGGGAAATTCATAGGGCCCTTTGCGCCCTATGGGTATGAGAAAAGTCCAGAAAACAAGAACAAACTGATTATAGATCAGAATACGGCTCCTATAGTGAAGAGAATCTTTGAGATGTACCTATCGGGTGACGGACTTACCCTCATTGCTAAAAGCTTGAATGGGGAAAATATTCTATGTCCCGCGTACTATAAGAAGAAAATGCATGAAACCTACAGCATAAGCAAGACAAAAATTCCAAAGTGGTCTCATAGCTCTATAAAGGCTATATTAACAAATCCTGTTTATACAGGGAGTGTAGCTCAGAATAAATACAAGAAGGTAAATTATAAATCCAAAAAACTTCAGAGTATTGATAAAAAGGACTGGATGATTGTAAAGGATACCCATGAATCCATCGTTTCTCAAGATATTTTTGACAGAGTACAGAAGCTGATGGATCAAAAGGGAGGAAACTTTAAAGGAGCAAAAAAGTCAACAAAACTATTCAGTGGTATGGTGTTTTGCGGTGAGTGTGGTCAGTATATGACCTACACAAGTACTCAGGCAGACAAGGTGTTTTTGATCTGTTCAACATACAAAAGATACGGCAAAGAACTCTGCAGTCGGCACGCTATCCTAGAAGGGGAGTTAGAAAATATAATATTGAACGATTACTGGAAGTTGGTGCATAGCTTTTCTAATAAAGGAGCTCTTATGAAAAAGGCTGAAAAAATGCTTAATGCCAGGAAAGATGGGAAAAATTTCTTTATTCATGAATCGATATCCCTCCAGAATCGATTGGAGCAAATCAATATATTGCTGAAAGCTGTCTATGAAGATAAGGTAAAGGGTCTTATATTAGAAAGCCAATTTGTTGAGTTTTATGAGGAGTTTAATGAGGAGAAGAAGAATCTAAAAAAAAGACAGGAAGAGCTTCTGAAAAAGCTAGATAGTGATGAAAAAAAACAGTGTGATGAGGAACAAATAGAGAGGCTGTTAGATTCGGTGCTCAATCTAAAAAAGCTGAATCCGATGATCCTAGCAGCACTTGTTGAAAAAATAGAGATTTGTGAAGGTCAAAATATTAAGATTACCTATCGTATTGAAAACCCCTATGGACGGGAGATGAACCACCAAAAACATCTATCCCTTTAAAACCAAGGGCTTATGGAATGGATATGTGTATACCATAGAGGACAACCAATCGCAAATGTTTGTTTGGAAAAAGTATACGAAAATTTACTCATTTTATCTAATTTTTATGTTATTCCCAATATGCGCAGCCAAGTCATAGGAAGGGGCTTATTGAGCAGTATATTTAAAGACTATAAAGCGCATAGATGGATGCTCTTTGTTAACCGTGAAAATATAGGGGCAGTTGCATTATATAAAAAATTAGGTTTTAAGATTCGTGGACAGGTGGCGAATGTAGATAAAGATAGGAATGGAATATGATAAATTTTGGAATCTAAATATTTTTATGCTTCATAGCAGGAATATACCCCATAAGTCGGGTTGCAAGGTTTGCAACCCCTACCGTAGGGAACGCATCTTATGCGTTCCCGCCCTATGTCCTATTATTCTCCTATTAGGTCACTATAGTAGAATTTTATGAGATTAAGATTATTTATATTGGGAGGTAAGATTGTGAAAAAAATGATTCTAATCATTTCTATTGTTTCTATTTTCTGCATAGGATGTGTTGAAAAAGAAAGTCACTCAAATATAGATAATGTAATACAAGATACAACCCCTAAAAATGAGACTAAAACTTCTATTGATCCCACGGGTAGATATCGTGCTGAAGCATATGGCACAATTACTACTATTACTGCAGGGGGACTTTATCCCTATGAGGGGATTCGTGTGCTAGACGTAAATAATGATGAAGTGCTTTGGCAAATGGAGCCAGGATATTATACCGTAGAGTTTACATGGTCACCAGATGGTCGTTATGTAGCTATTTATTATGAGGCACGAATTTATGGAGAAAGTATTGTTTTTGATACAAAGGATAGAAAATTAATAGCATTGCCTACACTGGCTGAGATTGCTTCTTATTATGGCGAAAGTGTAAAGCCACAAGAAAATCGTCCCGATCCCTATTTTCGTATAATCGGGTGGGAAAATGCAGAAACGGTAGTTGTGGATTTTCGTTGGAGCAAGGAAGATGGCGAATATTTCAACGGCCAATATACTTTCAATGTAAAGACCCATACTGTGACTTATAAATAGTGGAGAGAACCTTTAATGTTAATTATTAAGGATTGGGTATGCATTTGAGTAAATTTGAAAACTTGGGATTATGGGAAGTAGGAGTGATGCCCTATAGGCAGTTTGCAATATCTACCGTAGGGAACGCATCTTATGCGTTCCGTCAAGAATGCTATAGTCCATCTTCCATCTCATGCCACTCATCACACCTGCTGATTGTTGCTGCAACTACAATAAAAAGAACATCATAAATATCAATAGTCCAAGGGTGGTTAATTAAAAAAAAGGTGCAAAACAGTGGACCGTTGCGCGAAGTATTGACAGATTTTTCATAATGGATGTAATTAAAATGTAGTGGCATGAAGCAGAACCAGATAGCAGAGACTGCTATCGAATTAAATCAGCACGATTCTATTATACTTTGAATAATTTATAGTCATGAAGCCTATTTAGTTTATCTGAAGATAAACCAAATAGCTTTTTGTTTTATGATGATTATTTGGTATATAAGCGAATAAAGATGTTTTAAATCGACAAAGTATAACCTGTTGGAGGAAATTAGGATTTAAAACATTAAAAAATACGGGCTGCAGAAAAGCAGACACCCCAAATATGTATTAGAAATTCTTTTTAGGAGTGCTAAACAATGAACGACTTTACTGAAGGAACTATCTGGAAGAAACTAATAATCTTTGCAATTCCGCTGCTTTTGAGCAGTCTGGTACAGCAGCTTTATAATACGGTAGATTTGATCTTTATCGGGAATTTTCTCGGAACAGAGGCTTCCTCGGCAATTGGCGCAAGCAGCCTTTTGATAACATGTCTCGTCGGTTTTTTCGGTGGTATGTCTGTTAGTTCTGGTGTCGTTGTTTCTCATGAATACGGAGCTGGCGATAAATTGAAGCTTAAAGCGGCTATCCACAATTCAGTTGCCCTCAGTTTGGTTGGCGGGGCACTCCTTATGGGAATAGGATACTTCTTTGCACCTGTGTATTTAAAGCTGGTAAATACGCCCTTGTATTTGCAGGAGGCTGCAGAAGGATATCTGAGAATATATTTCCTTTCGTTCATACCTATTGTTACCTACAATATATGTTCGGGAGTTATACGCGCCCTGGGGGATTCAAAAACCCCTCTCTATGCTCAACTTTGGGGTGGAATAGCCAATGTGTTGATGGACGCACTTTTCCTCATGATATTTAAAAACGGTATCAACGGAGTAGCTTGGGCAACGTTGATTTCACAGTCGATTGCTGCTGCACTGATAGTATATAAGCTTACCAAGTTAGACCGTCGTTATTCTCTGAGATTTAAGGATATTCGTTTTGACTCTGAGCTTTCAAAAAAAGTGATAGGCATAGGTGTCCCTGCTGGTACTCAATCCCTTGTGATAACTTTATCGAACGTAATGGCCCAATACCACATTAATTCCATAAGTGTGGCCGCAATTGCTGCATTTACCGCCTACTTTAAAGTGGAGCTTGTGATTTACCTGCCGATAGTCGCTATCGGGCAGGCCACAATGATCTTTGTCGGACAGAATATGGGTGCGAAAAATTTCGAGCGTGCGACAGAATGTACGAAGTACTGCCTTTTAGTGGGTCTGTCCATTAGCGTAATCATGAGTGCTCTTGCCCTAGTTTTCGGGGAGCAGCTTTTTAGGGTTTTTGCAAAGGACCATGAAGTAATTAAGCTGGGTCTGAATATAATTCATATTACATTTCCCTTTTATTTTATATATGTTATTTTACAGGTATTAGGAGACAGCCTCAGAGGTTTGGGGATGGCCAAGCCGCCCATGTATATTATAATGTTGAATATTTGCATAATCCGCACTGGACTTTTGTTTCTGATCGTGCCTCACTTTCTAGACGTCAGAGGGGTCGCTGTAACTTATCCTTTAACATGGGCATTGACGGCAGTGTGTATGAGTATTTATTACATGAATTATAAGAAGAAGTTTCTTATGGGCAAAACGGGAATTGCAACAAGAACTGAATAAATCACTATCTGTAGAAGGAAAGGATGTTAACAGAAGAAAAATCATCGGCAGGATGAATATTCCATCCATAAATTCAAGCAATGGCTCAAGCTTTTCACGCTGAAGCATATATGGCTTTGTAAGGAGGCACCCTATAGCGGTGAAGCTTCTCCTTCTGTTAATATATCAAGTTGTGTGCAATGCATAGCCTCTTTAGGTGATGGGAGCATGCTGC
>JBFNEZ010000091.1:0-14213 GCA_040797825.1 Thermotaleaceae bacterium | reverse complement strand
CTCATGCGTTCCGCAACCCCGATGCATCCACAAGCACCCCGTAGGGAACGCATCTTATGCGTTCCGTAACCCCGATGCATCCACAAGCACCCCGTAGGGAACGCATCTTATGCGTTCCGCTTCCCTATGAAATAAAAAAACAGGAGGAAATCCAGCAATGAACTACAAAGATATTTATGCCACATGGCTTAACAATCCATACTTTGACAAAGAAACAAAGGAAGAACTCAAAGCTATCGCTGAAGACGAAAAAGAAATAGAAGAAAGATTCTACAAAGATCTAGAATTCGGTACAGGAGGTCTGCGGGGCGTCATTGGTGCAGGGACCAATCGTATCAATATCTATACCGTCAGAAGGGCAACCCAGGGATTTGCAGAACATTTGCTTGAAACTGTGGAAAATGCAAAGGGAAAGGGCGTGGTGATTGCCTATGATTCCCGTCACAAATCCCCCCAGTTCGCAGAGGAAGCCGCTTTGGTACTGTGTGCCAATGGAATCCAAGCCTATCTCTTTGAAAGCCTGCGCACCACACCGGAATTATCCTTTGCAGTGAGGGAACTGGGCTGTGGTGGAGGTATCGTCATCACGGCCAGTCATAACCCGCCGGAGTATAATGGCTACAAGGTCTATGGAGAGGATGGAGGCCAGCTGATACCAGAGGAAGCTGAGAAAATCATCGGAAAAATCCAGCAGATTGAAGATTACAGTACAGTACCCTACATGAATAAAGAAGAGGCGCTATCCAAAAATCTTCTTCAGATGCTGGGAGAAGAGATAGACAAAAAATATATTGACCGGGTAAAGTCGGTGGCTCTAAGACCGGAATTGATAGAAGCGGTAGGGCAGGATTTTCAGATCATCTATACCCCTCTTCATGGGACTGGCAACATGGCTGTCAGAAGGGTATTGAAGGAGCTGGGCTTTCAGAAGGTGGCTGTAGTTCCTGAGCAGGAGCTGCCTGATCCCAACTTTTCAACAGTTAAATCCCCTAATCCTGAGGAAAGAGAAGCCTTTGCCCTCGCCTTGGACATGGCCAAAAGCCTCAAGCCGGATATCATCCTAGGGACTGACCCAGACTGCGATCGAATCGGTGCAGTTGTTCAAAACAAGCAGGGAAGCTATGAGGTACTAACGGGCAACCAGACAGGAGCTTTGCTCATAGACTATATCCTCTCTGCCATGGAGGAGAAGGGGAAGCTGCCTGAAAATGGCGTGATCATTAAGACTATCGTAACCAGTGAATTGGGAGCTAAAATAGCTCGCAGCTATGGGGTAGACAGCTTGGATACCCTGACTGGTTTTAAATTCATCGGAGAAAAAATAAAAGAATTTGAAGCTGCGGGAGAGAAACAGTTTATATTTGGCTATGAAGAAAGCTACGGCTATCTGGCAGATACCTTTGTACGAGATAAGGACGCTGTTATTGCCGCCATGCTGATTTGTGAAATGGCCGCCTATTATAAAACTAAGGGAATGACCTTGTACGAAGGCCTGCTCAATATCTTTGAAAGATACGGCTTTTATCAGGAAGGCCTGCGCTCCATCACCTTAAAGGGGAAGGCAGGGATGGAAAAGATTGATGGTATTTTGGATCACTTCAGAAAGAATCCGCCCAAGAGGATCGGTCAGCATCCGATAAAGGTTTTGAGGGACTATCAGGAGAGAAGGGGATATGACTTTGTTGAAGAAACAGAAACAGCATTGATACTACCCCAGTCCAATGTCCTCCACTTTACCTTGACAGATCAATCCTGGTTTTGTATCCGGCCCTCGGGCACAGAACCTAAGGTGAAGCTATATTTTTCTGTAGTAGGCAAATCCATGGAGGAATCCAAGGCTTTACTTGAACAGCTGCAAGGAGAAGTCATGACTATGATTGAAGGAATGTTATAGAAATGATATAATGGACTCATGAAAAAACGGTGGGAAAAATGAAGGGGGGATACCAATGACAGATCAGGATCTCCAGCATACTTTAAATCAGATTGTGGGCATGTTCGATGTGCTGGGAAAGAAAGTGGACAATATTCAAGCCGATGTAAATGAATTGAAAAAAGACATGATTATTGTAAAACAGGACATCGTAGAGATGAAAACTGAAATAGCAGAGATAAAGACAGAAATAGCAGAGATGAAAACTGAAATAGCAGAGATGAAAACTGAAATAGCAGAGATAAAGACCGAAATGGCAGAGATGAAGATCGAAATGGCAGAAATGAAAACCGAAATAGCAGAGATGAAGACTGAAATGGCAGAGATGAAAACAGAGATGGCAGAGGTGAAGACAGAACAGAATCATTTGAATGAACGTCTGGATACCCTGGCATCCATGTATGGTCCTCATGAGGAGTCTATTCGTAGACTAAAAGCTATGAAAATATTATAAGATAGGTGAAGGGATACGTTTTCAAGGCGTATCTTTTTCTTTGGAATGGGTTGAAATGGTGTATAATATAATGGATGTTAAGTGCTGTTATTGAAAAAGGAGAACAATATGGACAAAAAAAAATTTAGAGTAATTATTGGAAATAAAGAAAACCAACAATTATGCCGATATACATTTGTGGAAGCCCATGTTACGAATACGCGATTGATGGGAGTCTTAGGATTAAGAATAAAATGGTTAACAGAAAGGGAAGAAGAATTCTTTCAGTTCTTTCATTTAGATGCTGAAGAGTATGGCTTGGATGATTACATGGGTTTGCTGTCTCCTACAGAGGAACAGTTGGACTTTCAGACGGCTAAAATGATGGGTGGTCTGGGTGGCGAATTAGTCCTTGTTTCGGAAAGAGAAAGTCGATATCTACTTAGAGAGTTCGTCAAAAAAAATAGTGTTTTTGGAGAACAGCTGCCGGAGCCCGTGATCGATTATAACTTCACTCTAAAGGAAAAGAACGCTCTTTCTAAAGAAGAGGTCAATGAACTTTGGGATAAAATTTGTGAAAAGGTAGATGAACCGATTCAGTTGATAAACTACTTTATTATGCGAGCAGTAGGCGCTGATGAAGAAGCTTTAAGGTACTTGTGTGATTCGGGACAAACCGACTACAGAGTCGTAGAAAAATCCGGTACCTTACTAAAAAGTGTAACAGAGACTTTGAGAGAAAATGATGAAATCATCTATCTGTCCGAATCCATCATAGATATTGGCAGCCAATATAAGATGGTACTGAGTGAATTGAAGGTTGTAGAAAGCAAACAGGGTTATCGGATAATTGGAGCAGAGGTGAGATCTTCTATGAACATCACTGCCATGGAAGCTGCCTTTGGACTGACAAAGCCAGAATATATCTCTATTTACTATATGAATGATCGAGAGGGATTTATCCAAAAACTGGAAAACAATAAACCCCATGCCATGAAGCATGCCTATGAAGGAAGCTATCTGTTTACAGAATTCAATCCAACCAATCAGCATGTAAGAAAGCCTATTTATTTTTTAAACGAAGATGTTTATGGAATTTATTATATCACCGAGGAAGAGCAGCTGTTGGTGGGAGCCTATAGCCAAGAAAACATCGAAGCCTTAGAGCGCTATTTTGAGCAAGGACCTTTTGATGGATTGGTTCAGTTAGATGAAAAGCTTCGATTGGATCGTCCTCTGCTCTATGAATTTGTTCAGAGTGATTACAGCGACTTCTATGATTTTCTAGAAGATCATCAGGATTCATAAGGGAGGAGCTTCTATGGTGAAAAAATTAGGGCCCCAGGGAATGGTCTTAATAGGGGTGTTATTTGTATCCTTTTCCTCTATATTTATTAAATATTCCACAGCCCCGTCTTTGATCATTGCCCTCTATCGTCTTGGCTTTACTATATTGCTGATGCTTCCTGTGGTGCTCATCAAAAAGAAAGAGGAAATAAGGGGTGTGGATAAAAAAAGCCTGTGGATATGTATTGCCAGCGGCATATGCCTGGCCCTGCATTTTGCCACATGGTTCACATCCATTCAATATACATCCATTGCCAGCTCATCAGTATTGGTCAATACCCATCCTGTCTTTATTTTGATAGGCAGCTTCTTGATTTTTAAGGAAAGGATCTCGAAAAAAGTCCTTCTATGTATAGGCATGGCCCTGGGGGGAGGCATCATCATCTCCTTAGCCGATTTTGCCAAAGGCAGTCATGTGTTCTTCGGAGATATGCTGGCCATAGCAGGAGCTTTCTTTGTGGCAGGGTATATGCTGATTGGCAGGGTCATCAGACAACAGCTTTCCCTGATCACCTATACCTTTTTGGTCTATACCAGCTGCTTTGTGACCCTTCTGATCTTTGTTGGAGCATGGGGTATTCCCCTCTATCCCTATCCCCTCAGAGAATGGGGGATATTTTTAGCCCTGGCTGTTTTTTGCACTCTTTTGGGCCACAGTATTTTCAATTGGGCACTGGCCTATGTAAAGCCTTCCTTTGTATCCACAGCCATATTGGGAGAACCAGTTTGTGCAACCTTTTGGGCCAGCCTCCTTTTCGCCGAGATTCCTAGCCGGTGGCAGATCTGGGGAAGCAGTCTAATTGTAGGAGGTATCTACCTATTTCTCCGATGGAGCCAAGAAGGCCTCCAAGCAGAAAACTATGGGGGATAGATAAAGACGAACATTTCACAAAAGCATGTAAAAAAGTGACTTGTAAGAAGGAAAAACAGCAAGGTATGTAGAATATCTTATAGCTATAATGTAAAACATGCAGAAGGAGAGGAAGTAATGGAAGAGTTAGAAACCATTGACCTAAGGGAGTACTTTCAAATCATCGTAAAGAGGATTTGGCTGATTCTGCTTATAGGGTTTTTATTTGCTGCTACCAGTGGAATCATCAGTTTTTTTGTTCTTGAACCGGTTTATGAAACATCCACTACCCTTATGGTAGGAAAAACCAAAGAGCAAGAGACCCAAATACAGTACAATGATGTATTGCTCAGCCAAAAGTTGGTAAAGACCTACGGGGAGATCGCAAAAAGTAGAACTGTGTCTAAAGAAGTGATTGACAACCTAAAGCTAGAGATGACTCCCGAAGAGCTGAAGGGGAAAGTAAGTGTCAATCTAGTGGGAGATACGGAAATCATCATGGTCAAGGTACAGGATACAGATCCTGCATTAACAGCCACCTTAGCCAACAATCTGGCCCAGGTTTTTATGAAGCACGTGGTCAGAATCATGAAGGTGGATAATGTACAGGTTATTGATAAGGCAGAGATTCCTATCAGACCGATCAAACCAAGACCGATGTTAAATATCGCTATAGCAACTATGATTGGACTGATGCTGGGACTGGGAATTGTCTTTTTATTGGAGTACCTGGACAATACCATCAAAACTCCAGGGGATGTAGAAAAGCATCTGGATCTCCCTATCATTGGTGCTATTCCTGTTATCAATGAATTAACTGCTGATGTGGACTAGAGAGGAGTGCAGCGAATGAGCGCATTGGATGTCATATCTGTAAAAAACCCAAAATCTCCTGTGGCGGAGGCCTATAGAACCCTAAGGACCAATATCCAGTTTTCCAGCTTGGATAAAGAACTCAAAATCATCGCCATCACAAGCTCTGGACCCAATGAGGGGAAAACCACAACCATTGCAAATTTAGCAGTAACCATGGCCCAGTCAGGAAACAAAGTACTGTTGATTGACTGCGACTTAAGAAAGTCCCAGATCCACAATCATTTTGGCTTAAATAATCATAAGGGACTTACCAATGTTTTGGCCCAACAGCTTCCTCTGGAAGAAGCTATCACCCAAACTACTGTAATGGGATTAGACATACTTACAGCAGGGCCCAAACCCCCAAATCCCTCTGAACTTTTGGGATCCAACACCATGCAAGCCTTCCTTCAGAGGGTGTCCCAGGAATATGATCGGGTATTGCTCGATGCCCCCCCTATAGGGGTGGTGACCGATGCAGCGGTGCTGTCTGCGATTGTAGATGGGATCATCCTAACCGTTGCCTCAGGACAAGTAACCATCGATGCTGCCCAAAGATCCAAAGAACTTTTAGAGAAGGTCAATGCCAACATTCTTGGGGTCGTAATGAATAAGATCCCTGTAGAAGGAAAAGGCTACTATGGCTACTACTATTACTACTATGATACGGATAAACCCAAGTTAAAGAGCAGAAAGGGTAAATGAAAATGATCGATATCCACTGTCATATACTGCCCGATGTAGATGATGGGGCAAAGGACTGGGAGGAAGCCATTGAAATGGCCAAAATTGCAAGGGATGATGGTATCCATACCATTATCAGTACCTCCCACTATCTGGAAGAGGCAGACTTTGTTATGGGTGAAGCTCTCAAGGAGCATGTGGCAAACTTCAACCAGCGACTGAAGATAGAAGGAATTGATGTGAAGGTGCTCTTGGGCAATGAAGCCTATCTGACACCGGATCTGGTGAAGGATGTACAACAAAAAAAAGTATTCACCATCAATGAATCCAGGTATTTGCTAGTGGAATTCCCTATGCATACCCTTCCCTTCTATACAGAGGATGTACTCTATGCCCTGAGGCTGGAGGGGATAGTACCTATCATTGCCCATCCGGAGCGATATGCGAAGGTCATAGAAAATCCAATGGTTTTGTATCCCATGATAGTACAGGGGGCTTTGGTACAGGTCAATGGAGGCAGCTTGTTGGGAAACTTTGGGAAGAAAGTAGAAGAAACCTGCAAAAAGCTTCTAAGCCATAATATGGTTCACTTTATCGGCAGCGATGGCCACTCTCCAAGAAGGAGAAGGCCAGAACTAAGCAAAGCCCTTGGCATCGCAGGAGAAATCCTGGGAAAAGAAAAGGCGTGGGCGCTGGTACAAAGCCATGGTCAAAAAGTATTGGCAGATCAAGACCTAAAGCTGCCGGAGCCATTAAGGATTAAAGAGAAAGGTAAAATAAACTTCTTTACAGATATTTTCAAAAAAATATCTCTGTAAAAATATATAACCTATAAGGAGGAGAAAAATGAGAAAGAAGATATGGTTGATAGCACTGATCCTATGCCTGGGAATCACTGGTTTGTCCTATGGGGAACAGAGTGTCAGTGAAGATGTGTTGATGGATCTACTGAATAAAGCCAGTAACCATGCAAATAAGGAACAGATTATAGAAGAATTAAGGGATAGTTTTTCCAGCCCCCAAAATATTGATATACTAAAGAGTGTGATTGATTTAGGATTAAGCGCCAGTGAGAAAGAAGCCTTATCCTCTAGGGGTATTAGTCAAAGTGATCTATACAAATCCCTAGATGACTTGAAGAGTTGGGATGCTGCTGCGAGAATGCAGCTTCTGGATTATGTGGACAACAATCAGATGAATAAAGCCAAGGATTTGATTCTCAATAATGGAAAGTCACCGGAGGAAGAAAAGCCTGCTTCTAGTGGCGGCGGTGGTGCCAATCCTGGAACTACCCCAGTCCCAGCAGCTGAAATAGGAGTACCTGCACAAGTGGAAATCCCTGTTGAAGAGACAGTAGAAAAAAACGATCCTATTGCTTTCAAAGACATTAATAATCATTGGGCAAAGGCGAGTATAGAAAAGATGGTGGCCTTGGGAATTGTAAAGGGAATGACCGAGGATCGCTTTGAACCACAGTTGTCCGTAACCCGTAGTCAAATGATAACATTGATTGTAAGGCTGTTGGAAATAGATGCTGCAGAAAATATGGAACTACCCTTTGAAGATATACATAAGGACTCATGGGACTATGACTTTGTAAAAGCCGCATATCAGGCAAACTTGGTAAGCGGTACATCGGCGAAGGCCTTTGAACCCAATCAGCCAATTTCCCGTGAACAAATGATGGTAATGGTAATCAATGGATTGAAGTATAAGCATATGGAGGCTGCCAACAGCAAAAGTGATTTAGCCATCTATCAAGATCATGGACAGATCGCTGACTGGGCAGCTGAATCCATGGAGCAAGCAGTAGGGTTAGGCCTTATTCGGGGCAAAGGAGAAAATATTCTTGATCCAAAAGGCATTGCCACAAGAGCAGAAGCCGTTACTATTTTGGAGAAAGTTTATATTTTATTACAAAATCAACAAACCTTAGTAGAGAGTGAGGGGATATAGGGAAACAAAACATTTGTAAGTCAAACTATTATTAAGGAGGATGAGGATGAGTATGAGAAGAAACAGAATAATTGCATCAGTAGTTAGTTTGCTATTGTTTTTTTCATGTGTCCCTATGACAAACATGGTACAGGCACAAGAGCAAATGAATTTTACTCAGCTAAAGGGAAAATTCAGCAGAATTCTGAGCAAAATTGCTCAAAGCGAGGATGCTAGAATAGATGGTATCTTTGAAAAAATGAAGCTGACAGTAAAGGAAGAAACGGATACGACGGGACAACTATGGACGATTGACCATTTCATTGGTGTACTTGAAAAATCCATTCGTAGTGAATACAAATTAGAGGATAGTAAAATCAAAAAATACTTGGACCCTGAAAATATTACAGTAGATCAATTTGTCCAATCTTTACAATTATTCCATTTGTTCAAAATCTTCACAGTAAGTGAACGAATAGACATGGTGAACAAAATCGAGGCAGGAGAAATCCCTGCGCAGCTTACGGATAAAGAAAAAGAACTGGTAGCGAAAATAGACAGCAGCATTCCAGAGCTTAAGGATGCCTTAGTGAGTGTGCAGCCAGGATTTGATCTTGAAATGTATGCCTATGTATTATTAACGCTGCAAGGAAAGACAAATAAGCCGGTTGTCATTGATGCAGAAAATGGAAAACTAGATGTAGAAATCCCAGAATCCATTGGGGAACTATCCGATGTTAGGGGAACCATTGACAAAGCATTAAGAGGACTTACGATCTCAGGTTATACATATCCTGGTTTTGATGAAATGACAAAAACCTTTGTAGATGAAGTAAATGCAAAATTAACACCAGCTCAAATCAGAGAGTTAAAGCTGCTTTTAGCAGAGTATGGATTGTATAAAGCCACAGCACCTGTTCTTGCCGATGTAGAAGAGCAACCAGCAGATGAGAATGGCAATACACCATTAAAAGCTACTGTGACCCTGCCAAAGGCAAATGGTAAAACCCAAGAGGCTGTTGTTCAAGTACCTTTATCTGCTAAAGTGGCAGATGAGCTCGGCTTGCCAGCAGATACCCAACTAGAAATCAAGCTGCCTCCTTTGAGTGCGGCCGATGGAAAGGTTAGCCTCACTATCAAAAAAGCAGCTGCCGCTGCCAACGTAACAAAAGCTATATTGGCAATCGAAATCACTGTGGAAGGCTTGGACGGCCAAAAGGTAACCTTAAGCCTGCCGATTCCTCAAGGAGTTGACCCTTCTAAAGCTGGTGCTTTCCACAAAAACAACATCACAGGAAGATGGGACTTCAGAGAGGTTGAAAGAAAAGGCCATCAATTGGAATTTGAAACAGATCTAAGTGCTGTTGCCATTGCCGAGGCTGTAGAAGTTCCAACAATCACAGAAACAACCAAGACTACAAACTCTGTGACTTTAAAATGGACATCTAGCGTAAGCGGTGGAACCTATGAAATATACAAGGGTACAACCTTGGTTGGTACAACTGAAGAAAAAACCTATACAGTAACAGACTTATCACCAAGTACAGCATACACCTTTAAAGTAAGGGCTGTAGATAGTGAGAACTTTGAGTCAGATTTTGCCCAAAAAACTGAAACTACATCAGCATCTCCTTCCTCTGGCGGAGGCGTTGGACCAGCTGCATCAAGCGGAACCACCGTTACGATCAAAGCAGGTCAAAGTGGAACTGTAAAGGCCGATGGTGTAACCATCACACTTCCAACCGGTGCCTTTGGTAAAGATGTGAAAGTTACTGTAAAAGCAGTCAGCAGTACATCTAGCCTGCCAATGCCATCGATTATGAAGTTAATCAGCCAGGTATTTGAGATCACAAAGGATGAAGCAGGCAAATTTGACAAACCTGTTACAATCACATTATCCTTTGACAAATCAAAGGTGGATTTAGAAAAATATGATCTTGCTATCTTCTGGTTGGATGAAGAAGCAAAAGAATGGATCCAGCTAGACAATGTGAAGGTGGATCTAGAAAAGGCTACAGTAAGCGGCGATGTGGACCACTTCACCAAATTTGCTGTATTGGCAGTAGAAAAAGAAGCTCTAGTGCCAGTACCAGCACCTAAAGTAGAATTAACAGATATCAAAGGACACTGGGCAGAGTCCAACATTCTAAAGCTTGTAGAAACAGGAGCTATCAGTGGCTACCCAGACAAGACATTCAAACCAAACAACAACATCACAAGAGCAGAATTTGCTACTGTACTTGTAAAAGCTTTCGACCTAGAGGCAAAAACAGGTAAGGTATTTGCAGATACAGCAAATCACTGGGCTAAGGATGCCATTGCTACTGCTGCCGCATATGGTATCGTAAGCGGCTACAGTGCAGATACATTTGGTCCAAATGACTTGATTACGAGAGAGCAAATGGCAGCTATGATTGTGAAGGCTGCAGGTTTAGATACTGCACTAACAAGCAAAGACTTCACTGACAGCAAAAGTATATCTGCTTGGGCTGTGGATGCAGTGAATACAGCAGCAGAACAACAGATCATCAACGGTTACCCAGATAACAGCTTCAGACCTCAAGGAAAGGCAACAAGAGCAGAGGCTGTAACTGTAATCGTCAATGCATTAAAGTAAATCATGAATATTGAGTTATAAAAGAAAAGGCTCTGCTATACATTGTATGGCAGAGCCTTTTCTTTCTGATTAGCATGAAAAAAGTCTATAAATGTAGGGACACTGGCATAGATTGCAATCATGGGGCTATCCTAAAAAACCATTAGATACGAATTCCTCCAGTAATGTAAAAAAATAGAAGTAATTTTACAAAAGATATAGAATTCCTACCATCAATATTCTATTGATATGCGATAGGATACCAGTGTATTTGAAGTGGTAGGAGGGGCACCCTTCGACGATAGAGAGGGGATTTTTGGCATCCATGGCATTGCACCTCGAATCAATGATTTTGATTCAGTGGATCTATCCATCCTTAACTATGTTGTCCTACGCATGGGTCAAGTACCAGGATTGGACGGAACAGAGGCTGGGAGCATATCTCTAGGGGAAGGTAACCCTAAAAGTCAAGGAGAATGTCAGCCCTCCCCAAAGGGTGGGCTTTGGACTATCTAGCAGAAGTGCTGATTTATACAGCAAGAACAATAGCTTGGTTGTAAAACTATCGGATCCCCATGCCTCACCCATAGCCTATAAAAGTTCCAAGGAGAAGAGTATCTATCTCTACGAGCCTCAAGATAAACCGCTGCAGATGGTCCTACAACCCCAAAATCCAAAGGCCTTCGAATCCTTTAGATTGAAACTCTACCAAGATCAATTGGAGACAGTGCACCAAGCAGTCTATGGGAAGCTGGATGTTCTGAAGGAGATTTCTGATGGAGCCCCTGTTTGGGAGCCTTATCCCAACCCGATCTCAGTTACAGAAAAAACAACCATCAAGGCCATTGCCGTATACGATGGAATGATCAGTGAGGTTGCTGCCTTTGAATATGATATTTCAGATCAGTGCTTTATCGCCACCGCTGCCTTCGGCACCAAGTTCCAGCCGGCAGTAGTGCTGCTGAGAAAATTCAGAGATCAATATCTGCAGACAAACAGCCTTGGCCAAGCATTTGTGAAATTCTACTATAGACACTCACCAAGGATTGCAGCCTATATCGCAAGAAACCAAGCACTAAAGGCGATGGTTCGCTTGGTACTGATACCTTTTATAGGGATAGCCTATATGATCATGTATCATCCATGGCTCCTTGCAATGACTTTGACCTTAAGTCTGATGATAATGCTTCAAAAAAGAAAAATACTAAAAGAAAAACTTTAGCATATATCTATAAAGAGAATGGAAAACAATCCTTCTCCACATTAAAACGATAAGCCCCTAGGATATGAAATCTTCATTTGAGCCTAGGGGGTTTTATTTGTGGGTAGTAAAAAATACAAATTTTTACAATTGCGGTCGAAAGAGCGGTATTACTGACGAACGATAATCTTATAAAAATAAGATTTATAGAGGAGTTTCTTGAACAACGTAGAATTATTTAATAGTTAGATTGTCATGAACAAAATGTAAAAACAAATTTTTGCCATAGGGAAAATTGTGCCTTGCATATTTTTTTTAATCCTTTGCTAGGTCTAAAGCACTAATGGATAGGTATCTTAGACTAAGGAAAGGTAACTGCAATCTCCTTTTTTAAAAAAGACTCATAATACAAAATACAAATAAAGGTATTGAATACAAAAATAGGAAAAACACTTATGGTTATCTATTATTCAGGAGGGAATCAATATGTCAATAGAATCGACCTATAAATCAAGCACCTATCTGCCCACTATCTTGACCATACGCAAAACACTATTGATAGCATTGGATATCGTACTGTTCAATTTGGCATCTTTTATGGCATTGGAGTTGAGATTTGACTTTAACATACCGGAACAATATCTACATACATACTTAGGATACGCAGTGTATATGACAGTTATCATGCTTGTGGCCCATTACTATTGCAGCCTATATAGAAGTCTATGGCTCTATGCTAGTATAGAGGAGCTTGTATCGGTGGTTGTCTCCTCCATTGCAGGAATGAGCATCATTTATATAGGCTCACTATTTTTGGAAGTTCATCTACCAACATCCTTTTACATATTGACCTGCCTGCTGAATATGATACTGGTGGGGGGGTCTAGATTAGGGTATAGGGTTTTGCGGAAAGCAAAGATAGCATTTGCCTATGGATATAGTACGGACAGCAAACGGGTGCTCATCATAGGAGGCGGTAAAGCAGGGGCTATGATGATTAAGGAAATGAGAAGCAATCCTCAGATCAACAAAAATCCTGTAGCTGTGCTCGATGATGATCGATCAAAATACAGAAAGCATATCCATGGGGTTCCTGTATTGGGTACGAGGCTGGATATTCTGAGAGTTGTTGAAGAAAAGAAAATAGACGAAATCCTTATCGCCATCCCTACGGCGAGAAAAACAGAGATTCGAGAGTTAATCAGGCTATGTAAGCATACCAAATGCAAATTGAGAACTTTACCAGGGATCTATGAGCTCATTGATGGGCAAGTAGATATAAAAAAGATACGGGATGTGGATATAGAGGATTTGTTAGGAAGAGAGCCTATCCGAATCAATTTGGATGAGGTCAGTCAATATCTAGCAAATGAGGTCATCTTGGTGACTGGTGGAGGAGGGTCTATCGGATCAGAGCTCTGCAGGCAGATTGCGGGCTATAGGCCAAAGCAGCTGTTGCTTCTGGATATCTATGAAAACAATGCCTATGACATACAAAATGAACTCTCTAAAAAGCATAAGGACTTAGATCTAAAGGTGATTATTGCATCCGTACGAGATAGAAAGAGAATGGACCAAATTTTTTCTACATATAGACCTACAGTGATATTTCACGCGGCAGCCCATAAGCATGTGCCACTCATGGAAGCCAATCCCACAGAGGCCATTAAGAACAATGTATTTGGCACCCTAAATGTGGCTCAATTGGCAGATAAATACAACGCAAAAAGATTCGTTTTAATATCAACGGATAAGGCTGTTAATCCGACAAATATAATGGGAGCAACAAAGCGAATGGCTGAGATGATCATCCAAGGAATGGATAAGCACAGCAAAACGGAGTACGTAGCCGTACGCTTTGGAAACGTCCTAGGCAGCAATGGCAGCGTCATACCCCTTTTTAAAAAGCAAATCGCCGAAGGTGGCCCCGTGACAGTGACCCATCCCGATATCATAAGGTACTTTATGACCATTCCAGAGGCTGTCCAGCTGGTGATCCAAGCAGGTGCCATGGCTGGGGGCGGAGAAATCTTTGTACTGGACATGGGCGAGCCAGTAAAGATAGCGGATCTAGCCAGGGACTTGATCAAGCTATCGGGCTTTGAACCCGATGAGGACATCAAGATTGAGTTTACGGGACTCAGACCGGGAGAAAAGCTCTATGAGGAGCTTTTGATGGCCGAGGAAGGACTCCAAGGGACCAAGCATGATAAGATATTCATCGGTGCCCCCCTATTTTGTGATATGGCCCAGCTAAAAAGGGAACTGGATATCCTGGGCATGATCGTCCAAGAGGACAGCGGAGAGCTCCTGGAGCCCATCATCAAGAAGCTGGTGCCTACCTATAGGAAGGTTGGGTAGGGGGAGGTGCTCCTGAGA
>JBFNEZ010000090.1:0-14348 GCA_040797825.1 Thermotaleaceae bacterium | reverse complement strand
GATTTACCATTTTGTTTATGCTGGGCAAATGAAAATTGGTCACGACGATGGGATGGTTCTGAAAATGAGGTATTAATTTCTCAATCTCATTCACCAGAAGATGATATAGCTTTTATTAAAGATATCGAACTTGCATTGAGAGATAAAAGATATATAAGGGTAAATGGACGACCTCTACTTATTGTATATAGGGTTACATTATTGCCAGATGCAGCAGCTACTGCAAAAAGATGGAGAGAGTATTGTGTAGCAAATGGTATTGGAGATCTTTACCTAGTAGCGGCTCAATCATTTGGCATAAAGGATCCCACATGTTTTGGTTTCGATGCGGCCGTTGAATTTCCACCACATGGTATTGTTGTAGGTTCTATCAATGATAAAGTTGATATTGTGAATAAAAATTATCAAGGTATTATATATAATTATGAGGATGTTATAAGCTATGTTAAAGGCGCAGTTGCTAAAACGTCATACCCGTTATTTAAAACAGTTTTTCCATCTTGGGATAATGAGGCTCGAAAGCCGGGCAAGGGCCATACTTTCACAAATTCAACACCTAATAAATATAAAGAATGGTTAAGCTTTGCTTGTGATTATGCTAACCAAAACAATAATGAAGATGAGAAATTTGTTTTTATAAATGCATGGAATGAATGGGCAGAGGGGGCACATCTAGAGCCAGATAGAAAATATGGTTATGCATATCTACAGGAAACTTTTAATGTTTTGAAGAACTACAAAAAGAAGTGAGATAATTATTAAATTATTGAATTTAAAATATGCTTTAGGTATTTTGTTTTGAAGATTTATAAATTAAAATATTCGGTTTTATCATATAGATAAACAACTTGAAAACTAAATATAAGTATTTGTAGAAAGATCTAGCCCAAACACGATTTTTTGCTTCAGCTTTATGGGCATTAACATAGGCAAAGAACTCAGTAACACGAACATTTAATTCTTCTTCGTTTTTGTAAGCATTGCTTTGAGAACAAGTATCCTTAAGCCACTTCCACATATTTTCCTGAGGATTAAGCTGTGGAGAATACGGAGGCTGGCAGATTAGGTGCAATCTTTCTTCATGTAATAGTGCAAAATCCTGAACGATCTTTGCAGTATGGATTCTAGCGTTATCCCAGATAATCATTAAGGTTTTATCAGGATTTGATAATACGAGTTCTTGAAGAAACCCTACAATTTCCTGAGCTGAAAGACTTTGCTCAGAAGAATAGGCTTTTGTTACTGTGTTAAAAGCTTTGGAAATTTCAGTAGCACCAATAATATTAAGCCCTCTTCTTGAGCCATTTTGCTGTATTGTTGTAGGCTGCCCCTTAGGACCCCAGCTATAATGATTTTTAGATTCTAAGCGCATGCCTGTTTCATCCAGAGCGTATAGGAAAATATCTTCTGTGTTCTCAACAAAATCCAAAAGATCAGCTATTTTTTTTAAACATTTCTTGAAGCTCTGGATCTGCTTTTGTAGGTTGATAACTACCACGTTTGTAGGAAAATCCAAACTTAATAAGCATTTGCCTAATCCATTCTGATGAATACTCTCTACCATATTTGTTTGCAATATATTGCTTTAACATATGAGTATTCCACGTAGCTGAAACAAAGCCACAGACTCTAGGATCTTTATTAACAACTGTATCCTTAAGATCTTGAAGCATTTCATCAGTAAAAGTGCTTACACTTCCACCACGAAGATCTGCACAGGCATTTAGACCAGATTCATTCCATCTGTTGATGTAAATAGTCACAGAAGCAACAGATTTACTAAGAATTCTTGCTATATCAGACGTATGTACTCCTTGGTGTCTCATAATCACTGCACGAATTAGGGATTTAGAATAATTACTTTTTAGCTTTTTCTCAATATCATTTAATTGTTCGACTGTATATCCATGTAAAGTTTTAACGTCGATTAGTTGTCTCGCCATAGATCATTCTCCTCTCTGCATTAGGTTGTAGCAAAGAGTGGATTTCTATGAATACAAGTAAATTTCAACATTCGTATTGTTTATCTATAACTACACAATATTTTGTTTTATGGAGGTAATCACATGGAAAAAAGTAAAAGCAGTCCGCCTAAAGGTCTGCAAATGAAGGATCTCATTACATTGTCAATATTTAATGCAGCAATCCTTGTTATTATGGTTGCGGTAAAGATGGTTGTTACTATCGCCAATACGCCAGCTTTTAATTATTTGGCCTATGTTGGAATAATGGCACTATTTTGCGGACCATTATATGTTGTTATGTCGAATAAAGTAGCAAAGACCGGAACCTTTTTTATTACCGCATTGTTTACGGGATTACTGATGTTGGCCTTTGGTTCTGCTTGGTTTCTGATTGTAATGTTGATTGGAGGCATTGTTTGTAAACTGGTAATGGTAGGCAATAACACCTACAAAAGTCCTGTGAGGAATGGGATTGGCTATGTAGTCTATTGGCTTCTTTATACTTGGGGAAGTGCAATCCCTATGTTTTTATTTAAAGAGCAGTATTTAAACAGTCTTGAAGGTGCTTATAGCCAAGAGGGTATTCAAACTCTGGTTCGTTTTTATGGTTCTACGGATATGTTACTGGTAATTGGACTTATCTCAGTAATTCTTGCAGCAATAGGCTTTTGGATTGGAAACTATTTTTTAAAGAAACATGTTAAGAAAGCGAAATTGGTTTAAAATATGAATAGATTAGATACAAGAACCCATTTATTTGTATTGATTTTGGCAACATTCTTTTGGGTGATTATGCATGGCAAATTGGCAATTCATTGTCTTTTGCTTATCAGTGCATGCTATTTGTGCTATGCAGAGTATCCACGTCGAGCATTAAAATTTATAATTGCGTATATTATATTGATTATGCTTGCCTACCTATCAGCCCCTTATATGGCAATACTTTATATCATTTTAAATACTTTTGCACGAGCAATTCCACTAATGATAATAGGAGCAACTATTATGAAAGCCAATCCCAGCCAGCTGATGGAGAGTTATCAGCGATTGCATATTCCAAAGATGCTTCTGGTCATGGTGTGCATTTTAATTCGATTTTTCCCTGTTCTTCGAAAAGAAATGTTCTTTATTCGTGATGGTATCCGGGCAAGAGGATTGTTCCCAAATTGGTTTGACATCATTAAGCATCCAGCAATGGCGTATGAATGTTTCTTTATGCCACTGATTGCCCGGTGTTTAAAATTGTCCTCAGAGCTAGGAGCGTCCGCTGAATTGAGAGGGTTAGATTCCCCATGCCCTCGAAGCTGTATTTATAGGATTGGGTTTTCTGTCAGGGACATCTTGGCAATGCTACTTTATTCGGCAGGAGGAATCGCTATTTATTGGGGGGTGGGAAGATGATTGAATTAACTCATGTAACATTTTCTTATGGAACAGAGGATGAATCTGTATCAGAAATGAGTGTTGAAGATATTGATTTTTCGGTTAAAAAGGGACAATGCGTTGTTTTATGTGGTAGGTCTGGTTCAGGCAAAAGCACAATATTAAGGTTAATCAGCGGATTGGCTCCTGGTTTTTATGAAGGAGTTCTAGAAGGAACCCTTTCAGTAAATGGTAGTCGGCCAAGTGAGCTTACACCTGAGCAAAAGACACAGACTTTTGGGGTGGTCTTTCAGGACCCTAGAAGTCAGTTCTTTATGGAAAAGGTGCAAGATGAAATTGCTTTTTCAGCAGAAAATATTGGTCTATCCCCACAGAAAGCTATCGATGCAGTGGAAAAAATAGCTAATTTGTTGGAGATTAAACATTTATTGGAGCGAAAGGTGGATGAACTATCCAGTGGGCAGAAGCAACGAATAGCCATTGCAGCTGCTGTGGTCTTATCTCCACCAGTTTTAGTATTAGATGAGCCAATATCTAATCTTGATCCGCAGGGCATTGAGATATTGATTGAGTTGTTGCAAAAAATAAAGAATAGGGGCACGACAATTATCATTAGTGAACATCGCTTACATCAATTTCTTCCAATTGCTGACCGTTATATTCATATTAACCATGGGAAATTATTACATAATTGGAGCAAGGATCAATTTGCCAAGTTGACTTGTGAAGATTTGTTGAAATGGGGCTTGCGGCATCCTGATTTAGTTAAGTATAAAAAAGCATTTCGCAAGAATAAAAGCATTAGTGAAGATAGTATTTTAAGTAATTCTTTAGAATTTCATTATAAGCATTCTGCGGAGGGTATCCATAATATTTCATTTAAAATGCCTCGTGGAAGTGTGACAGCCATAATCGGAAGAAATGGAACTGGAAAAACAACTTTATGCAAGATTCTCTGTGGCTTGTTAAAACAGAAAGACGGTACTCTTTCATGGAATAAAACACGATTGTCACCAGCTAAACGTCGGGCTATCCGTTATCTTGTTATGCAAGACGCTGACTATCAGCTTTACTCAGATAGTGTTGGTAATGAATTATTACTTGGGAAAAAGTTAACAGATAAACTAAAAAAGCAAGCATTTGAAGCACTAGATATTTTTCGCTTAACAGAAATAAAAAATCATCATCCGGCCTCTCTTTCTGGTGGAGAAAAACAGCGAGTGACAATGGCTGCTGCATATTGTTCTCCTGCTGACTTAATTGTGTTAGATGAGCCTACTAGTGGTATGGATGGTGAGGGAGTTCTAGGTATTGCAAATTGGGTAGATACATTAACAGATGCTGGAAAAATCGTCGTAATCATTACCCATGATGAGCTTTTGAAAAAAATTGCTTGTGATCGTACAATTCAAATGGGAGAAGCTGTATCAGTAAAATCTATGAGAACAGCCGATATCCTTGAACAATCGGATAAGCCAGATGAACAGTTAGAAAATCATGGACTAACAGCAGACGCTATTGTGAAGGCTTCCCTCTAAACTATTAATTATTTCCTTCTTTTCTTACCTTTGTCCTTAAATATTTTCTTAAATGTACCAAAGTGCATTGCGAGCACCTTTACCACCTTGTTAACGCTCTCTTAAGCCTTTGATTCACAGAATCTATGTTAAAATCCTGATACAACTGCATTTTAGACCAGTTCAACATTGCAGCATATTCAGGATGCATCGGGTCAGATATAGCCTCTAGGAAAACATCATAACCTGGTTCTCCTCCTACATCCTCTGGTGGTGTATTTCCTTCTCCCGCAATGCAAATCGGATAATTTCGGGAATAATCCTCAATCATTCCTTCGACTATAATATAGTGCTCCCAATTATCTCCAAAGTCATAACTATATTTAATCTGGGAGTATTTCGGAATATATTCTGACAGTTGAATGTTTTTCTCTTCTAACATAGGTACATCATTGGGATATTCAAAAGCATCATCACTGCATACCAAATTTACTATTGGCTTCTGTTCATCAAATATATAGAAATCATGTAGATGGTAATCTCTCCAACCAAAAGCAGCTTGTAATACTTCATGCAATTCCTTGAAGGTTATATTGTATGGCACGATGACTTTACGCCATACATTATGATTTTGAAGATCTAAGGTTATTTTTAGCTCTATAGCCTTACATTCGAAAATTGTTGTACCACTAAAATTCTCTAAATCCTTATAAAGTGCTTCATTGGGGTGAATATAATTGTTTGAACCCATCCCCGCCAAAGAACTGCTTGCTAACCTACTGACATTGCACTGAATGATTCTATTTGTCTCTAAATATCTTCCAAAAAAATGTACCTCTTCGCAGGCTTTGTTCAATCTCGCTACTGTTGACTTATCTTTTGTTTTAGTATAATTGACACTGGGTGAGCTATTGAGGAATTGCTCCACAATGTCAGCAGTAATGCACTCCTTCAAAAAAGTACTGCGTATAGCTTCAATGATAAGTTGGTCAAGATTTTTAAAATCCTTTGCCTTTAGTCCGTGCAAAACAATCCTGTAGAGATTGCTATCATTCACAAGCACCACCGTTTTTTTGCGATTTATTGTGATTAAATTTGCATGCCATCCAAACAAGGATTTGTCACCCTCAATCAATACAGGTTTTATTTTAAGTTCATCCATCAGTTTCTTTGTACATTGAATCAGCACGTTTCCCTCGCCTCCTATTTTTCACACCACTTCTTATATTTTTCCCGCTTTCACATGGTCCTTGTGACCTTTTTTAGGCTGTTTTGTTATCGTTTGAATGCTGTTGAAGATATGAGCAAAGTATGCAATTTGCTCAAACAATGCTTCGACGCTATGCTCAGTTTCATCCAAAATAGCAGAAATTATTTCTTTAGCTGTCTGCTCTGTATAGCCTTCGGTTACAAGTCGTTGTCTACTTCCAATCCATATCTAGTCTCGAACCAAAACGGTCTCCTTCATCAACTGGAATAACCATTTATTCCTTTATTCCTCATTCGACTCCAATTTTAATTCTTTTATCTACATCAATCATTTGTAGGCACTAATCTCTCTGTATTTTTGCAAGGTTTGAATAAACATATGGCAAGCTCCCTCATCTTCAAATACAGTTTAATGATTTATTCCTCTCATAACAATAGGATATATTCCGCTTTTACTTTTTATCCTTTGGAAAAAATACCTTTATGATATGCTATATCATAGGAACAACCGGGTGCCAGCAACCCCGTCCCCTTGTCACAATGAATACATCTTAAAAAATGTACTCCATTTAATACTTTCTATATTGTTCTCCTTATTTACTTATCTTTATCCAACTTTCCAGCCATGCTCTTCAAGACGTTTATAGATAGCAAACCAACCATCTTTTTGAGAAAGCTCTTCTGGTGTTCCACTCTCTACAACTCTACCAGCATCCATGATGTGTACAGTGTCGGCATCAATGATTCCAGATATTCTATGGCTTATTGTAATAATTGTGCGATTTGAACTGACTTGTCGAATGGTATTTAATAGTACCTTCTCTGTTAATGCATCTAGACCCGATGTTAATTCATCCAATAAAAGAATAGGAGGATTGGTTACTATCGCTCTAGCTAAGGATAACAGCTGCATTTGTCCGAAGGATAGCTGCACTTCTCCCTCACCAATGACTGTATCGATCCCATTCTCCATTTCACGAACAGTCTCATCAAGCCTGACTGTTTTTAAAGCAATCCAAGCATTTTCTCTTGTTATATCCGTGTCCTTTAATGTGATATTATCCAATATTGATCCATTAAAAAGCTGGACATTTTGTGGAACTATACCGATGTATTTTCGCCTCTCACCAGCAGGTAGTAAGAAAGGATTGGCTCCTCCTATTGTAATCCTACCGCTAGTTGTCGGGTAAAGACCTGCAATCAGTGATAAAATCGTTGTCTTTCCGGAACCAGTTCTTCCTGCAATAGCAACCTTACTTCCTTCCTTTATTTTAAAAGTAGCTTTATCGATTATCTTTTTTCCTTCTGTATATTCAAAAGCTACCTCATTCAAAATAATATCCCTTTTGACTGTTGGATCAATGTGAATGACATTTTTCATTTCATCAATATCTTTATCTTCTACCTTCTCGAAAAAAAAGCCTTTGATCCGGTCAATCCCAGCGAATGCCTGTTGAATCGTTTGAATCTCTGATGCAATAGCCTCAACGGGCTCAAACATACGCACAAACAAATCAGCTATGGCTGCCAAAGTACCAATAGAAAGCCCCAAAGCAAAGGTTGTTCCATTATTTGATGCACCGACGACTAATGCAAGGGCTATGGTACTAGCTCTGACAATCTGCATTATACAAGGGAACCAAGCATCATAGATACTGTTTCCATTCATCGCTAACCTGTGCGCTTCAAGTTTTTCCTCAAATCCCTTTGAAAACAAATCCTCCTTGCCAAAGGTTTTTACAATCTTAAGCCCGGAGTAAACTTCTTGAATCGTTGTATTGATATCCGAAACCTTCTTTCTCACTTCTTTCTGCTTCATAAATATATTTTTTCTAAAAAAATTTGATAGTAAAAATATAATAGGTAAAGCTCCCAATGCTATCCACCCAATCGGCTTTGAAAGAGCAAATAACGTTACAAAAAGCCCTAAAATTTTAAGGATATCAGCCATAGCACTTACAAGACCTGCTGAGAACAAAGTATTGATTGCATCTAAATCTGCAGTGAATTTTGAAATTGTTTCTCCAACAGGTACCCGTAAATAATACTTCATCGGTAACTTCTGTAAATGCTCAAGCATTTGTTTTCTAATATCAAGAAGTACCCCTTGCCCAATTACTGTGGCACTAATCTCTCTTGCGAAATCTAATATCCCAATGATCAACACTGCAGCCAAATACGTGAATGCCATTTTCCATATAGAACCTTCTCCAGAAATCAAGGGACCATCAACAATCTGTCTTAAAATAATTGATGGCCATACATTTGCAATTGCTCCAATCCCTACTGTTCCAAAAAGAAGGAGAAAAAACGCAGGCCTATGTTTAAAAACTACTTTCATGGCACTTTTTATAAAATGATCATTTTGACTTTCTCTATTCATGTACGCTTTCCTCCTTCATGAATTTCTGGGCTTGATAAATCTCATAATAGAGTCCTCGTCTGTTCATCAATTGATCGTGTGAACCTGCTTCTAGGATAGAACCCTTTTCCAACACTAGAATCTTATCAACATTTTCAAATGCACTCAGACGATGACTGGATAAGATTACAATTTGATTCTTAAAATCCTCCTTTAATCGGTTGATTACCTTTTGTTCTGTGGCAATATCGAGAGCTGAAAAGGGGTCGTCTAATAAAAGAATAGCTGGCCTTTTGTAAATCGCTCTTGCCATTGATATACGTTGACGTTGCCCACCCGATACCTTTAGTCCTTTTTCTCCAACACCTGTCTTTAATCCTTTCTCAAACCGCTCTATATCTTCTAATAAGGCTGCTATTGCCAGAGTATCTTTGATTTTCTGTTTTTTTAACACCGAACCAAATACCACATTTTCTTCAATGCTCATAGAGAATAGAAACTGCTCGTGACCAGAATAGCCAATCAAATTGTTTCTTTGTGAATCAGCGATATCACTTAATTGTTTTGAATTTATTAAGATATCCCCTTCATATGGATATAACCCTAATAAGGCATTGATTAATGTAGATTTACCAGAGCCAACCGCCCCTGTAATCCCAACAACCTCTCCAGCTTTTGCTTCAAAACAAATGTCTTTTAAGACCGCTTTGGAACCATAGGAAAAATTAAGGTGTGAGACCTTTAGTTGATTTATAGGACTCAAATCAAAAGCATCAAAGCCCTCATTTTTTTCAGCTTTAACCCATATCATTTTTTCCTTAATACGTTGCCATGCAGCTTTGGCGCCATGCCAACGATTAAACACCTTTGCTGCTATCCTTGTGCGCCCTGAAAAAGCAATAAACATAACCATGTAGGCATTAAAGGTTCCAACTGTCCACATGCCTGTTCTTACATTTGCTCCGCCCATACCAATTACGATTACAATACCAAGCCCTGCAATTAATGAATAAATAGGCAGCAGTGATTGTTGTAATAAAATCTGCTTGATATTCCACTTAACCTGCTGATTATAGGCTTCCATGATATTTGATTTTTCCGCTTCTTCTCTACCAAAAAGTCGCAAAACAGAAATCGATGAGAGATATCTTTGCAACCCAGTGTTAGCAAGTGATGCGGACTGTCTTGAACTCATGGAATACCTATAAAGTACATTTCTCATCATATGGGCCAAAAGAAGTGTTCCAGGAACCAAAAGAGATGCAAGCAAAGTGATTTTCCAGTCCATATATAAAAGTACTGAAAAATAGGATAGCATCAACAACCAAGTATCCCATCCCTCATTGATTGTTGCCATCACTGTGTCGACCACTAAAGTGATGTCACCCACCGTGCGTGACATCAAATCTCCGACAGTCTCCTTTTCCAATTGAGGAAGGTTGCGTCCCTGGACTCGATCCAAAAGGGTCTGCCTTAGATCGCAAGCTACATGATTAAACTGATCCCGCATGTACCAACGTTTAATAAATCTTGCAATCTGAAAAAAAGACGTCACGCCGACGAAATATAACGCTGAAAGCAACACTAAATCTTTTGTACCTCCAGCAGCAGCATCGATTAGTTTTCCTAAAAATAATGGTCCCAAAACAATAACCGTGTTATAAACAATCCCTGCTGCAGATGAAACAATAAACTGAAACTTATATTTAAGCAAAAACTGGACTAGAGTTTCTTTTCCTTTAGGAGGACCAAATTTTCTCATATCCTCACCTACTCTTTCATTTCCTTAAATAATTCATAGGCTTTTGCCCTAGCTTCTTTTAAAACATCTTCTCCATAAGGTGTTATACTGTAGTATTTTCTTATTTTCCCCTCTACCTTTTCTTCTGAAGATGCAAGAAGACCATCCTTTTCCATGCCATTCAGAATCGGATAAAGTGTACCGGCGCTAATTGTGTATCCATGATGCTTAAGCTCATCAATCATCCAAAGTCCATAAATTGGCTCCTTTTTGGCATGATACAGAATATGGATGCTGATAAACCCCAAAAACAATTTTCTTAAAATTTTTTCAGACATTTGTTCTCTCCTTTCTATATAGATTTTCGTTTTCGGAATTCGTTATCGGTTTTCTATAATAAAATACCACAACAACTTATTTATTGTCAATACTAGAGTGTATTAGATTTGCTGGACACGAATCCTCGCTCCCCATGCGTGACAATGGGACGGGGTATTGCCACTCTGCATTTTTTTGAAAAATCCCTCTACTAATTCCTTTCAATTTGTCCAATTGATAGACCCTATCCTTCCTTTAACTCTTATATATATCTATTTCTTTTATCTACACACCCATCATTTGTAGGTCTACTCCTGCCCAACTTTACAATGTCCACATAATTTGTATTCACTAATCCTCCTCATCTTCAAACACAGTTTGAAGATTTATTCCTCTCATAGCAATAGGATATATTCCCCTTTTGCTTTTTATCCTTGGTATGAAAATCACCTCTATGATATCTTATATACTAGAGGTGATGGCGTGTCAACAACCCCGTCCCTACACGGACGATAACATGTTCAACGGGCTTCTGTACGCAGTTGGAGGCATTGTGGTCGCCAGACGAACAAGGTCAAGGTTGAATCCAAAGCTGTTAAAATCTCAAACCTGACACAGCACATTTACGGTTTGGAGGGAACCCTTGCACTCAAGAATTTTAGAGAAACAAAAAACGCTATCGCAGCATTGTGCTGTCGCTTGTTTTAAGCGTCGTGCTGTTTATATCAGCCAATGCTTTTGTGACGGATCTGAAGCTGACATCAGATCAGATGACAGAGGTTACCACCTATGACATCGTCTATGCAAGCTCATATCAGGCGCTTGTAACATATTCGGGCACTGCCAAAGCAAGGGATATGACAGACGATTACTGGGAATATTCGCCTTCCTATGCACTGGACGATATCGTTAAACTGCCTATACAGTTTCAGTTCCTTGATGAAAGCACCTATCTTAGTATTCTTGCGGAGCTGGGTCTGCTGGTAGAGGAATATACCGGGCAAAATGCGAAGCTGATTGCCGTTTCCAAGATTAAAAAGGCGGGAGAGTATATGGATCTATTCACAAACGTTTGTTACAATGCTGTATGCCATTAGCAAGGTCAAAAAGGAAAATATTATTGATGCCCTTCGGGATGATATGACTTGATTGAAAACAGATATTAACTTAATGACAAGGAGGTCTAGTTCAAACAGAGGTGATAACACGTGGAGGAGTTAATTTTTCAGATAATTCGTACTTTTTTCGCTTGCAGATGATTCCATCATCCAGTTTATTTGTGACTAAGAGTTCACGAATTTCTTCAAAAGTGAGGTAATATATATCTTCTTTTTCATGAATAACATTTGTTTGTACCAGTCCATCTGCTTCTTGCAGTAAAACCTGCTTATAGACAAAGTATCGACTAACCATTCGAATTTTATTGCTAACTTCCGTGGTAACATAAAAACCTTGATGTACTTTGATTCCATGAGTCTTGGATAGTTCTCCTAAGTTAGCGCCTTTCCCCCGACCATAGAAATCATTGTTTTATCAATTTACTGAAAGCTAAGCACATACAGATTCATGTGTATTCCCCTTCCCTATTATTAAACTCTATATATAAAAATATCGAACTACTAATCCAATAATTATTCCTCCAATTACCGAAGGAAGAAACCCTTTAGTAATCTTAATAATAAGATAAGCGCAAAAACAGCCTGTAAGAACTGGTAGCGAGATGGTTAACTGTCCATCTACAGGAACTAAGACCTGTTTAACGAGAAGTGCTGATATAATTGCTATGGGAACATAATTGAAATATAAACGTAGAGAAGGACCCATCTCTCGGCCTGCCATTATTATAAGGCCTATAATACGAGACATATAAGTAAAAATGAAAAGTAAGCCTACTAAAATCCAATGATTAAGCATCTTGAGACCTCCCTCTTGAATAAAGTCCAACTAGGGGTGCTAAAATACCTGCAGCAATAATTGTAAATTCATTACCTGGTATAAAATATTCAAGACCAATCCCTATAGTTGTAGCTGCAATTGCAGTTGCAACTATAGGTTTACCTTTAAGACTAGGGATCAGAAGAGCTACAAAGGTAATAGGAAATGCTAAGTCTAACCCCCATTTTTGCGGATCAACCTGGTTGCCAATTAATGTTCCCATTAAGGTAGAGAACACCCACGCTACATAAAATGTACCTGTAATAACTCCAAAGTATAAAGGATCTGGCCCATATTTCTTAAACCTTGCGCTCCCTAAGACAAAAGGTTCATCTGACACACCATATGCCAACAACCATCTCCATTTCTTGGCTGGGAGGATACCTTCAGCAAGGGCTGCTCCATATAATAGATTACGTAGATTTAACAACACAATGGTAAAAAGAATACTTGCAAGACTTGCTCCCACTGTCAACATTGCAACAACTACCATTTGTACAGACCCAGAAAAAACAAGTAAGGACATTAACACCGTTATTGCCATGCCTAAATTAGCTTGAGTAGCCAATACTCCATAAGATATACCATAGGTGGCAATTGCAATTGCCAACGGCAATGCTTCAAAAAAAGCAGTTTTTATCCTTTGTTTTGTTTCAATCACCTAATCTCATCTCCTTTTCTAATATTACAAACTACTGCTAAATAATCAGAACCTATCATAAATGAAAATCACCTTCATGTTGCAAGAAAAAGTTAATTTATATAGTTTAAAAGCAAGTACTTTATAGGTATAATATAATTAACTTTTAGTTAATTATATCATGATCGCCATCACCACGGTATATTATAATTTAGTTTTAGTTAATTAAATTATATAGCTTGGAATTAATTTTAGAAGGAGGGAAAAAATGAATACCGATAAGCCTTATGAAGAGGGAGATGTGGGGAAACGCATTGGGAACAATTTGCGACAATTCAGGACGAATAAAGGAATTAGCTTAGAAACTTTGGCTAACCAAATCGGGGTTAGTAAATTAACCTTAATTAATATAGAGCGTGGAGACGCCAATCCTACCTTATCTGTAATCTGGAAAATTTCAAATGGCTTGAATATACCAATTACTGCACTACTATCTATTGAATCTGGTGTCTCCATTGCCCGAAACAAGGATGGGCTGAAACTAATGAGTTCTAACGAAGTTTTTGTAGCAGAACCCTTGTTCCCTTCTTATGGATTAATGGAGTTTTATCGAGGGTATCTACAACCCCAAGGGAAATATCTGTCTGAACCACACCAACAGGGTGTAATAGAATTTATCACTGTTATGTCTGGACAATTGACAGTAGAAGTGGATGGCATTACTCATCATTTAGATGTGTATGATTCTATACGTTTTGATGGAGATCGTCCTCATAAGTATGGAAATCCCTCTTCCTCCTTGACAATTTTGCACTTTGCCATTTCTTATAATGGTCTTTAGGAATTTGTTCATAAAGAAGTAGATTTGCCTTATTCTTTATTATATGAAAGGAATTGTTAAATATAAAAACCAATAAAAACGGGTTATTATGTCTTAAACTATTAAGATATAATAACCCTTGTTTAGCTCTATTGCTTTTTACCTAAAAGAATTATCCTCAAGAAGGACTGATGGCTCTGCTCTTTTATCACGAGGTGCACATGGTTGTCCATAATGCAATAGGCATAAAGGAAAAAGTATCCTCTTGTTTTTTATGTCTCAATAGGTCTGATTTTATCCTCATCATCTATGAAGATATCCTTTTTTTGTTTCCTCTCAGCATCACATGATATGTATGGGCCTTACTCTTTTGGTACATTATTTATAGAAATCATGTAATGTCAAAAAAACCGTCCCTTCGACATTATAGGTTCATTCCACCAGATACTTCTATTCGCT
>JBFNEZ010000089.1:0-14464 GCA_040797825.1 Thermotaleaceae bacterium | reverse complement strand
GTGTTGGCCTATTTAAGCCAAATCAATAGACTTTCTCAAATAAATTCACACACATATAAGACCATATATTCAATTGCATCTTACAGAACTATTTTGCAAAGCTTTTTGAAGAAAACCTTTGCAAACTTAGCATTAATAAAAATATACAACATTTTTTTAACAATGTAAAGCATTTTTTATAAAATTGTAAATTTAAGTAGATTGATGTCCTGCAGCATATCAATATCTATTCTATCCAACTGCAGCTCCCGAGGAAAAAATTCCTGAATGCAGCTTTTTATCTCTATTTCATAATCTTTATAGAAAACTTCTCGATTGTATTTCACAATAGACACATTTTTTTCCTTCTTTAAAAGTGCCTTTTCTATTTTGGTAAAAGCCTCTATAATCTCTATCTCCAAATTTTTTCCATGAAGAAAAGCTTTTACAGTTCTAGGTCCTTTCCCAGTTTTTTCTTTAACAAATTTTGCTATACTGTTTTTTACATTTTCTTCTATGTTTAGCTTTTCTTCCTTAGAAAGAATCATGTTTTTAACTTCAATCAATTCTCCCTTAGATCTAAATATTTTAACCGCTATATCTTCCATAGCTACTGCCAGTTCTCTGGCATCTAAGGGTTTCAGCAGATATTTTTCAATCCCTACATCCACTGCCTTTAGAATCATTTCTTGATCTGAAAAGGCCGTAGTAATCAAAATGGGTACATCACTAAATTTTCTTACTTCCCTTGCCATATCAATTCCGTCCATGATGGGCATTTTTAAGTCAGAGATAATCATATCTGGTCTATCCATTTTAAAGGCTTCCAATCCTTCCTTACCATTTCCGGCTGTAGTCAATCGGCCTACCCTCTTTTTTAAAAAGAACTGCATCTGCTCCATAACCTCTATTTCATCCTCTACATAAAGTACCTTTAAATTTTTAAGCAGACTCTTTTCCATAATCCTAAATTCCCTCTCTCTTTGGTAGTCTTATCACTGCTTTTACGCCATTCTTTGTATTTTCTAGTCTTAAGTCTCCACTGAATTTTTCTTTTAGAATTATTTTCGAAATATAAAGTCCAATCCCTGTACCATTATCGCCCTTGGTAGTTTGATAGGGTTCAAAAAGTCTTTCATGAATTTCTTGCTGCAGGCCACCCCCGTTATCTTCTATTTCAACGATTATTTGGTTTTCCTTCTCTCCCATAAAAATTTCTAGATGTTTCTCTCCCTCTATCCCTTCCATAGCATCTATAGAATTGTTTAACAAATTTAAAATTACCTGTGAAAAAATATTACTCTCTCCCCTTGTTTGAATATCATGTTTTCCATAAACATGAACTTTAACTTCTAAATTATTCATTCGTCCTATATTCAAGTCTAAGGCAAAGTTAACTGCATCATAAATGCTAAACAACTGTCTCTCATCCTGGGATTTGAAGAAAAATCTAAAATCGTCAATGGTTTTAGCCATTTTATCTACAAATTTATGATTTCCCTCCATCAAGGACTTTAAATAGGTTTCGTCCTTCTCCTCAAGAATATAGTAATCCTCTATATTATATAGGGAAAGCTTTAGTGCATTCAATGGCTGCTTTAATTGATGGGCAATCGTTGCAAGCATTTCCCCCATGGCAGCAAACTTTGATTGATGCATCAAGAGGGCATTCTTTTCCTTTAATTCATTAAAATAAATTGACTCAACCATTAACATATTTTTTCTTACCTCTACACGATAAATATATCCTATAATCAGAAGACCTACTGCAAACAATATCAGGGAGATGAATATGGTTGTATGGGCTATCCCTGCCAAGCCAACAATCGTATCTTTATAATCTACGGATAAATTTACAATTAAAAAAGTATCTCCGATTTCACAGGGTGTATAGGCACTTATTTTTTTTACTCTTCGCCTTTCTCCAGGCCAAATTGAATGATACATCCCTACTCCCGTTTCTTTTTCTAACTGTCTTTGTACAATCTCTTCAAGCTCACTCCAGTCATAGTCTGGATGTTGTCTTTTTCTCACATCTACCACATCTTCCCCTATCCCTTCATTGGATGGATGAAAGAGCAATCTGCCAAGATTATCCTTTAAAGAAATATACCCTTTTTCATGGAGCTTATAGTCTGCTATATAGGTGTTAAATACATAATAAGTGTTCAATTTCATTCGAACAAAACCATAAAGCCCTCCATCTATAAAGACAGGATGCGTAATATTGATACTTTTATTTCCATTAGGTTCAATATAGTATGTTTCTTGTGGATTCTTTAAAATACCTTCTATGTCTTCTCCTATTCTATATACATATTCTTTATCATCTGTATAAACTTTTATCACATTTCCATCCTTATCAATCAGTTCTATGGAAATATACTCTTGATACTGCAGCTTAAATAGGACTTCTACTAGATTAACGCTCTGAATTTCTCCCCGAAGCAACTGTAAAAACTCTTTTTGAAACACTTCTTCACTTCTAATTTCTCTTAGATAGTGATTTTTTTTATCGAAGAAAACCTCCAATTGGGAAGATACAGTGGTTACCAGATTCAAAATATCTCTTTGCTCCGACTTTATAACAATACCTTTGTAGTATTGATAGCTTCCAAATAACAAAGTCAAAAGCAGAACCATAACAAAGGCCGCAATGCCCATCAGTTTATATATTCGACTGTACAGCTTCTTATCCGTTTGATGTATTTTTTCTTTCATACTTTTTCCTTTCTAAAATATCAATATATTTTCTCCTAATTTTATCATGACTAAAGGCCATTTTTTCATAAATATTTTTTCCAAGAACTGATTATTTTTCTCAATAAAAAAAGTACTCTTTTATAATGAAGAGTACTTTTTATTGAAAAACTTTATCCTAACATTTTCAGAGACTATTCTTTATCTATCAATCCTATTTTTCTCATCACTTCAGCAAACTTATTGGTATCAAGGGGCTTCGAGGCATATGCTTCACAACCATATTCAAAAGCTTGCTGAACCAAATCTGTTTCTGCCAGTGCTGTAGTCATAATGATTTTAACTCTACTTTCCGGAAGAATTCCTTTTTGTGTTTCTAGTTCTCGAATAGCTTTAAGTACCTTTACGCCATCTACCTTTGGCATCATGATATCTAAACAAATAAGATCATAGGGCTCCTTATCCTTCATGGCCATCATATAGGCATCAATGGCCTCAAGTCCATCTACCACCAGATCACATTCCCCATATTGGGAAAGAAACTTACTTATGAATTTTCTGCTAACAAAATCATCCTCCGCAATTAGAATTTTCATGGGGATTCATCCTCTCTCAACAAATTGACTTTTTATGACTTTCGAATTCCATATCAAGCTCCATAGCTTTCTCAATTGCTTCTTGCAAATTTCCTCGTCTTGTTGCCAGTTGGACCTTAAATGCCATATTTTTTAACTCTTCAGCATCAATCTGATTGGCAAGATTTTTTATCCTATTTGCAAGTTCTTCCATAGCTGTCAAATCATGTTGCAATATTTCTGTTTTCATCTGTTGAATGGATGCTTCAATTTTTGTCATTATCTTTACTGTTTCTGAGCTCCATTGTGTTTCTTTATGATGAATGTATATCAATTCTCCCTCATCATTCAGGGTTATCTTTCCGTTAAAATCCAGTTCACGTTCTCTTTTCTTATTACTAATCTTATCAATAATGGCAGAAAGCACTTCAATTCGTACTGGTTTTGCAATATAATCATCCATCCCCATAGCCATAAAACGCTCCCTGTCTCCTTTAAGGGCAAAGGCAGTCAATGCAACAATGGGAACATGTTTTCCATTTTCTTCTCTATTCCGGATTTCCTTCATTGCCTCGATTCCATCCATTTCTGGCATCTGAATATCCATGAGAATTAAATCGTACTCTGTTTCTCTGATTTTTTCTAGGACCTCTCGTCCATTATTGGCTATGTCTACCTTATGATTTTGTTTTTTTAGCATTTTTTCTATTACCAATTGATTTACCCGATCATCTTCTGCTAAAAGAATGTTTACAGGTTCCGTGCCATGATATACAATCGGCATGTTATAAATATTTTTTGGCAGATTCTTGCCAACACCAAAAACAATTGTGAAGAAAAAAGTACTGCCCTTTCCTTTTTCACTCTCTACCCATATTTCCCCACCCATCATTTTTACAAGTTGTTTACTAATTACCAGTCCAAGGCCTGTTCCTCCAAATTTTCGTGTAAAGGAACTATCCAGCTGACTAAAACTTTTAAAAAGTTTGTCCATTCTTGTAGATGAGATACCCATACCGGTGTCTTTCACTATAAAGGTTAGCTCTATTTCCATAGACGTTTTCCAACTTCCCTCAATAGAGAGGGTAACGCTGCCTTCCTCAGTAAACTTAATGGCATTGTTGATAAGATTGTTTAATATTTGCCTCAATCTACTTGGATCCCCTAAAAGATAGGAGGGTACATTGTCAGAGATAATATAATTGAGTCTCAGTCCCTTTTCTCCTGCCCAAAGGCAATGGGCTTTGATAGTTTCTTCAACCAATTCCTTCAAATCAAAATTAACTTTTTCAATGGTTAATTTTCCTGCTTCCATTTTTGAAAAATCTAATATATCATTAATGATTCTTAACAAAGAGCCTGCACAATTTTTTGCAATATTTAAGTTTTCTTTTTGCTCATCATTTAGGTCCGTCAGCAGCGTCAAATCAATCATGCCTACCATCCCATTAAGAGGTGTACGAATTTCATGACTCATATTTGCAAGAAATTCACTCTTTGCTCGGTTGGCTGCTTCCGCTTCATCTTTTGATTTTTTTAGTTCTAGCTCTGCTTCCTTTTTGTGACTAATATCTGTAATAATTACTGCAAGATATTCCGAAGAGGGAAAGTAAGAAGAAATAGAGAACCACTTTTGAAGATCTAATGAATAGTATTCATGGATCACAATATTGTCTAGAGTATAGCTTCCTCGGTACTGATTTTGCACTGTTTCTATAAAGATCTCTTTAAAATTAGGGAAAACTTCTAAAGTTGTTTTCCCTATAATCTCTTCAGATTTTATATGAAACATTTTTTCAAAGGCTGTATTTACCTCTAGATATTCTAAATCTATAGGTTGCCCTTCTTCATTCAATATGATTTTTTGATAGCAAAAAGCATCCCCCATATTCAAAAAAAGACTTCTATACTTCCTCTGGTTTTCTTTCATCAACAATTCGTTCTTTTTTTTCTCCGTAATGTTTTCAATGGTAATCATTACATGGAGATTGCAATCCATTTCAACAGGGACAAAATTCAGCATATACCAAAGTTCAATTTTTTGTTCATTGTAAAAAGACTGATGATGGACAAGGATTTCATTTAAAGCTTTCTTATTGTTAAAAACCTCTCGAACATTCTTCTGAATCTGACAAAAGTCACAGTTTTTATTAAAGCTGCAGCCTCTGACACCTTGATGAAAACAATGAAGCTTATCTCCAATCATCAGCTCTTCACCATAAAAGTTATCCAGCTTCAGCTCACTCAAAAAAGCTTGATTAACTTGTTTAATGACATAATTCTCATCAAAAATTATCATACCACTGGGTGCCGATTCAAAAATAGCCTTTAGATTGTTTCCTTCGATTCTTAGAGATTCTTCCATTTCCTTTAGTTTGGTCACATCTCTAAAAACAATAACAACCCCTGCAACAACATCTTCTCCACTCTTTATGGGCGAACAGCTGGCCGATACAAATCTCTGGACACCATCCTTTCCAATTAAAACAGACTGATTTTTTAATCCCCATATGCGTTGCGTCTTAATGGCCAATTGAACTGGACTTTCCAATCTTTTACGGGTCTGATGATTCATGAGCTTAAAGATCTGATCAAAAGGTTTTCCCTTTGCATCCACTTCTTCCCACCCTGTTAATAACTCTGCCATCTTATTCATGAAAAGAATAGTTCCTACAGGATTGGTTGCAATAACACCATCTCCAATAGAAGATAAGGTAGCTGTAATAAATTCTTCATTCCCTTCAGTAAATATTTGCCCTATCATTTTACCACCCTTTCAAGTAAGATATTTCCTTTTTTACAAGAAAATCATAGCAGGTTCTCTATTTTCTTAACAAACCTTGTAATACTTGAGGAATATTAGAAAGGCTGACTTGCTTTTCTACTGCTCCGATATCAAAGGCTACCTTAGGCATACCATAAACTACACAGGTTTTTTGATCCTGTCCAATGGTTCTGGCCCCTTTCCGCTTCATTGCCAAAAGACCTTTTGCCCCATCATATCCCATACCAGTCAATATAATACCAATGCTATTGCTCCCAGCTTCCTTAGCCAAGGAATCAAAGAGTACATCTACAGAGGGACAGTGGCCATTTACCTTTTCACCAGCAAAACACTCCACACGGTATCTGTCACCTATTCTCTTAATTTTGATATGTTGATCTCCAGGGGCAACGATAGCTTTTCCAGGTTCCACATAGTCCCCAGTTTGAGCTTCCTTTACCTGCAGCTGAGTCTGATGGTTCAAACGTTCTGCAAACATCCGCGAAAATACAGGTGGAATATGTTGAACAATAACAATGCCAGGGGTAGTGGCAGGGAGTTGTTTGAGCACTTGATAAATCGCTTCCGTACCTCCCGTAGAAGCTCCTATGCCAATAATCTTACTTCTGTCCATACCACTGGTCTCGATGCAGCTTTTTTCTTGAATAGGATTCTTTTTCTCCACATTTGCATGGGCAGCAATTTTAATCTTTGCGATTAATTCTTGGATAAAGAGCTCCAAATTTTTAAAAGAGTGCACATCGGGCTTATTCACAAAATCTACGGCACCAGCATTCATTGCATCAAATACAGTTTCACTCATGGCACTAATTACGATGATAGGTATGGAATATTGGGGAAGCAATCGGCGTATAAACTCAATCCCGTCCATTTTTGGCATCTCTACGTCGCAAATCATCACATCCGGATCAAAAGCCAATAGCTGATCCCTTGCATCAAAGGGATCCCTTGCCTTTGCCACCACTTCCAGCATTGGATCCTTTGAAATTCCTTTGGCCAATGCTTCTCTGAAAATCAGGGAATCATCTACAATCAGCACTTTGATTTTTCTTTTTATATCCATGGGTCACTCCATCTATTTCCTATTTGATTTTTATTCCTTTCTATAGACAGCAGGCATGACATATCTAAATGAAGTTGTTTCTCTACTTAAGGATTCAGAATGTCCAATAAAGAGATATCCTCCATGCTCCATTTTATCATAAAGCTTGTCTATCAGTTCAGCTTTCGTTTTGTTATCAAAATAAATCATCACGTTCCTGCAAAAAATCGTATGGAATTTTCTTTTAAAAGGAAATACCTTATCCATAAGATTAAACTTTCTATATATTACTTCATTTCTGATTTTATCCTTCAAAATATGATTTTCAAGATCATATTTTTCGAAATAATCTTTTTTCCATTGAAGAGGAAGGGGCAAAATCTTTTCATTACTATAAATTCCCTTTTTTGCAATATCTAAAACTTTTTCTGATATATCTGTGGCCAATAACTTGGTATCCCAAAGCATTTTTTCTTTTCCAAAAAATTCATCAATTATCATCGCCAGGGTATAGGGTTCCTCACCGGTAGAAGAAGCTGCACACCAAATACGAAGATCCCTATTCTCAACAGTTTTTTTAAAATAGGGCAGCACAATGTCTTTAAAAAAGAAAAAATGCTCTGCTTCTCTCATGAAAAAAGTATGGTTTGTGGTTATCTTATCAATCAAAGTAACCGCTGCTCTTCCAGTTTTGTCCGATATCATATAATCATAATATTCTGAGAAACTCCTAAAATTTTTACTTAAAAGAATGTGATGAAGCCTCCCAATCACAAGGGACTGCTTCTCTTTTTTTAAATGGATGCCATAGTTTTCTTTAATATAACTGGTCAGTTGCCGAAATTCTTTCTCTGTGATTGGGATCATCTTCTCACCTACTCTTAATATTTTCCAAATTCTTTGTCACTGAGGGCAATTTTCTTTAATCCGGATTTGCTATTTTCCTCATAATTTCCTTCTTCAAAGCTTAATTTTTTTTGGGAATTCACATTTTCCATCGTTTTTACTCTATCTCCATCCATTTCTTCCCCTCCATTATAAAAGGATTGACTACGGCGGCCCCTCTTTAATCTAAATCTTGATACTTGCTCTTTAAGAAGTTCTGCCTGACCCGCTAGCTCTTCACTGGCAGCAGCCCCTTCCTCTGCTGTGGCAGAATTCATTTGAACCACTTCTGATACCTGCATAATACCCTGGTTAATCTGAGAAATACCAGCGGCCTGTTCATTGGAAGCCATAGCAATGTCATTTACCAGACCAGCAACCTTTGCTACCCCTTCAACAATACTATTTAAAGCTATCGCTGTTTCATTGGCTATTTTTGTTCCACCTTCAACCTTTTTTATAGATCCCTCAATCATGGCTGTTGTTTCTTTGGCTGCATTGGCCGATCTTGCTGCTAAGTTTCTAACTTCTTCTGCAACCACAGCAAAGCCTTTACCGTGTTGTCCAGCTCTAGCAGCCTCTACCGCAGCATTGAGGGCTAATATATTGGTCTGAAAGGCTATTTCATCGATTACTTTGATAATTTTAGAGATATTGCCAGAAGCATCATTAATTTCTTCCATAGCCTTGAGCATTCCCTGCATTTGCTCATTCCCCTCTATGGCATTGAGCTTTGCCCTCTCCGCAATCTCATTGGCCTGACCGGCATTTTGTGCATTCAATTGGGTTTGTGAGGATATTTCTTCAAGGGAGGCCGTCAATTCTTCAATAGTACTAGCCTGCTCTGTGGCTCCCTCTGAGGAAGTCATGCTGGATTCAGAAACTTGCTTTGAACCTGTGGCAACCTGCTCCGCTGCCATGCTGATATTTCCAATAACTTCGTTGATGTTATCCGTCATTTTTTCAAAGGCCTTTGCTAAGATACCTACTTCATCTTTGCTGGAAATGTCTATCTCTACATTTAAATCTCCTCGGGCTATTTTTTCAGATATACCCACCAGTTTGGCGATGGGCTTTGTAATAGAACGGGCCATAAAAAATCCTAATCCCAAGGCCAATAGAATAGCTATCCCTGTGGAAGTAAAGAGTATCGCTACAATAGTCGATTGTTTTCGCTGTAGAATCTGACTGATTTCATGGATATTTTTTTCTCTTTCATTTGCCATTGCTTCATTCATTTCTATTAAGGCTGTGGTTTCTGGAGCGATTATGGTACCTGCCGCAATGGCTTTTTCTATGTCTCCACTTCTAACATGGGGAAAGATACTTTCACGAATATATTTTTCCCAAGCCCTATTTCTATCAACCAGTTCTCTACTTTCTTTTGAGTCAACCATTTCAATGAGTTTATTCTCTAGCTCCACACTCTCTTTAGTAGATTGATCGAACTGGCCTACATAACGCTCTTCTTTATACAGCATATAGGCTCTTAGTTGACTGGCCCTTTCTGCTACTGAAAAAGCCAGTTCTTCGTGAATTTGATAAAAGACAAACTCTTTTTGTACTAATTGATTGACCTGTCTTTCCATGTCCTTTATTTGATTATAGGATACCCCTGCAATAATAGTAAAAATAAGCACAATGAGGATATAACCCGCCAAAATCTTTGTTTGCAGTTTTCTAAAGCCCATATGATTCCCTCCCTGATTAGATATTTTCTAGTTCTCTTATTTCTTCTTCTCCTAAAAGCTTTTCACAATCTAAAATTAACTTTACATCTTTATCAACTTTTCCAATCCCTTTGATATATCGATTGCTAGAACCTCTATTCATATCTGGTGGTGGTACGATATTCTCTTCATCAATGGCAAGAACTTCTGATACGCTATCAATAATGAGTCCAATAGATATATCTCCAATATCAATTACAATCACACAAGTTCTATCGTTGTACTCTCTGAAAGCTTTTTTAAACCTCAGTCTGACATCCATCACAGGAATAATTTTACCTCTTAAGTTGATAATCCCACGAATATAATCTGGGAGTTCTGGAATTTCTGTAATGGGCTGTATGCCGATAATTTCTGTCACATACCTAATTTCAATCCCATAGGATTCTTCCCCTAAAAGAAAAGTAAGAAATTTTCCTTTTTGAGTATCCTCCTCTAGAACCAATAGTTCCTGACCCATATCTACTGTCATATGTACAACCCCCTCCTCATTACTGTCTTATTTTTTTAACTGTTTTATGTCTCTAATAATTTACTCAACCCATTGATTATCTGCCTTAGGAAAAAGTCCACCAATATCTAAAATAAGACTAATGCTCCCATCCCCCAATAGGGTACAACCTGCTAAACCAGCTATTTTTTTCATATGTATAATATACTTGGGAAGTGCTTTTACAACTACCTGCTGCTGTCCTAACAATTCATCAGCAAAGAGGCAAAAGCTCTTTTCCTCCTGCTCCACCATAATCAAAATTCCTTCAGCCAGTTCTATGGTATTTGTTTTCACTCCAAAATGTTCATGAAGCCGAAGAATAGGATAGCATTGTCCTCTTACCATAATCATTTCATTATTTTCGGGATCTCGAATGATATCCTTATCCCTAGGCCGAAAAGATTCTTTAATAGCAGTAGTGGGTAGGGTATATCTAGCCTTTCCTACTTTTATGTTCATGCCATCTATAATAGCCAATGTAAGAGGTATTTTCAGCGTAATCGTTGACCCCATTCCTTCTGTACTATCTACCGCCACAGATCCTCCTACACTTTCAATGTTCTTTATAACTACATCCATCCCTACACCCCTGCCAGAGAACTCAGTAATCCCCTCTTTGGTAGAAAAACCTGGTAGAAATATCAGTTGATAGATTTCTTTGTCGCTCATTTCCTTTTCCGTTTTATAGAGCAGTCCATTCTTTTGCGCTTTTTGGAGTATTTTTGTTTTGCTTAATCCCTTGCCATCATCCTTTATAATTATCAAAACATCTCCCCCTGCATTTTTTGCTTCAAGGGTAATGGTTCCCGTTTTAGGTTTTCCATTGGCAATCCTGTCTTCTTCTCCTTCAATGCCATGATCTATGGCATTACGGACTAAATGCATCAGTGGATCAGCAATATGCTCAATGATATTCTTATCCACTTCCGTTTCTTCTCCAATAATTTTTAATTCTACAGCTTTACCCAATCTCTTGCTCATATCCCGCACAATCCGATGCATTTTATGGAAGGTATTGGCCAAAGGAACCATACGTATAGCCATAACCATGTCTTGAACCTCGCTGGTAATTTTATGGAGCTGCCTGGCTGCCTTATAAAAATTATCCAATTCTAATCCCTGAAGATCAGGATTTTGTGTAACCATGGCTTCGGCGATAACCATCTCTCCCACCAAATCCATCAATTTATCTAACTTGGCCACACTTACACTGATGATACTTTGCTGAGTACTATTACTCTCCTCTGACCTTTTGTGTACCTGCTCTTTATCCTGCTTATGGATATATACCGGTCCTTCAATAACATTTTCAACTGCAGTAGGCTTCTTTGTTTTTATTAATTCATTGAAAGCTTCATTGTTATCCAACTCTACCAGCTCTAAATCTTTTAAAAATGCTGTTTGCATAAAATAATCCCACACCATTTGATAGGACTTGTCTGTTTTTAAAAGTATGGTAAATCCTTGCTCTTTAATGATTTGGGCACTATCATTATTATCTACAATGTCCATTGGATAATAATAAAATTCTGCTGGAAAATCCTTGAGATGGTGAACGACTGTATAAGCACGTAAATTTTCCATTCCACAATCTAATTCATAAAATAAAATAGCTTTGTAGTACTTGTCATAACCGGGAACAAAGGTTTGTTCATGAGTCATGTAGTATTGCTGTTTTGTAACTAATGAAGATTCTTCCTTTACAGAATCATCTCCCTGTCCATCTGCCTTTAAAGTATGTAAAAAAAGATCTATGTTTTCAATGAGTTCAGAAAAATCTCCATCTATGGCATCCTTGTTTTTGATTTTTTCTATCTCTACTTTAGTAAAGTCTACTCCTTCTAATACCAAATTAGAGAGGAAGCCATAGTCTATATGTTCAGGTTTTTGTTCACGGATATAGTAGAAAAGATCTTCCATACTATGGGCCAAGGTTGCAATGTTATTGTAAAGCATCATGGCAGAAGAGCCTTTGATAGTATGCATAATACGAAAAATCTCATGAATAGCCTCAACGCTGTAATCATTTGCCTTTTCATTCTCTAAGATTAAAGCTTCCAGCTGTTGTATCAATTGTGTGGTTTCAAATATAAACATATCTACCATAGGTTCATGGTTATTTCCATCATACAAAGTGCTCACCCCCTCTCCTTGTCTTTATGTATTTGTACTTGAAAATTCACCATCTGTTTCATCAAGCACTCCAAAGGCATCCAATAAACTGCTAATTGCCGAGACAATCTTCTCTCTTAAAGGGAATCCGTATTCGTTCATCCGCCATTTTAGGCATATGCCGTTATATACAGAAGTCAATATATCGGCAAGCTCCTCGCTATCGATTTCCTGTGAAATTTCCCCAGATTTTTGAGCATCTTCAATTATTTTCTTCATAAATTCTCCCCTGGTGCTAAAAATGTATTTGACCTTATCTGCCAGGAACACATCACAACGGAGTACGTCATAAATCTGTGTCATAGCGGTGATAGCAGGATAATTTTGATAATAAATTGCATAGGTTTCAATAAAATAAAGGATCGCTTCTCTAGGCTTCATTCTTTTGATCTCGATGGAACGAAATATATCTTTGTCATATTGGGAAAAATGTTCCAGCGCCGCAATTAACAGTTCATTTTTAGATTTAAAATGTCGAAACAATGTAGCCTCAGACACATTTTGTCTCTTGGCAATTTCCTTTGTTGTCAACCCTTGTATACCCAATTCATCGATAATATCAATCGTCGTCAGTATTAAACCTTCTCTCCTGTGAATAATGGGTTTTACACGGTTTTCCATTTTTTACCTCCTATAGTAGTGATTACTTACTACTATTATATTTGGAATAATTTGCTTTGTCAAATTTTGTTTTTTAATGTCTAATTATGTTGCATATTAAAAGGTCATGGGTATTTTCAATATATTTTGAAGATACCCATGACCTTTTCATTCTCCTCTATTCATTCTATGATTCTATGCTTTAAAGCTCTCCCTTCAGTCCAATAGCCTCTGCTGATTTCTGCATACCTTTGATCGTTTCTTCAATTATCTTATCTAAATCCATTTCTATCATTCGAATGCCTTCTTCGATCACTTCTCTATTTACACCAGCTGCAAAGCCTTTCTGCTTCCACTTCTTTTTTACGGACTTTACTTCTGTATCCAGTATGCTTTTACTTGGCCGCATCAATGCAGTTGCTGCAATTAAACCTGTCAATTCATCAATGGCATATAGTACCTTCTCCATTTTTTCTATGGGTTCCACATCTGAACATAGGTTCCACCCGTGGCTTTCTATGGCATGGATATAGTCTTCTGGCCAATTGCGTTCAATTAATATTTCTCTTACTTTTTTACAATGTTCATCGGGGTATTTTTCATAATCAAGGTCATGAACCAAACCAATGATTCCCCACTTCTCTTTGTCTTCGCCAAACAGCTCAGCAAAATGAACCATAACAGATTCCACAGCCAACCCATGACGTACAAGACTTTCATTTTGATTGAACTCTTTTAATAGGGCAAAAGCCTCTTCGCGACTTGGTATCATTTAATTATCACCAAAACCTTTCTTTCCGTATTTATCCCTTTATTATTTGACAATTCTGTCTATATCTCTCTATTTTAGATGTCATTTTTAGTATTGTCAAGTTTCTGCCCCATCTTACATTCTCTTTTATTTTTCCTAATCTCCAAGCCTCCCTATGATATAATGAACTTATTCTATAACAGAGAGGATAGGGAGTATCTTTAGTAACTACTCCGAATACCTATGGAGATATTTATCAGAAGCGTAAAAAATGTTATCCGTTCCTTTAAGAAGGCCTTTTGCCTTCTGGTCCTTGTTTTGTTACTGCTCCCTTTATTCATCCTTGGAGATAGTCTGAATACAAAACTTTACTATCCTGATGGTCCTATTCAATATCAAGGAGATTGGAAGGATAACTATGCCGAAGGACTAGGAAAACAATACGATATGCAAGGAAGATTGCTTTATTCTGGAAGCTGGAAGATGGGCCTTTATGATGGAGAAGGTACGCTTTATCATGCTGAGACAGGTACACCTTTATATGAAGGCCAGTGGACAGAAGGCCTGCCCACAGGGGAGGGTATCTTTTATCAAAAAAATGGAGAAGAATTGCCTTTTTCTTTAGGGTATCTCTATTTTGAATATGTTTTACAAAACTCTACAGAAGATCCAGAAGAAGAAATAAAAAAACTCCTTTACTTAGAAAATATTGTGGAGCTCAGTTCTATGGATGTGCAGTTTAAAAAACTGCT
>JBFNEZ010000088.1:0-14504 GCA_040797825.1 Thermotaleaceae bacterium | reverse complement strand
ATCTTGACTTTTTTAATATGGGTACCCTAACCTGTGCACAAATAGATATTCTTAAACTGTTTGATGGAGGATTCTCTACAGGTCATGGTTTTCTAAGAGAACCCCAAGATATCATGAGTTATGCCGCATTGGCAGCTATTGCTATTCAGTCCAATCAAAATGACCAACATGGGGGGCAAAGCATACCCTTTTTTGACTTCGGTCTTGCCCCTGGGGTAAAAAAGACCTACAGAAGTCTATATAAATCGAATATGACAAAGGCCATTGCACTATATTGTGGACTTGAAGATGAAGAAACGGAAAAATTAGCTGAAGAGATTATACAAGCATCTCAAGAGGTTTCGAAACTCTCATTAAGTATGGAAATTCCTCCTTCTTATGTGGAGGCGGAAGTGCATACCCTTATAAAAATACTAGGCATCAGCGAGGAACAAGCTGTAAAAATACATAAATTCACAAGAAAATATGCTTTCCAAGAAACTGATAGAAGAACCTATCAAGCGATGGAAGCTTTTATACATAATCTGAATACTATGCATTCAAGAGCGGGTGCTCAGGTACCCTTTAGCAGTGTAAATTTTGGTACAGATACTTCTATAGAAGGCAAGACTGTCTCTAGAAATCTACTATTGGCCACAGAATCTGGTCTGGGCAACGGAGAAACTGCCATATTTCCAATACTGATCTTTAAGGTTAAGGAAGGTGTGAACTACAATTCAGAAGATCCAAACTATGATTTATTTAAATTATCCTGCAAAGTTTCTGCAAAGAGATTATTTCCAAACTTTAGCTTCTTAGATGCACCTTTTAATGGACAGTATTATGTACCAGGTCGGCCTGAAACAGAAGTTACCTATATGGGTTGCAGAACCAGAGTAATTGGAAACGTCTACGATAAAGAAAGAGAAATTGTTACAGGCAGAGGAAATATTTCCTTTACATCGATTAACCTGCCAAGATTGGCCATCAAGCACAGCCACATAGCAAATAAAGAATCAGACATCGATGGTTTCTTCTCTGAGCTGGATGAAAAGATTGACCTGGTCATTGACCAATTAATAGAGAGAATGAAGGTACAACAGAGTAAAAGAGTAAAGAACTTTCCTTTTTTAATGGGTCAAGGCGTTTGGATGGATTCAGAAAAACTAGACTGGGACAGTCATTTGAGCGAGGTCATCAAGCATGGCACCTTAACGGTTGGATTTATTGGATTGGCGGAGACATTAAAGGCTTTATTAGGAAAGCATCACGGAGAAAGCCAAGAAGCCCAAGACCTTGGATTAAAAATCGTAAAGTTTATGAGAGATAAGTTAGATCGCACGGCAGAAAAATACAAACTTAACTTCTCTTTAATTGCTACACCTGCCGAGGGATTATCAGGAAGATTTACAAGAATAGATCGCAAATTATTTGGAGAAATTTCAGGGGTTACAGATAAGGATTATTATACAAATTCCTTTCATGTACCCGTCTATCATAAGTTGAGTGCCTATGAAAAAATTCAGATAGAAGCACCTTACCATACCTTGACCAATGCAGGTCACATCACATATATAGAGCTGGACGGAAAACCTTCAGATAACTTAGAAGCCTTTGAAACAATCGTTAGAGCGATGAAGGATGCTGGTGTTGGATATGGAAGCATTAATCACCCTGTAGATCGGGATCCGGTTTGTGGATTCAATGGCGTCATTGATGATATTTGTCCAGGTTGTGGCCGAACTGAAGAAGATGGAGTAAAATTCGAAAGAATTCGTAGAATTACAGGATACTTAGTAGGAACAATCGATCGGTTTAATGATGCAAAGCTTTCAGAAGTGGAGCAAAGAGTAAAGCATAGTTTAAAAAGGACATAAAAGGATGTGATGAAATGCTTATTCGACTAGCTTACAAGATGACGACAGATAGTATTGTCGATGGGCCTGGACTTCGGGCTGTAATTTGGACTCAAGGTTGTAAGCATCATTGTAAAGACTGTCACAATCCTACTACCCACGATTTTAATGGCGGATTCCTCATGGATACACAGGATATTGCATCTGAGTTGGAAAGTCTAAGACTGAATCGTGGTATTACCTTTAGTGGGGGGGACCCCTTTGAACAGCCATTAGAATGCCTGGAGCTTGCTAAAAAGGCAAAGGAACTAGGTTTGGACATCTGGTGCTATACGGGTTATACCTTCGAGGAATTGATGAATACGAAAGGGAATCGGTATAAAGAAGGTTGGCTAGAGTTTCTAAAATCCATTGATGTACTCATTGATGGTCCCTTTATTCTTGAAAAGAAAAACCTACTATTACGATTTCGAGGATCTGAAAATCAACGGATTTTAGACGTGCAGCGGTCTTTAAAATTGAAGATGCCTGTTTTATATAAGGATTATTATGAAATTCATATCGAACAAACAGCTATGGCTAGATAGACGAAGCTTTAAAGTACATAGAATGGAAAAAGAGGTAGGTAAACGGATTACCTACCTCCTCGTATAATGACCTTAATGAATCTTGCACTTCTTAAATACTACTTATCTAAGCTGAAATAGGTGTTCTCCCTCTCCTCAGAGGCTTATATGGTATAATTATTGAAATTATTTTCTTCTACATATCTTGCTGAAGAAGACATATTATTTTTAAGAAATCTATTGCGGTTTAGATTATTTCAAATTGAAATGGTTTCTGACCTGAAAAAAAGGTTATTTCTTTGCTAGAACAAGATTTTTGAAAGTATGCAACGCTGTTTTCCGATACATTTTGGAAATCATCTCTTGAAATACTAACAGAGTATTTAACACCAGAAGAATTTTTAAATGCTGATACAGATGATTTAGCATAAATTCTCCCTATGACAAGTAAATGTAGGTTAGGACTTCCTCAGGCTGAGCAAATAAAGGATGCTGCTGCAACCTTTTTTTATATCAGTTAGCTGGTGTTTGGTTCCTAACAGAGTGAGAAATGAGACAGTTAGATGAAACGAATAGTCTTTAGCATTCCCCACAAATGAGGGCCAGCTCCCTCAGCTGCTTCCTTAAGAGGCATATTCAGTCTATAGCGCATCATGTTCCCGTCTACCTCTTTGTATAGGATCATTACGCTGCCCTTTGTGCTAGAGGCTAGCAGATTGGCCTTCGCATCATGAAAGAATGTATCAAAGTGGTCTGTTGCTTTTAATACATGAAGCTCCCCAAGCTGCTTTAGCTCAGTTTTACTTAATTCGATTTCTTTACTGATATCTGTTATTTTTCCTAAGTTTGTGATTTCTGCATAAAAGTCTTTATCGTAGGCCATCACAACAGCAGAAGAACCAGTTCTTTCTTCAAGCTTATAGCCATCAATCAGATAAATATAAAAGTCCTGAGCACTTCTATTAATTTTACCGATACGAGTTTCTTCAAATCCCTCTAGAGTTAGATTAATCTCTGAAGTCTGGGGTAAGTCGACTTTTATGGGCTCTTTATTTGTTTCTGTATTAGAAGGTTGTTCGTTTTGCTGAGGATTATTGGGTTGCGCGGTAGTTGTTATTTCTGCGCAAGCGGCTAGGGCAAATATTAAAGCTGAGGCTATCGTGAATAACAATATCTTTTTCATGGTTAAGGCACCTCCATTAGTCTGTATATACAATAGACGGTATTGGGAGAAAAAAGTTGCAATTATATATGAAAATTTTATAAGATCTATTAAAAGCGAAGCATATCAGTTATAGGAACACGGTTTTCAATTTACATGTTGTATGTTATAATGTGCACAAGATAATAGGATTAGATAGAACTATATTTTGCAAAGGGACTGATTTTATGGTTTTCCAAAGGGCGCGCTCCGAAGAACAGGTGCAGACAAGAATTGAGGAAATAATTGAGTCAGCGATGACTGTTTATGATCAACATGGTTATGAGGAAGTTACATTTAGTAAAATTTCAGAAATGACAAAATTTACGCGACCGACGATATACAAATATTTCTCCACGAAAGAAGAAGTATTGTTAAAAATTTTGACAATCGATATTGGCCGTTGGACTGCTAGACTTATTGGTTCATTTAGAATTAATAAACTATATACTATAAAAGATATTTGTGATATATGGGGCAACAGCGTTATAGAAAATAAAAGAATGTTAGGGTTGTTCTCTATCTTGTTCACAATTATAGAAAAAAATGTATCGAAAGAAGCTTTGGTTGACTTTAAGACATCGATTTTTTCATATCAATTGGCCCTTGCTGATCTGCTCACTCAGCTAATGCCAAACCTTACACAAGAGCAAATAGCATACTTTCTTAACGCCCAGCTGACGATCGCACTTGGGCTTTATCCAATGTGTAACTTAACACCTCTGCAGATGGAGGCCATTGCCCTTTCTAATACAAATCATGCTACACCAGTATTTGTAAATGAATACAAAAAAAATATTTATCATATTTTGTATTGCCTGGATAAAAATATCCAATTTGATTAGTAAACATAAGTAAAGAAGTATATATTCTTATTGAAAAGAGGCTGTGGCGGAACTTAACTTTCACCACAGTTTTTTATTGTTAGAAATCGAATTTTGCTTGACAACATACAATGAGAATGTTATCATTTAAATAAATTACACAATGTAAATTATTTAAATAATTAAGATGTTCATGTATGTCTAAAGTAACCTGCATTTTTTATTCTTCAATGAATCTATAAGGTATAAAGATGAATACCCTTGTTTAGTTATGTACATGTAACATACGGAAGGGAGTAATGGGGAAAATGAATTATAGAATAAACCCCAAAAACAATGACCGACTTTCTATACTTGGATTTGGATGTATGCGGTTTGCAAAGGACGAAAAAGAAGTTGAAAAGCAGATTATTTATGCTATAGAGAATGGCGTTAATTATTTTGACACTGCATATATTTATCCAAATAGTGAAGCTATATTAGGACGAGTACTTGCAAAAGGTTATCGTGAACGTGTAAAAATTGCAACAAAAATGCCGCCCTATTTGATTAAAAAATATGAGGATTTTGACAAGATTTTTAGCGTGGAATTGGAGCGACTGCAAACAAATTATATCGACTACTATTTCATACATATGCTGACAGATGTGAATGTATGGAATAGACTTGTCAATATAGGTGTTCTTGAATGGATAGAGGAGAAAAAGCAAAAGGGTCAGATTGTCAATATTGGATTCTCCTATCACGGAGGCAGGGATGAGTTTATAAAGATAGTAGATGTTTATACCTGGGAATTCTGCATGATTCAATACAACTATCTAGATGAAAACAATCAAGCAGGTAAAAGCGGATTAGAGTATGCCTCGGCGAAAGGGCTGCCTGTGATGATCATGGAACCATTAAGAGGGGGAAAGCTGGTAACAAAACTTCCCAAAGAAGTCTATGATGTGTGGGAAAGAGCATATGTAAAACGTAGTCCTGCAGAATGGGCACTTCGCTGGATTTGGAATCATCCAGAAGTTACAGTTGTATTGTCTGGAATGAACTCCCAGGAAATGCTGGAGGAAAATATAAGGGTTGCCTCACAATCGGAAGCAAATGCATTTACCGATGCGGATTTTAAATTGTTTAAGTCCGTACGGAATATATTGAATGAAAAAATTAAAATTCCCTGTACAGGATGTAACTATTGTATGCCTTGCCCTCAGGGTGTAGATATTCCTACTTGCTTTTCCTGTTTTAACGACAGGGAAATTGAAGGCAAATACCAAGCGATTTTTAAATATCTAATGCAAACAAGTTTAAAAGTGCAGAGTCATAATGCATCACTATGCACAAAGTGCGGAATATGTGAGAAACATTGTCCTCAGAAAATTGCAATCAGAGATGAACTGACTAAGGTTTCAAAAGTTTTAGAAAGTTTTTACTACAAACCTACAAGGTTTATAATAAAGCGACTTATGAAATTATAATTTTGTTTTAGGCAATACGGCATGTTATGATGCTAATAACTATTATCTATTTTTCATTGTTCTTTAAGGAAAAAATTTTGAGAACATATTTATAAGGTAGCCAATATGATATAGCTCTTTTCGCCATTTTCCTATTGGTAGTGACTGCCTTATATTTTTCATATTGCGGCACGTCGCCACTATAGCTGCAGCTTAAAAACTATAACTATTAATATTTGCAAAGATAACACCAATTTTTTTATTGTATCTCCCTAAGGAATTACAACTTGTCTTTTTAGAAGATATATATGTAGTAGTTATATAGATTATGGATTGATCTCAAATCATATGTATTATATACATGCCGTAATCATCCTGTTATCTTTATGGAATAGGTAACCTTTGAGCTACATGGATGGTATTTTATAATATGGTTTATGTTATTCTATCTTGTGACATCTGGGTTTGATACTAAAAGATGAATAACAAGCAATTTCTTTAGAATATACCAAAAAAATAATTGAATAAACCTGGAAAACAACTAAATAAGCAAATTCTATTGTTTTCAAAATAAAATACTAATATAATTATAAATGGAATTTGTGAACCAATATTAATTAGGAACTATCACAGAAAAAGGATATAGGATGAAAATTCTAATGTATTTTACTTCTATATCGGATGAAGGTTGTTAAGATCTTGTTAGTATAGTTTAAAGATAAATATTTATGTCAAGGGGTCTCTAAAGATAGAGAAAAAATAGGGAAGTCGGTGAAAATCCGACACGGACCCACCACTGTAAGTAGTGACGAATTCTAACAATGCCACTGGATATAAAACATCTGGGAAGGCTAGAAGGAGATTGAACTACAAGTCAGGAAACCTACCTTGATAGGAGAAAGCTTAGACGAAAGGGGACAAATTTCGCTATAGTTCTCGGTAGAGTTACTTTTTTAGATGGGAAAAGGGTCTCTTAGTGCTTGCTAAGGGACTTTTTTATTGAGATATAAGCAACTTTTTATAGTATACCATACACATAAATGAAGGTGAGCATTATAATTTTTAAAATGAACTTTGATGATGCTTTATTTTGAAAATTATCTTTTAGATAGTTCCATACAGAAAACAATTATTCAGTAAAGTATTTGTACTTGCAAATCATTAAGGGTTAAATGGGTGTGATATGATGAAATACTATTTACTTAAAAGAATTACACAGCTTATGGTTGTGATGCTGTTGGCGACCTTTCTAACCTTCGGACTTACTTATATTAGTCCAAGTGACCCTGCTGAGATGATGTTGACGTCCCGTGATGTGATCCCGACAGAAGAGCTTTTAGAGAAAACGAGAGAGGAAATGGGCCTTAACGACCCTTTTATCCTACAGTATGGGACCTGGCTTAAAAACTTGATAAAAGGTGATTTAGGATACTCCTACTCTAAGCGGGGGTCGGTAGCAGAGGTATTGCCCCAAAGAATTATTATGACAACAAGATTAGCCCTTGTTGCGCTGCTTATATTGATGGTGTTCTCCCTTAGCTTGGGCATTCTATCAGCTGTTCAAAAAAGCAAGCTAGCTGATTATATCATTAGAGGGATTTCTTTTGTTAGCATATCGATTCCTGCTTTCTGGCTAGGGCTTATACTGATTTATGTTTTTGTAGTTAAGCATCGTTGGTTTAGGATCACAGATCCATATGCCCTTAAAAGTGTCATCTTACCTGCCATGACCCTGGCAATCCCATTAATCGGAAGATATGTAAGACAGATTAGAGCTGCCATATTAGAACAGTATACTCAAGATTATGTAGTAGGTGCTAGAGCTAGAGGGATAAAAGAAAGTGAAATCATTGTACATCATATTTTACCCAATGCACTTTTGGGCATCATTACCCTGTTAGGATTATCCACTGCAGCACTCTTGGGAGGGACGGTCATTGTAGAAAATATTTTTACTTGGCCAGGATTAGGATCTATGGCATTGGAGGCGATCACCTACAGAGACTATCCATTGTTGCAGGCATACGTTATTTTTATGGTATTGATCTATGTGGGTATCAATTTTATAGTGGATGTAATCACCCAAGTACTTGATCCGAGAGTGGTCATCAGAGGGGGAGAAATTGATGAGTAATCGAAAAAGAAAAAAAGCTTTTTTCTCCTTTATTCTATCGGTGGCGGTCTTATTGATTCTATTGGCTATTATTGCCCCGGCATTTGCGCCAAATGATCCACTAGCAACAGACTTCGCCCATGTGCTGAAGGAACCGAGCAGTAAATATCCTTTTGGCACCGATCAAGTGGGCCGATGCATCTATTCTAGAGTACTTTATGGCGCTAAGGTATCTCTAGGAATGACATTTTTCCTTCTGATGCTTATTTTTACTCTGGGATTAGCAATTGGGATGGTTGCAGGTATGTCCGGAGGGATAATCGATACAGTGATTATGAGAATTACAGACACTGTACTTTCCTTTCCTGATATTGTCTTTGCCATTGCAATTGTAGGAATCTTGGGGCCGGGAGTAAGGAATACCATACTGGCTTTGTCTGTAGTTTGGTGGACAAAGTATGCACGACTGACAAGGGTGTTGGTTATGGGGATCAAAAATAGTGAATATATTCATGCGGCAAAAATGGCAGGGGCAGGGAAATTTAAACTCATCACCCACTATATTTTTCCCAACATACTATCTTCACTCATTGTACAATTAGCTTTAGATATAGGCGGTATGATGTTAGCCCTTGCAGGCTTGTCGTTTTTAGGATTGGGTGTACAGTCCCCAACTCCTGAATGGGGAAATATGTTAAATGAAGGCAGAGCATATATGCAAACGGCACCCTGGCTGCTCATATATCCTGGGGCAGCCATATTTATTGTAGTGGCGATCTTTAATGTGTTGGGGGATACTGCAAGGGATGTATTAGACCCGAAACATGTTTAGATAGCGTAAAAAATGAACCTAAATAGGAGGAGCAGCATGAAAAGATTATTCGCAGTAATGATGATTCTTATGATGAGCATTTCATCGGTGGCTTGTACGCAGCAAAGTGAGAAGGCAGATTCAAGTCAGTCTGAGGGGCCAAAGGTACTGAACATGGCGTTATTTTGGCTAGACGGCAATATTGAACCCACAGAAGGATGGAATGGTTGGACATTAACCCGTTGTGGTATAGGTGAAAATCTTGTACAGATCGATGAAAACTTGGAGTTTAAGTCTGTAATCGCAGAGTCTTGGGAACAAATTGATGATAGGACTACGATTTTTCACATAAGAGAAGGTGTAAAATTTCACAATGGAAATATTGTAGATGCAGAGGCTTGCAAAAAATCAATTGAAAGAGCATTAGAAATATCTGATAGGGACGATGTAAAATTTCCAGTAGAATCAATTACTGCTGAAGGACAAAAACTAACGATTAAGACTTCAAAACCTTATGCAACTTTACTGAATGTGCTAGCAGATACGGTATATATTATTGTAGATAGTTCTGTAGCCGATGAGGAAGGATTTAAATATAAGCCTATAGCCACTGGTCCCTTTAAAGTAGAAGAGTTTATACCAGATGTGGGATTAACCCTTCATAAGCATGAAGAACATTGGAGTGGAGAGATTGGTGTAGATATTGTAAATGTAAAATATATACAAGATCCTTCTACACGTACCATGGCTTTACAATCTGGTGAAATCGATCTTGCTGCACAAATAGGCGCAAGAGATCTAGCTTTATTTGAAAATAATGATGATTTTGTTGTGCAAAAAGGCCCTAACCTACGTGTTTTTTTATTAAGAATCAATATGGATAAGCCTTATATGAAAAGTCTAGAATTCAGGCAAGCACTTTCTTATGGGATGGACAAGGAGACCTATGCAAAGGAGTTGGTAAATGGTATACCTGCTAAAGGGCCTTTTAATGATATGCTTTCCTTTGGATACAAAGGTGAAGATTATTATTCATATAATCCTGAGAAGGCAAAGGAGCTACTGGATAAAGCAGGATTCATCGATACCAATGGGGATGGAATCAGAGAATCTGATGGAAAAAATATTGTACTAAAATATATTTCCAGAACAAACCATGGCAGTGATGCAAATAATATTGGAACAGCCCTGCAAGCGCAGTATAAAGAGATTGGAATAGGCTTAGAAGTGATTCAAGTTGAAAACTATGCAGATATGGCCAAGTCAGGAGATTTCGATTTGCTGTGGGAAAGATGGACATCTGCGCCAACAGCAGACCCTCAATACTTCTTAGAAGCCAGCTATAAAAGTGGAAGTGCAGGGAATCATGGAAAATACAGCAATTCAGAACTTGATGCCATTTGCAGTAAGTTAGATAACACCCTTGAAAAAGCGGATAGAGATCAATTAGGAATGGAAGGGTCAGCAATACTCATGAAGGATGTGGCTTCTTTATTCCTATACTATCAAGAGGGGTCTCTGGTAACAAGGAAAAATGTAGAAGGCGTGCATCGGTATATATCAGAAATTTACTATATAGACGATAGGATAAAAATAAAGTAAACTATCGAAAATCTTCCGAATTGGATAAGGGATATTGCTCATGTGAAAAACAGAATGGAGACTGTAAAGTAATGAGTAGACTGCTTGAAGTCAGAGACCTCACCGTCAAATATGACGGTGAGGGAAATGCGATTGAAAATATGAATATGGTCCTTGAACACAAGGAAATAGTTGGGATTGTTGGTGAGAGCGGAAGTGGAAAGACAACCTTTGTAAGGGCCATTATCAATCTGCTTTCTCCTAATGCCAAGGTTGTTTCTGGTGAGATCATTTTTAATGGTCAGGATATCAGAAAATATAATCAAGAACAGTGGAGAAATCTTCGTGGAAATGAAATCACTATGATTTTTCAAAATCCTGGTGCTTATATCAATCCTATTATCAAAATTGGCAGGCAGTTCGTAGAGAGTATTCGAAGCCATAGAAATCTCTCTAAAGCGGATGCAGCTAAAAAAGCAAAGGAAACCCTTGAGAAGATGTCTCTTGGCGATATTGACAGAATTATGAATGCCTATCCCTTTCAGTTAAGTGGAGGCATGCAGCAAAGAGTTGCAATTGCCATGGCTTTAGCCATGGAGCCAAAGCTTATTGTAGCTGATGAACCAACCAGTGCCCTTGATGTAGTGACCCAGGTGCAGATTATTCATGAATTGATGGCCCTTAGAAATCATTTCGATACCGGTATGATATTGGTTACCCACAATATAGGTTGTGCCGCCTATATGGCGGACCGGATTATGGTTATGCATAAAGGTAAAGTGGTTGAATGTGAGGATAAATCAAAACTGATAAGAAATCCTCAAATGGAATATACGCAAAAGCTATTGAATGCTATCCCTGAATTGAAAGGATTAAGATGATGTGTGATAATATAATTCTCGAATTAAAGGATGTCTCTAAGAACTTTAAAGATAATCAAGGAAAGCCTTTTAAGGCCGTGAATAATGTGAATATCCAGTTAGCTAAGGGAGAATGCATTGGTATTGTTGGAGAAAGTGGATGTGGCAAAAGTACCCTTGCTAGAATCCTATCTCATTTGACAAGTTTAAATGAGGGCAAGATTATTTTTAAGGGAAAAGATGTTACGAGACTGCAGGGAGATCTGCTGAGGACATATTATAAAAGTGTACAAATGATTTTTCAAGACCCCTTAGGGACCTTTAGTCCAAGAATGAAAATCGGTACCTATTTAATGGAGCCCTTTATTAATTTCAAAATAATGGATAAAAAGCAAGCCCATAAATATGCTGAAGAATTACTAGAGATGGTGGGCTTGAATAAAGATTATTTTAACAGATATCCCAATGAGCTAAGCGGCGGTCAGCTTCAAAGGGTTGTCATTGCCAGAGCAATGGGATTAAAGCCGGATATCATCATTTGTGATGAATGTACCTCTGCCCTGGATGTGTCTATACAGCAGCAGATCGTTGATCTTTTGTTGACATTAAAAGAAAAAACCCACTTCTCTAGTATTTTTATTACCCATGACTTAGCGGTGGCAGAAAGTATATGTGACAAAATATATGTTATGTATCTAGGAGAAATCGTTGAAATTATAGAGAGTCAAAATATCATGAGAGATGCGAAACATCCATATACAAAGATGCTGCTGGATTCGGTATTTTCAGTGAAAAAGCTTGAAGTCCAGATGGGGCCTATCGGAGGAAAAAACACTGGTTTTGAAAAAGCAAAGGGTTGTGTGTTTAGTCCACGTTGTCCTGAAACCTGTGAAATTTGTTATGAAAAAAGGCCTGAGGCAAAAGTAATGAGCAATGGGAGTAAGGTTTTGTGCCATATATGCTAAAAAAGCGTTGTTTTTTATGGAATATAGCTTAAAATCAAGGAGGTTATTCTATGGCAGACAAAATTAGCATTAGACATATCAGCATAGATGAAATAGCTATTGCTCAAGAATACTTGTTTAAAATGGTAAAAAAATTATTTAATCATGATAAAAATCCACGATATCATAAGGATATCATAAATATGAAAGAAGTTTATCTAGATGAAAAGACAAATAGCATTATTGGTGCTTTTGATAAAGATAACAACTTGATTGGAACCATCGCTGTAAAACAATTTTATGACCGATTTGAGGTCATAAAAGGACGGTACAAGGAAGATACAACAGCTGAGCTAGGGAGATGCTATATCAATGAAGGTTTAAGAAGGCAAGGGGTAGGATCTCTGCTATTTGATAGCATCATTGAATTTTGCAAAGAGAGTGGCTATGAGAAGATATACCTGCATACCCATAGGCATCTTCCTGGAGGATTTGATTTTTGGCAAAAGAAAGGTTTTTTAATTACCGTGGAAGAAGATAATGAAGAAAAAACTGTGCATATGGAAAAAACGATTTAAATGACTAGAGCAAAGGGTTCATTCTTTTGTGAATAGCTTAGAAATAAAAGATAGAAGGGTGCTGTTGTACAGAAGCACCCTTCTATCTTTTATTTCATTGAATCTAAGTATGTAGTGGATTTTATACTTATACTATTTATAGATGTTCGTGGCAGCTGAGAGGATTTAAAAATTTTTTGAAGTATAGCCAAATTTTCTACGGTATTCAAGGGGTGTAATTTTCATAATCTCTTTAAAAGCTGCTCCAAATTTGCTCTGACTTTCATAACCGATTTTCGCAGCAATATCCGCCATACTTAGCTGTGTCTGCTGCAGCAAGATCGTTGCCTGCTGGATTCTGTATTTTTTCATATAGGTTGCAATCGGTACGCCGTAAACTCCTTTAAAGTTTGATTTTAAAGCGGTGGGACTGATGCAGTATTCTCTCGCCAGACCTTCAATCGTAAAACGATGTTCAGGCTCACTGGTAATTCTTTTTTGTATCTGCTTAATGATCTCCACTTGTTGTTGTGGGTAAGTCTTTTTTTGTTTTTCCTTTGATGGAAGAAAAAAATACAAGTACAGTAATAACTCCTGAATTTTAAGCCGGTAGTAAAGAAGGCGAGCACTGGCAGGAATTGTATACATTCCAGAAAATATGTGTTGAATTTCTGTTTTTTCTTGGATAAGAAAACATTGATCTTGGTCAAAAAAGCGCTCAGAGAGCACTTGGATACTCATAGGAATATTGGGAAACAACTCTGAAATTATAGGGGCTGCTCGATCAATATCGATGAGAATCATGATGCCATGATAATATCCTAAAGGCAATTCAATGCTGTCGCTGTAGTTATTCAGCGTATTCATGAATAAATCACCCTCCCCAATATATTGAAAGCAGCCGTCGTTCATTTTACATTCGGCCCGTCCTTCTTTACAATGGTTGATTTCAACGATATTCATTTGAGTGTGTTTGAGTGGGTTTAAATGAGTCGTTTGAAAAACTAAATTGCCTATTTCAATGCCAGGAAACACGGAGTATACCGATGCAGCTCCTTGTCCATCTAAAGTTTTCAGATTGAAAGAAATATGATCTTTACCTTGCTCTGCAGTAACAACATCGTTAAAGTGAGAAAGAATGGCTGAGAACATCGGAATACCTCCCTATATTTACTAGCATGACTATATAAATTATAGCAAATAGATATACTTTTAACTATAGGGTGAAGAACGAATGATCGGAATATTGATAAGAATATTATACCAAATAGACTGTTTTTTCTTCCATTTAGACTTTCTGTCTAGATTTTATTGACATTCCATAAAAAGATAAATATACTTATAATATAACAATCAAACGATCGTTTAATCGTTTTAATGATTAAATAAGGAATGAATTCTTTACTTTGAAAGGGGAAAATAAGATGAAAAAAACAATCAAATTACAAAACCTAGACTGTGGAAATTGTGCAGCAAAAATTGAAAACGCCATTGGGAAATTAGAGGGTGTTATCGGTGTTAAAGTGAATTTTATGGGTCAAAAGATGATTTTAGAAGCATCGGATGATAGATTCAATGAAATCCTAGAAGAAGCAAAAAAGATAGCAAAGAAGATTGAACCAGATATTGAAGTGATGGCATAGTTTTATTTCGATTTATATGCGTATCAAGTTTGTATAAAGCTATGGCAGCGGTTGTAATCTCAGCCGTTGCTTTTTAATAGGATAGGAAAATTCTCAGACAGCTTTGCTGTCGTCGAAG